>CAMYMQ010000384.1 GCA_947259335.1 uncultured Alphaproteobacteria bacterium | reverse complement strand
GCCGACCAGCCGCGCCTCGGCGGCAGGCACCCGCAGCGGCGTCGCCGCGCAGGCGCCTCCGACGAGCCGGGCGTGGGTGCACACGCCGTCCTTCATGGCGATCACGGCGGCGACGGAAACGATGGCGTAGTCGCCCTCGACCCGGGCGAGCTTGTCGTAGATCGCGGCCGATCCTTCGGGCGCCGGCGGGACCGCCACCGCGCGTACGATTTCGCCGGGGGCGAGCGCGGTCTCGAAATAGTCGGCGAAGAACTCGGCCGCGGGAATCTCGCGCTCGCCGTTCGCCCCGACGCAGATCACCCGAGCATTGGCCGCGACCAGGGCGGCGGGGTAGTCGGCCGCGGGATCGGCGTGGGCGATCGAGCCACCGATCGTGCCCACCGCTCGGATCGGCGGATGGGCAATGCGGGCCGCGGCCAGGCGAACGACATCCTGGCCGGGTCCGAAGTCCCCGGAATGTTCGACAGTATCGTGGGTCGTCATGGCGCCGATCACCACGGCGCCGTCGGCTTTGCGTTCGATGCCCGTCAGGGCCTCGATCCGGCGCAAAAAGACAAGCGAGGAAGGGGCCAGCAGGTCGGCGTTCATCATCGCGACCAGGGTCGCGCCGCCGGCATGGGGCCGGGCGCCTTCGTCGGCACCGAGCAGCGCCACCGCTTCATCGATCGAGGTCGGCCAGTGCAGTTTCATGCCGTCCGCCATGCGTTGGATAGTGCCAGACCTCTTGGCACGGCGGGCAGTCTAATGCAACGCACAGCCAAATGCGCGGCCCCGGATTCTGCAGGGGCGGGCTATTGGCTGCAGCCTCGGGATAGCGTGTAGACAGGACAAGCCCCACTGTGCCCGGTGCGCCTTCATGTGATGCGGTCGTGCGCGCGTTCGCAGCCTGGGTCGACTGGGACGTGCGCCGCATCCGGGAGTGAAGGTTTTCAGTCGCGACCTTTGGTCCTTGAGACCGTCACAGGGAGAGTGCGATGAAACGCAGTGTGAAACTCTTTGCCATCGCCGCGTTGGCGGGAGGGCTGACGCAGCCCGCGGCTGCCGCCGACTACAAGATCGGCGTTATTCTTCCCTATGCGCCGCCGTTCGGCATCTATGCGAAGTCGATGGAAACGGCCATGAAAATGGCCCTCGCCGAGCACAAGGGCAAAGCCGGCGGACTCGACATCAAGCTGATCTTCGAGAACGACAACAACAAGCCGCCGGAAGCCGTCGCCAAGGCGAAGAAGCTGATCAGCGACGAGAAGGTCGACCTGCTCATGGGCGGCCTCACCTCGGGTCTCGCCATTCCGATCGTTCCGATTGCCGTTCGCGGGAAAACGCCGCTGGTGATCATCAACGGCGGCGCCGACATGCTGACCGGCAAGCGCTGCAGCCCCTGGGTCATCCGGGTCTCCTTCTCCAACGATCAGATCGTCCGCGACAGCGGCCCCTGGCTGTTCAAGAACGGCGTCAAGAAGGTCTATGCCATGGCGGCCGACTATGTCGGCGGACATGACCTGGTAAAGAACTTCCGGGGTCCGTTCGAGAAGGCCGGCGGCAAGATCGTCGGCCAGGATTTCCCGCCGTTCTCGACCAAGGACTTCGGCCCGTACCTCGCCAAGGCACGGGCGGCCAAGCCGGATGCGATCTACGTCTTCTTCCCGGGCGGCATGGGTATCCAGTTCGTCCGCCAGTACGACAAGTTCGGATTGAAGGGTCAGATTCTGTTGACCGGTCCGGCCTGGACGGTCGGCCCGCTGCTCGCGCCGGCGCAGGGTCTGTCGGGTGTCGGCTTCAAGGGACCGATCAACTACATCCCGCAGCTCGACAACCCGGCGAACGCCAAGTTCCGTGCGGCTTTCAAGGCAAAGACGAAGCGCGATCCGGACGAGGTCACCATCAACGGCTATGACGCGGTCAAGATGGTCATCCAGACGCTGGACAAGCTCGGTTCCAAGCCGAAGGACGGCAAGGCGATGATCGAGGCGCTGCGGAGCATCACCTACAACGGCCCGCGCGGCCCGATGCGGATCGATCCGAAGACCAACAACGTGATCCAGAACATCTACATGGTCGAGGTCATCAACGACGGCGGCAAGCCGTCCTACAAGGTGCTCGACACCATCGCGAACGTTCAGGATCCGCCGAACGGCTGCAAGCTCTAGGCATACCCGTCTGGGAGGACGGCTTAACGGGTGGCCGTCGCGGACCAATGTGGAGGACAAGCGATGGCCACCCTTTCCTATGACGACTCGCCGGTCGCGGTCCGGCAGGACCTGATCGAGTCCCACCGGCGAACATGGCGGCGGCTGGCGGAGCCGGGGACTTGGCTCGACGGTGCGACCCGCGTCGCCATCGCGGCCGAAAGCCGGCGGGCCTTCGACTGCGATCTGTGCCGGCAGCGCAAGCAGGCCCTGTCCCCAAACGCGGTCCAGGGCCGGCATGACACCCAGGGCGGCCTGCCGGACGCCCTCATCGACACTATCCATCGCGTCATGACCGACCCGAGCCGGCTGTCCCACGGCTGGTTCAAGGGCGTTATCGACGCGGGCATGCCCGAGACAGACTATGTCGAGGCGATTGGCGTCGCCTGTACGACTCTGGCGGTCGATGGTTTCGCGCGGGCGATGGGGCTGCCTTTGAGGGACCTGCCCGAGCCGCTTCCCGGAGAGCCGACCCGGCGTCGCCCCGTCGGCGCCAAGCAGGGCCCGGCCTGGGTGCCGTGGGTCCTGCCCGAGGACGTCACCGAGGACGAGACGGGGCTCTACGACCACGGCGCGACCAATGTCTGCAAGGCGTTGTCCCTGGTGCCGCAGGCGGCCATCGGATTTTTCGATGTCGTTACCGCCCAGTATCTTCCCGGGATGACCGCCATCCGCGATTTCGGCGGCAGGTACCGGGCGATCAACCGGGCGCAGATCGAGCTTCTGTCGGCCCGGGTCTCCGCGATCAATCAGTGTGCCTATTGAACCACCAGCCATGCGGCCCTGCTCCGTGCGAGCGGCGAACATGATGGTGAGACGATCGATCTGGATGTCGTGCTCGGCAAGGGCGACGGCGACGGGGGCATTGCGCACGGACGTTTGCTGGTCCGGTTCGCGGACGCTTTCCTGACCCGCGACGAGGCCGAACTGGCGCCGGTTCGCCGGGAGGTCGCCGACAGGCTGGGGGACGAAGCCCTGGTCGATTCGGCAGCCGTCGTCGCGGCCTACGAGGGGCTGGACCGGGTCGCCGATTCGATGGGCATTCCGATCGATGCGGAACGGATCGAGCCGACCGCCGGCCTGCGCAAGCAACTGGGAGTCGACGGATTCGCTTCGGCGGCCAACACGAAGCGGCCCTGAGCGTCGGCGAACGCGATCAATATGTGAGTATTCACATTATTGCTTGACGCCTCTCGGCATGGGCTTTTAGGGTTTATGTGCAAACTGACATGATTGCCCGGTCACTCGGAGGCTTGTCCCGGGTGGTCCCAGCCGACGGGGGATGCGATGCCCTTTATCATGGACGCCTGGTATGTCGCGGCTTGGCCGCGGGAAGTAAGTGGAGAGACGCCGCTGGCCCGGACCATATGCGGCGAGCCGATGGTCCTGTTCCGGGACGAGGCGGGTGACGCGGTCGCCCTCGAGGACCGCTGCTGCCACCGCGAGATGCCGTTGTCCAAGGGCTGGATGGAGCAGGGTACCGTGCGCTGCGGTTACCACGGTCTCCGCTTCGACGGCACGGGCAAGTGCGTGGAGATCCCGGGCCAGCCGAATATCCCGCCGCGCGCGCGCGTCCGCTCTTATCCGGTGGTCGAGCAGCATGGCTGGATCTGGGTCTGGCCGGGGGTTGCCGAGCGGGCCGACCCCGCGGACATCCCCGAAATGTTCGCGCCCAACGACCATCCGGACTGGAGTTCGAGCGGCGGGACCACCTATGTCCGCTGCAATTATCTGCTGATCAGCGACAACCTCCTCGACCTGACCCATGAAAATTACATCCACCGGACCAGCCTGGGGAACCAGGCGGTGGTCGAACACCCGATCACGGTCGAGGGAGGCGATGACTGGGTCAAGGTCCAGCGCCTGATCCCCGATCACGAGCCTGCGCCCTTCTGGAAGGCCGCGCTGATGAACGCCAAGGGCGCCGCCGACGACGTCCGGTGCGACCGATGGCAGGTCATCCACTATCGCCCGCCGGCCAATCTGGCGCTCGAGGTCGGCGTTGCGCCTGCCGGCACGGGCGGGCTCGACGGCGACCGCAGTCAGGGCGTTGAGGGCCGCAACCTCAACGTCATCACGCCCGAGACCGAAAAGACCTGCTGGTACTTCTGGGCGCTGGCGCGGAACTTCAGCCGCGAGCCGGAGATGGACCAACCCTTTGCCGACCGGGTCGCGCAGATCTTCGAAGAAGACCGTGCCGCGGTCGAGGCTGTCCAGGTGGTGATGGACCGCAATCCGGGCCGGCCCGTGATCGATATCAACGCGGACGGCGGCCACATCCGGGCGCGCCGGATCGTCGACCGGTTGGTCGCGGCCCAGGATCGAACCGCCCAGGCGGCGGAGTAGGGAATGCCGCAGATTGCCGGCCGCCCGTGAACGCTCTTTACGCGTTTTCGCCATCCAGCTTTGATGCCGACGGGCCGCTCGCTTTCGGGAGCGCTCACCCGAGGCGGGCCGGCATTCGGACCGCGGCCCGACAACAGGGAGGAAGCATGGCGGAACGGCGCGGTGGTGTGGCCCGCGGTGACACCCGGGCGGCCGAGGACGAGGCGCCCGCCGATCGCAGCACCGGCCCCTTGGCCGACTTCGACCTCGAACAGCATATCTTCTATCTGTTCGGTCAGGCCTATGGCCGGCGCAACCGCCAGCTTGCCGACATCTTTCACGAATACGGCCTGACCAATCCCAAGTATCGGGTGTTGGCGGCGCTGACCAATCGGGACGGGTGCCCGATCGGGACCCTGGCGAAGCTGACCGCGGTCGAACGCACCACGCTGAGCCGGGCGCTGGACCAGCTGGTCGAGGACAAGCTCGTCAAACGCGTTCCCCGGGCGGGCGACAAGCGTACCATCGAAGTCTGGATGACCGCGGCGGGCTGGCGGACCCTGGAGGGGGTCTGGCCGCTGATCGTCGCACAGAACGAGCGTGCCGTGGCGGGGCTGACGGGCAGCGAGATCGATACCCTGAAGATGATCCTGCGCAAGATGATCGACAATCTGCGGGACGACGACCGGTAGCGCCGAAGATTGCTGCGTATTTCGGAGCAAGCGGCGGTGTCGGCGACAAAAATTTGATGCTAGGATGACAATGCGATGGCCTTCGTCGAGGTAAGAGGACAGCGATGATGGCGGGTGAGCCGGGATTGCGCCTGGGCCAGCCGGGCGAGTTATGGAGTCCCTTGTTCGAGTCGAACGACGTCGAACAATCGCGCGCCCACATGGCGGCGCGCCTGTCGCCGCACGCGCTCGAACATCGCAATGACGAGTGCGAGCCGGTGGTCTTCCGGCACCGTCATGCCCGGTGCGGAACCTTGACCCTCCACGAACTGACCTACAGCATGTATGGCGGCGAGGCGCGCATCCACGTGCCCGAACTTCCCGGCATGTATCTGTTCGAGATCAATCTGTTCGGGCGGGCCGAACTGCGCAGCGACGGCGAGACGCGCCCGTTCGGCGCGGGGCATCTTTACGTCTGCAATTCGGGCGAGCCCCACATCAAGCGCTGGTGCAGCGACGGCCGGCAGCTGTTCGTGAAGATTCGCCAGCATTCGGTGGAAGAGGCGCTCGAGGAGATGATCCGCCGGCCGGTGGCGGAACCGATCAGCTTCGACCAAGAGCCGCGGCCGATCGATTCCTGGACAGCCAGCCTGGCGAATGTGACCAAGCTGATCTACAACGACCTCGATCAGGGCAGCACCGCCCTTGTCGGGCGCAACACCGCGCACAGCGCCGAGAGGCTGCTGATCCAGCTGCTGCTCGAGACGGTGCCGAGCAACTATTCACATCTGATCCGCGCGCCCGAGGCGCCGAAGCCGGCCTACGTCAAGCGTGCGATCGAATACATTCATGCCGAAGCGGGATCGCCGGTCTCGCTCGACGATATCGTGGCCGTCGCCGGCGTGAGCGTGCGCAGCCTCTACGAAGGGTTCCGCCGGCATTGCGGCCAGTCGCCCATGGCCTACCTGCGCTCGGTCCGGCTCGATCGCGCCCACGCGGAGCTGCGCCGGGGCGCGGCGGGCGGCGTCTCGGTCACGGATGTGGCTCTGTCGAACGGCTTCAATCATCTGTCGAAGTTCGCCAAATCCTATCGCGAACGGTTCGGCGAATTGCCTTCCGAAACGCTCGCCCAGGGCGGGTAGGCCCGTTCCACCGACAGTTCGGCTGGATTTCTGCACCGTCGGGCTATTCTCCGCACGCCGGGGATAGCCGCGCCGGCAGGCGCAAGACCAATATCCGCCATCCGATCGAGGCGTGCCGGCATAGCCGGGGCGGCCTCAGCGGCAACCATCCGCAAGACGGCAGGCCGGGGTTCGCCCGGTAACGGAGGATTTCTGATGACTTGGTCCAACGACGAAATTGCCAAGCTGGTGGAGCCCGACAGGGTCCACCGCAAGGCCTATGTCGATCCCGACATCTTCGATCTGGAGATGGAGCGGATCTTCGAGACGCTGTGGGTCTATATCGGGCACGAAAGCCAGGTGAAGAACCCGGGCGATTATTATCTCGCGCAGGTCGGCCGCCAGCCGATGATCATGACGCGGGACGCCAACGGCGAGATTCACGTGCTCTACAACCGGTGTCCGCACCGGGGCGCGAAGCTGTGCACGGCCCACTCCGGCAACGCCCGGCGCGGCCTGCGCTGCTCCTACCATGCCTGGATGTTCCACCTCGACGGCAAGCTGAACAACATGCCGGCGATGCAGGGCTACGACGGCACCAACTTCGACATCAACGATCCGCAGTTTCACATGAAGAAACCGCCGCGGGTCGACAACTACCGGGGCTTCTGGTTCGCCTCGCTGGCCGAGGAAGGCCAGTCGCTGGAGGACCATCTCGCGGGTTCCAAGCTGGCCTTCGACCAGCTCGTCGACCGCGCCCCCGGCAAGGAAATCGAGGTCGTCGGCGACTGCTTCCGCATGGTCCAGCAGTCGAACTGGAAGATCTTCCTGGAAAACCAGCTCGACTCCTCGCACCCCGGTGTGACCCATGAGTCGACCGGCCACGCCGCGCTCACCGTCGAGTCGGACATCAAGAAGCACGGCGAAGAGCCGCCGATGGCCTATGGCTTCCTGTCTGATTTCAAGCGGATCGGCTTCGACGGTTGGACCAAGTTCGGCACGGTCGGTTATCCCAACGGCCACGCGACCCTGGAAGGTTACATGGGCCTGCGTCCGACCGACCCGGACACCAACGAGTACGTCAAGCGGATGTACGAGGCTTACGGCGAGGAGAAGGCCGAGGAGATCCTGGCGGTCGACCTGCACCATGTGCTGGTCTATCCCTGCCTGTCCATCCAGCCGCCGCTGCAGCAGCTGCGGACGATCCGGCCGCTCGGTCCGAACAAGACGATGACCGAGATCTGGCATTTCCGGCTGAAGGGCGCCAACGAGGCGATCTATCAGCGGGCGCTGGGCTACTACTACCTGGTCAATTCGCCGTCGACGATGGTCAACGCCGACGACCTGTTCAACTGGTGGAAGTGCCAGCAGGGCCTCGAATCGGACGGCGGCGACTGGGTCAGCCTGCATCGCGACTACGGTCGCGACTATCAGGAGGACGGCGTGTGGCATTCGGCGCCGGATTCGATGAGCGAACTGCCGCTGCGTCACATGATGCAGGCCTGGAAGACCTACATGACCGCCAACGGGAAAGGGGCCTAGGACCATGGGAGAAGCAGCCCTGAAACTGGTCGAGAGCGACCGGTTCGCCCTCACCGAGGTGTCCGTCGAGACCCAGCTGGCCGTCGAGCGGTTCCTCTTTCGGCAGGCGGAAATCCTCGACGAGGCCGAATGGGACGACTGGCTCGCCCTGTTCACCGAGGACGGCCACTACTGGATGCCGGCCCGGGAGGATCAGGAGGACGGCGAAGGTGTGCCCAACATCTTCTGGGAGAATCTGGACATCATGCGGATGCGCATCCGGCGGAACACTCATCCGCACGCGCACAGCCAGAGCCCGCACAACCGTCTGTGCCACGTCGTCTCGAACGTGATCGTCGAGAAGGTAGAGGCGAATGGCGACGTGATCGTCCGCTCGCGCTTCCACTGCGCGGAGTATTTCCGCTACCAGGTACGCAATTTCACGGGCAAGTACCGGCACTACCTCAAGAAGACGCCGGACGGCTACAAGATCGCCCTGCAACGGGTCGATCTCGTAAACCGCGAAGGACCGTATGACTACGTCATGCAATGGTGGGTGTGACGCCTGAACTGGCCGGTTTCCGGCCGCGTTGACTTGCCTGGGCCGGGTTGCCGCCGCATAGTTTTGCGGGCGGCGCCCGGTCCGCTTCGTTCGGCGTGACTTCACGGAGGGGACTTGGACCTTAACTTCCTCGGCATTCAGCTCCTCAACGGCCTTCAGCTGTCCATGCTGTTGTTCATGCTGGCGGTCGGGCTATCGGTGGTCTTCGGACTGCTCGACGTCCTCAACCTCGCCCATGCGACCTTCTATATGTTCGGCGCCTATTTCGCGTTGATGGTCAGCAGGCTGACGGGCGATTTCTGGGTCGCGCTCGTCGTCGCGCCGCTCCTCGTCGTGCTGATCGGGATCGTATTCTACGAGACGCTGCTCAAGCGTATTCGCGGCAACCACATGATCCAGGCCCTGGTCACGTTCGGCCTGCTGTTCGTGGGCTTCGACCTTGTCCGGATGATCTGGGGAAACGGTTTCCACTCCGTGCCCGAACCGGCGCTGCTGGCCTTCTCGGTCCCGGTCTTCGGGCAGACTTTCCCGGCCTACAGACTGTTCATCATCGGTATCGGGCTCTTGACCGTCGTGCTGCTCTACTTCGGCCTGGAGCGGACGAGATTGGGCGCGGTCGTGCGCGCCGGCGTCGACGATCGCGAGACGGCCATGCTGCTCGGCATCAATATCGACCGGGCCTTCTTCATCACCTTCTGCGTCGGCACCTTCCTGGCCGGCCTGGGCGGAGTCGTCGCCGCCCCTGTTTTCACGGTGACGCCAGGCATGGATATCGAGATCCTGATCCCCGTGCTCATCGTCGTCGTCATCGGCGGGCCGGGTAGCTTGAAGGGCGCGATCCTGGGAGCGCTGGTCGTCGGCATGGCCGACACCTTCGGCCCCGTCCTGATCCCGCAGCTTTCTTCCTTCCTGATCTATCTGTTGATGGCCCTGGTCCTGCTGTTCCGCCCGCGCGGTCTGTTGCCCACCCGGAGCGGCGCGCATTGATCCCCGCCCGCATCACCAAGCGCGACCCGCTACGCGCGGTCATCCTCATCCTCCTGTTCGGCGCCGCCTTCGTGGGCGCGCCAGTCGCCAACCACTACTGGCTCGAAATCCTGACCGAGATCGGGATCCTGCTTATCTTCGTGGTCGGGATCGACTTTCTGGTCGGCTATACCGGCCTGATCACGCTTGGCCATGCCGGCTTCATGGGAGTTGGCGCCTATTCCCTGGTCTGGATCGCGCATATCCAGGGCATCCCCGTGTCGATCGCGATGCCACTCGCCATCCTGGCCGGGGCGGTCGTCGCCGTGATCGTGGGGATGCTGGTGACGCGGGTGTCGGGTGTTTTCTTCATCATGGTCACCCTGGCGATGTCGATGCTGTTCTACTCTTGGGCATTCAAGGCGCGGCGCCCGTTCGGCGGCGACGACGGGTTGTCCGTGGCCGGGACCATTCGGCTCGACCTTTCCAGTATCGGAATCGATCTCGACGACCAGCTCACCTTTTGCCTATTCGTTCTGGTGATCGCGCTCTTGATCTACCTGCTCTTCGAATGGCTGGTGCGCACGCCGTTCGGTCAGACGCTGGGCGCGATCCGCCAGAACGAGAACCGGGTGAGGGCGCTCGGCTGCCCCGTCGGGGTGTACAAGGTGGCGGCCTTCACGGTGGCGGGCGCCGTTGCTGCCCTGGCGGGAGCGCTGCACGTCCAGAGCACGGAATTCCTCCACCCGAATGTCTCCTACTGGATCAAGTCGGGCGAGGGGCTGATCATCGTTATCGTGGGCGGCATGGGAACTCTGGTAGGGCCCGTGATCGGCACCTTTCTGTTCGTCCTGTTCCACAAGGGTGTGGAATCGCTGACGACGCACTGGCAATTCTGGATGGGACTCACCTTCATCGTCATCGTGATCTTTGCGCCCGACGGCATCTACGGCCGCTTGAGGACCCTCGCCGGCTCGCGCAAGCGTAAGCGGAAGTTGCATCAACCGCTCGATGAGGAGGCCGATGTCCGCGCCGATGCTTGAGGTCGCCGGCCTGCGCAAGGCGTTCGGCTCGCTGATCGTGACCGACGGCGTCGACCTGTCGCTGGCCGCCGGCGAGCGCGCGGCGGTGATCGGCCCGAACGGCGCCGGCAAGACGACCTTCTTCAATCTGCTCTCGGGCGAACTCAAGGCGGACGCGGGTACGATCAAGCTGGATGGCCAAGCGGTGACGGCACTGTCGCCGGACCGCCGCGCCCGGGCCGGGCTGGCGCGCAGCTTCCAGAAGAACAACCTTTTCGCCGACATGACCGTTTTGGAGAGCCTGGCGACGGCGATCCTGGTCGCCGACCGGCGGATGCGGGTGTTCTGGCGGTCCTTCGGTCGCGACAAGGCGTTGAGCGGGCGCGCCGTCGACGTCGCCGAACTGGTCGGCCTGGCCGACGATCTCGAAACCACCGTCAAGCACCTGTCCTATGGCACCCAGCGCCAGCTGGAGATCGGCCTGGCGCTGGTCGGCCGGCCCAAGGTGCTGCTGCTCGACGAGCCGACATCGGGCATGAGCCCCGAAGAGACCGGCGCGATGAAGGCGCTGATCGCCGGTCTGCCGGCCGAGCTGACGATCCTGCTGGTCGAGCACGATATGGACGTCGTCTTCGACCTCGCACACTCGATCACGGTCCTCGACTACGGCCAGGTCGTCGCCGTCGGGACACCGAACGAGATTCGGCAGTCGGCGGTCGTCCGGGAAATCTATCTGGGAACCGACGCGGCATGACCGGCGTGCTGCTCAGGGTCGAGGGCCTGCACACCTACTATGGAGCGAGCCACATCCTCCAGGGCGTCGACCTGTCGATCGCTCCCGGGTCGGTGGTCAGCCTGATGGGCCGCAACGGTGCGGGGAAGACGACCACCCTGCGCTCGATCATGCGGCTGACGCCGGCGCGGCGCGGCACCGTCACCTTCGACGGCGAGGATGTGTCCGGCACCAAGACCTACGAGATCGCCCGGCGGGGTATTGCGCTGGTGCCCGAGACCCGGAACATCTTTCCCTCGCTCTCCGTGCGCGAGAATCTGACCATCGCCCGGAAGCCCGGTCCGGACGGCTGGACCCTCGAACGCGTGTTCGAGCTGTTTCCGAGGCTCGCCGAGCGCCAGGCGAACGGCGGGGCCCAGCTTTCCGGCGGCGAACAGCAGATGCTGGCGATCGCCCGGGCGCTGGTGACGGACCCGCGGCTGCTGCTGCTCGACGAGCCGGGCGAGGGGCTCGCCCCCCTGATCGTCCAGGAGATATACCGGACCCTGGAGCGGCTGAAGGCCGAGGGGATGACCATGTTGCTGGTCGAGAAGAATTTCGCCTTCGCCACCCAGCTTGCCGACCACGTCTACATCCTGGGAAAGGGACAGATGCGGTGGGATGGCACCGGCGACGCGCTGCGCGATGCCGAGGATGTCAAGCACACCTGGCTTGGGGTCTGACAGCCGGGATCCGGCACCGCCGGCAGACGGTCCGGCGCAATTCTGACTCATTTCGCCACACGGGTCTGGACGCCCCGGCCCGGCCGCGCACAGAATGTGGCCATCACCCAAACACCATGCCGGTTCCGACCCGTCCGGCGATCCTCGTATCGCCGGCCGGGTCGATGGACCCAGACAACCCAGGGAGAGCAAGCTCATGGCCATCGATTTTTCCGAGGAGAACATCACCGAGATCGCGATTGAGCGGCTTGGCGCGGTCGAAGACGCGCGCTTCAAGGAGATCATGTCCAAGCTGATCCAGCACCTGCACGGTTTCGTCCGGGACGCCGAGATCACCATGAGCGAGTGGGGGGTGGCGATCGACTTCCTGACCCGGACCGGTCAGATGTGCGATGACAAGCGCCAGGAATTCATCCTGCTGTCCGATACGCTCGGCGTGTCGATGCTCGTCGACGCCATCACCAACCGGAAGGAGCCGGGCTCGACCGAGAGCAGCGTCCTCGGCCCGTTCTATCGGGAGAACGCGCCGATGTTCGACAACGGGTCCGATATCTCCGGCCCGGTCGCCGGCGAAGCGGCGCTGATCCGCGGCCGTGTGTTGTCGGCGGACGGCGCGCCGATCGAAGGCGCCGTGCTCGACGTCTGGCAGGCAGCGCCCAGCGGGCTCTACGAGGAGCAGGACCCCGACCAGCCCGACATGAATCTGCGCGGCCGGTTCCGCACCGGGGCCGACGGCAGCTACTGGTTCAAGACCGTGAAGCCCGCCGGCTATCCGATCCCCATCGACGGCCCGGTCGGCGAGATGCTGCGCAAGATGGGCCGCCACAATATGCGCCCGGCCCACCTCCATTTCATCGTGTCGGCGGACGGTCACTCGACCGTGACCACCGAGCTCTACACCCGCGGCGACGAATATCTCGAAACCGACACCGTGTTCGGCGTGAAGGATTCGCTGGTCGTCGACTATCTTCCGCTGCCCGACGCCGAGAAGCAGAAGGCGGAGATGCCTCACGGCAAGTGGCTGCTGGACTACGACTTCAAGCTCGACAGGGCCGCCTAACAGTACGGGCTGCACGGGCGGCAAGCCTATTTGCCGTCCGCGCTCGCGCCGCTATCCGGCCGGCGGCAATCTGCCGCCCAGATCCTGTGAAATGGCCTGGACGCAGTCGATCAGCTGCTCCACCAATTGGCCGATGTCGGCCACCTGATAGCGCCGCACCGGCATGGCGATGGCCACGGCGGCGACGCAGCGCCCGTCGTGGTCGATGACCGGCGCGCCGATGGCGGAATAGTCCAGGTCCGATTCCTCTAGATCCGTGCCGTAGCCGCGCCGTCGGGTGAGGGCGATTTCCTCGCGCATGCGCTCGGGATCGGTGATCGCCTTGGGCTGGCGGGGTTCCAGGCCCGCGGCGATCATCTGGTCGAACAGCGTGGCCGGCCCGAACGCCAGGAACACCTTGCCGGCCGCCGTGCAGCTGAGCGGCGCGACTTCGCCCAGGCGCGAGGCCACCCGGACGTTCATCCGGCTCTCGAAGGCCAGGACCCGCATGACCTCGAGATCATGCTGGACCGAAAGGTTGATGGTCTCGTTGGTGTCCGCCCACAGGCGCAACAGGTGCGGCTTGGCGACCTCTACCGGCTGGAGTTGCGCCAGATGGCTGCCCGCCATCTGCAGCCAACCAGGGCCCAACCGATATTTTCGCGACGCCGGGTCCTGGGCGACGAGTCTCTCGTCGACGAAGGCCTTGAGCGCCCGATGGACGATCGCCTTGTCGAGGCCGGTCGCCATGCTGAGATCGGTCACGCCCAGCGCGCCGTTGGCCTGGGCGAGCTGTCTGAGGATCGTGAGGGCCTTGCGTAGCGTCTTCATCGCGAAGCTTCGTTGACAGGTACCGGAATCTCGCGCAACATATTTCAATAATAACAACATGATTGATAATATATCAACAAGGGGGGTCGGGATGCCGGATGATTCGGGGAGCCGTCGCGCAGGGGTGACGGACGCCAACTTCGTGATCGAGCAGAATGCCCGGCATGTCTGGCACCCGATGACCGACCCGAAAGCGTCGGCCAAGGAGCCGCCGCTGATCATCGCCGAGGCGGACGGCGTCCATATCAAGGACATCGACGGGAACGAATTTCTCGACTGCGCGGCCGGACTCTGGAACGTCAACGTCGGCCACAATCGTCCGGAGATCAAAAAGGCGATCGCCGACCAGTTGGACAAGGTCGCCTACTACGCCACCTTCGGAAATACCTCGAACCCGCCCTCAATCTCGCTGTCGGCGCGGCTGACAGAGATGTTGGCGCCGGAAGGGATGGTCCGGGTCATGTTCTCCTCCGGCGGCTCCGACGCTGTCGAGACGGCGCTCAAGCTAGCCCGCCAGTTCTGGAAGCTCGAGGGGCGCGGCACCAAGACCAAGATCTTCTCGCTCAAGAACGGCTATCACGGGGTCCATTTCGGCGGCATGTCGGCGAGCGGCAACCCCTTGTGGCGGTTGGCCTACGAGCCGCTCCTCCAGGGCTTTCACCAGGTCGAGGGGCCCTATCTCTACCGCAATCCCTTCACGGACGATCACGAGGAACTGGGCGAGCTCTGCGCCCAACTGCTCGCCCGCGAGATCGAGAACCAGGGCGCGGAGACGGTGGCGGCCTTTATCGCCGAGCCGATTCAGGGGGCGGGCGGCCTGATCGTGCCGCCGCCGAACTTCTGGCCGCGCCTGCGCGAGGTCTGCGACCAGTACGACATTCTGTTCATCGCCGACGAGATCGTCACCGGGTTCGGCCGTACCGGCACCCTGTTCGGCAGCCGCCACTGGGGCGTGAAGCCGGACATCATGTGCTTCGCCAAGGGCATCAACTCGGGCTATGTCCCGCTCGGCGCGACGGCGGTCAACGCCCGGGTCGCGGCGGCGTGGGAGCGTGACCACCCGCTCGCCGCGATCATGCACGGCTATACCTACTCGGGCCATCCGGTCGCCTGCGCGGCGGCGCTTGCCAACCTCGACATCGTCGAGAGCGAAGACCTGACGGGCAATGCCCGAAAGCAGGGCGCCTATTTCCTGGAAGGGCTCGAGACGATCCGGGACCGTTTCCCGTCGGTCGGCGACGTCCGGGGCTGCGGACTGATGCTTGGCATCGAGTTCGTCCGCGACAAGGCGACCAAGGAGCCGTACCCGCCGAACGATCCGTTCTGTCTGGAGGTCCAGCGCGTCTGCCGAGAGCAGGGGGCGATGCTGCGGATCCAGGGCAACAAGATGATCATTTCGCCACCGCTCGTGTTCCGGCGCGAGCATGTCGATACGGCGCTCGGCGCCATAACGACGGCACTGGAGACCGTCGACGGGCGCTAGCCACAACCAAGCCTTCTCAACAGGGAGAGTGCATCATGGGACGTTGCCGCAGTCTGTCACTAGCCGCCGCCGCCGTCACGGCGGCCGCCACCTTCGCCGCCCCGGCGACCGCCAAGGAGCTGGTCTACAGCATCATCGGCGGCGGGCCGAACCATCCCTACAACGCCCAGATCGTCAACGGCTGGGCAAAGGATGTCGCCAAGGCGACCAAGGGCCGGGTCACGGTCAAGGTGCTGCCGAGCCCGGCGGCGCCGCCGCCGCGCCTCTACGATGCGGTGCGCAAGAACATCGTCGACGTCGCCCACACCTTCAACGGCTTCCTGCAGAAGACGGCACCGCTGATCCAGGTCAGCATGCTGCCGCTGATCTTCACCACATCCGAGGCCAACTCGGTCGCGCTGTGGCGGACCTATGAAAAGTTCTTCAAGACCAAGAACCAGTTCCCGGGCGTCAAGCTGCTCGGCTTCGCGAGCAATCCCGGTGGCATTTCGTGCAGCCTGAAGGGCCCGATAAAGTCGGTTTCCGACATCCGGAAACTTAAGATGTGGTCGCTGCCCGGTTATTCCGCGAAGGCATTGGGGGTCCTTGGGGTCACCATCGTCCCTGGCCCGGCGGTGCGCATGTATCCGCTGATCTCCAAAGGCACGGTCGACGGGTTTACGGGCATATCCATGTTCGATGTCCAGGGCTTCAAGGTCGATAAGTTCGCCAAGTCCTGCACCATCTTCCCGGGCGCGATCTTCACGGCCACCTTCTCGATGTTCATGAACCAGAAGACGTGGGATGCCCTGTCACCCGCGGATCAGAAGGGCGTCATGAGCGTTTCCGGCGAGGCCTTCGCGCGCAAGATGAGCCTGCTGGACGAACTGGAGAAGAAGGCCCTCGCGACGTTCAAGGCGGAAGGCAAGAGTATCAACGCAGCCGAGGGCGCGTTCGCCGACGAGGTGCGCGCGGCGTGGACGCCGATGCAGGCCGCCTGGATCGCGCAGGCCAGGAAATCGGGCGTCGACGGCAAGGCCGCCCTGGATTTCTACAAGGCGACCGCCAAGGCCGCGGCTGCCGGCAAGTAGTCGACCGAAGGCTTCGGGACCGGACCGGCCGACGTCACGGCCGGTCCGGCTTTCACTCCATCGACCGCGGGGAGCGATCATGAGCACGGGCCTGGTCTGGGACGAGCGCTACATGTGGCACGATTCGGGCAACCAGTTCGGCCCGCCGAGCCCGTGGGTGGAACCGACCCCGCATCTGGAGAGCGCCGAGGGCAAGCGCCGGATCAAGAATCTGCTCGACGCCAGCGGTCTGACCGCGCGACTCACGCCGATTCCGGCGCGGGCGGCGACCGAGGCCGAGCTCCTTCGTGCCCATACGCCGGAGTATCTCTCCTATATTCGCGAGGTCAGCGAACGGGGCGGCGGCAATATCGCCGCGCGCGCGACCACCCATATCGGCAAGAACGGCTATGACATCGCCGCGTTGGCCGCCGGCGGCGCCATCGCGGCCGTCGACGCGGTGATCGACGGTACGGTGGAGAATGCCTACGCGCTGATCCGCCCGCCCGGGCACCATGCCGAGCCCGGCGAGGGCAAAGGGTTCTGTGTCTTCGCCAACGGTTCCATCGCGGCGCTCCACGCGATCGAGGCGCGCGGTCTCGAGCGGGTCGCGATCGTCGACTGGGACGCCCATCACGGCAACGGCACCCAGGCGATCTTCTGGCAGGACCCGAGGGTCCTCACCGTATCGCTCCATCAGGACGGCGCGTTTCCGCCCGGGTCGGGACCCGCCACCGAGGTCGGCGAAGGAGACGGTCTGGGTTGCAACATCAATATCCCGTTGCCCGGCGGCAGCGGAGAGGGCGCCTATATCGCCGCGCTCGAGCGCGTCGTCGTGCCGGCGCTCCGGAAGTTCGCTCCCGATCTGATCATCGTCGCCTGCGGCTTCGACGCGGGCTTGTTCGATCCGCTCGCCCGCATGAACTTGACCAGCGAGAGTTTCCGCCGGATGGCCCAGATAGTGAAATTGCAGGCAGACGACGCTTGCGGGGGAAGGCTCGTGATGCTTCATGAAGGCGGTTACAGCCTTCACACCGTTCCCTTCCACGCGCTCGCCGTCCTCGAATGCCTGTCCGGACACCGCACCCAAGTCTCAGATCCGTTCCTGCCGCCCGACGGCAGCATTGGAGCGCTGGAGCCACATCAGGCTGCGGCAATCGATCGGGTATCGGATGTCCTGGCCTCGCTTGGCTGACCGGCTTGCCGGCTTGCGGAACCGATCCCGATGAGTGAGACCGAACTCGGCACGGAGCCGACCCGCGGCGAGGTCGAGCTTCCCCGTGCCCTGAGCGGTGCGTTGCGCGCTCTCATCGCTCTGGATCTCTTCGCGATGATGGCCCTGATCTTCGTCGACGTCTTCCTGCGCTACCTGTTCAGCGCGCCGATCCCGGGCGGCTTCGAGATCGTTCAGTTCATGCTCGCGATCCTGATCTTCACGTCGTTGCCGCTGGTCACCTGGGCGGAGGGACATATCGTCGTCTCGATCTTCGAGAAGTTCTTCGTCGGACGGCGTGGCCTGATCCAGAAGGTCGGCGTGTCGGTCGTCAGCATCGCCGCTCTGTTGCTGATCGCCTTTTTGATGTGGCGCCAGGCGGAATCCCTGCAGTCGAGCCAGCAGGTCACCGGCTTCCTCGAGTGGCGGATTTTTCCGATCGCCTTCTTCATGTGCGCGCTGTCGCTGATCGCGGTCGGGATACAGTTCGCCATGGTCTGGCACTTCCTGCGTCACAAAGCCGGCGGCGACGCCGGCAAGACGGCCTGAGGCCGGGACCCCGCCATGCTCGAGTCGGTCATCGGTTTCGTCGTCCTGTTCATCATCTGCTTTCTCGGCGTGCCGCTGGGCTTTTCGCTGCTGATCGTCGGCCTGGGCGGCTTCGCCTATGTGCGCGGTGGCCTCGGCCCCGCGATCGAGATGTCGGGCCAGCAGATCATGGACCTGAGCATGAATTACGGCTTCTCCGTGCTGCCGTTGTTCATCCTGATGGGCACCTTCATCCACCGCGCCCAGTTGTCGGAAGACCTCTACGACGCCGCCAATGCGTGGCTGGGCCACCGGCGCGGCGGCATGGCGATGGCGACCATCGCCGCCTGCGGCGCCTTCGCGGCGGTTTCGGGAAGCTCGCTTGCGACCGCGGCGACGATGGCGAAGGTCGCCATGCCCTCGATGCGGCGGTTCGGCTATGCCGACAGTCTCGCCGCCGGATCGGTCGCGGCCGGGGGAACGCTCGGCATCCTGATCCCGCCCAGCGTGCCGATGGTGATCTACGGTATTCTGACCGAGTCCGACATCGGCAAGCTGTTCATTGCGGGGGTGGTTCCGGGCATCCTGCTGATCTTCGCCTATATGGCCTCGATCGCGCTGGTCACCGCCATCAAGCCGTCGCTCGGTCCGCGGGGCGAGCGGCTGCCCTGGCGCGCGCGCTGGCCGCTGCTGGGACGTGTCTGGGCGGTGGTCGCCCTGTTCATCCTGGTGCTCGGCGGCATCTATCTCGGCATCTTCACGCCGACCGAGGCGGCCGGCATCGGCGCCATGGGCGCACTGGTCTTCGCGATCGGGCGGCGGCGAATGCCGTGGGCGGCCTTCGTCGAATCGCTGATCGAAGCGGGCGTGACCGCCGGCATGATCTTCTTTGTCGCCTTCGGCGCGCTGGTCTTCTCCAACTTCGTGAACCTGGCGGGCATGACCAGCGCGATGGTCGACTTCATCGAGGCGCTCGACGTCTCGCCGATCGGCGTCGTGATCGCGATGTGCCTGATCTATCTCGTGCTGGGCTGCATCTTCGACAGCCTGGCGATGCTGCTGCTGACGGTGCCGATCTTCGCGGCCGTGCTGACCCCGATGGGGATCGATCTGATCTGGTTCGGAATCGTGGCGATCATCGTGGTCGAGATCGGCCTGATCACGCCTCCGATCGGGATGAATGTCTTCGTGGTCAAGACGGTCCTCGAGGACATCAGCCTGTGGGCGATCTTCGCCGGCGTCTGGCCCTTCGTGATCGCCAGCCTTCTCGCACTGGCGCTGATCATCGTCGTCCCCGACATCGCCCTGTGGCTGCCCCGATTGATGAATTGAGCGGGCCGCCCGACGGCGGTCAGCCGGCCGGGTCGCCCGTTTTCGCCGCGTAGAGGTCGAGCCGCTCCCTCACGGTTTCGGGGATTTGCCGCGGGCGGCCGTCGCCGGTGTCGATGAACACCAGGATGTGAAGCGCCTTCAGGCACAGCGTATCGCCGACGCGGCCTTCGAACCGGAGGGTAATCGAGGTCTTGCCGATCTTCTTGAGGATGACCGTCAGTTCCAGCAGGTCTCCAAGCCGGCAGGGATTGATGAAATCGCATTCGGTATGCGCCGTCGGCAATCCATGGCCGCCGCGGAACATGTCGGCATAGTCGACCTCCAACTCCTCGTAGAACCAGTCCTCGACCGCGGCCTGGAACATCTCGAAGAAGCGCGGATAGAAGACGTAGCCTGCGGGATCGGTCTGGGAGAACCGGACCTGGGTGCGATGGATGTAGGGGCGGCCATTCGCCATCGGCAGGAACCTCTTTGTATCGTCCGTTGAACGGTCAGGTCGCCGGCTGCCGGAGCAGCAGGGCGGTAACCGACACGGCGGCCACGGTGGAAACGGCGACCAGGACGATCCCCATGGACGTCTGGGATATCACCGCGAACAGCCCGAGGGCGTAGGCCGCAATGGCGCCTCCCGCCTGCTGCATCGACCCCGACAGCGCGGCCGCGGCTCCCGCATGGTCCGGATACTGGCCGATCGCTCCGGTCAGCGAGGGCGGAATAACCATGCCGTGCCCGAATCCCATCAGGATCAGCGGCAGGAGAAAGATTGCCGCCGATTCATTGCCGCTCAAGCCGATCGACAGCGCCAGGATCGGCCCGATTATCGCCACCACCTCGCCGATGCCGAGCAGGCGCCGCTCTCCGACCCGGTGGACGATCCGGGTGGTCAGGAGGTTGCCGAGGATATAGGCGCCGGTGCTGAACAGGATGTACCAGCCCACCGATTCCGGCGCGACGCCGAGACGGTTGAGCACGGTTGGCGTCCCGGCCAGGAAGGCATAGAAGCCGGTCGAGCAGCCGGCCACCGTCAAGGCGTAGAGCAGGAACGGCCGGTTGCGCAGCAGCATGCCGTAGACCGACAAAACGCCCTGCCGGGGTGCGCCGCGCGCGGCGGTCCTGCGCGGGACACGGGGCAGGACCAGGGCTGAAGCGGCGAGGAGAAGGGCGGCGGCCGCGGCCAGGAACACAAAGGTCGCCTGCCACCCCAAATAGGTGTGGAGATAGCCGCCGAGCAGGATGAAGACCGGCGGCGTCGCGCCCATGGCGATCCCCATGTAGGCCAGCACCCGGGTCCGGTCGGATCCGTCGAACATGTCCTGGACCAGAGCTCGCCCGACGACCATTCCCGCCGTCGCCCCGCCGGCCTGGATGGCGCGGGCGGCGATCAGGACCTCGATCGTCTGGGCGAAGGCGGCGAGGACGCTGCCGGCAACGACGACGACCAGACCGGCAAGCAGGACGGGCCGTCGCCCGAACCGGTCCGACAACGGCCCGCACAGGAGCTGCATCGACGCGAAGGCCAGCAAATAGGCGCTGTAGGTCAGCTGGACGTCGGCGGTGGTTGTCGAGAACACGGTTTCCCAGGCCGGCAACGACGGCAGGCAGATGGTCATTCCCATCAGGCCGATGCCGACATTGCCGACGAGCACCAGCAGGCGCGCGAGAGACGCGGGGCGTTTGGGCTCAGCCGGCGGGATCGGCGCGGCAGCCGCCACCTGGGGTTCTGGTCGATGCATCGGGGAAAGCTAGTCGAATCGTATCGAGGGACCAATCGCGCGGGAACATGGTGGCAATGCGGGCGCCCCGGCTACCGGTTTGTCGCCCGGATACCAGTTTGTCGCAGGCTTCGGGAAACCATCGCACGGCCTGATCTCGGCCACGTTCTCGACGCAATGGACCGCGAAGTTCCGCACTCGCCGCCGCGCCGGGTGGCGGATCGGCGGCGACTTTCTTCGTTGTTCGGGCGGCCCGGCGATGGTATCCAGAGACTTGGGAATTTAGCGACCTCGCCAAAATAGGCGGATCCCAGATATCCGCAGTCCCGCGCCACGGGAGGAACCAAAAATGGATCCGGGCGCGTGCCGGGCTTGCCCTGGCAGGGAAAATCGCCCGCCAAAGGGGTGAACGAGGTCGTTGCGTCGCCCGGGATGTCGGCGCAGTAGGGGTAACGGGCATTGGAACGGGTGATGACGCGGATCACGAACCTTTACGCGCGCTTTCTCAGTCTGTTTCCTGAGCGCGAGTTCCATTATCGGGCACACGGCCGGGTCAATTATTTCCGGCTTTCTCAAAAAGCACAGATTAGCGCCTTTTTCGTCGTCACCGCCGCCCTGATGTGGTCGGCCTTCGCGACCTTCTATTTCGTCACCTATGACCGCGTCCTGCGCGACAAGGAGGCGGAAATCGCCGAGGTTCGGATGCGCCGCGCCAACCCGCAGGACGCCTTCCAGCCCCAGAGCGTGTCGCCGGCGCTCGGCTGGAACCGGGTCGACCGGAAAGTCGCCGAACTCGCGCCGCCGACGAAGAAGGTCAGTCGCCTGCTCAAGGACAAGATCGCGCTGGAGCAGGAGCAGGATGGCCTGCGCAAGCGCCTGGATGCGATGCAGCGAAGCCTCGCCGGCAAGGGAGAGTTGCTTGCGCAGCTCGACCGGAAGACGTCGCGGCGCATCGAGGAGATCGAAAAGGTCGTCGCCATGACCGGCCTCGATCCGGACAAGCTGGTCCGGGGCCTGACCCGGAACGGCCAGGGCGGGCCCGAGGAAACCGTGGTCGCCTCGACCGATCCGGGCGACGCTTTCGCGATGCAGGCGGCCCGCCTGCAGCAGCGCCTCGACAGATGGCAGAAGCTGCAGACAGTCATCGCCAGCCTGCCGCTGATCGCGCCGTTGGACCATTATCGGAAATCGAGCGGTTTCGGCGGGCGACGGGATCCGGTCACCGGCCGGATTTCCCGCCACAACGGCCTGGATTTCGCGTATCTGATCAACACCCCCGTCCTCGCAACCGCGCGCGGGGTCGTCGTCTTCGCCGGCTGGCGCGGCGGCTATGGCTGGATGATCGAGATCGATCACGGCATGGGGGTCCGGACCCGCTACGCCCACATGAAGAAGCTGCTCGTCACCAAGGGGCAGAAGGTCGGCTTCCGGGACAAGATAGGGCTGCTGGGAACGTCCGGCCGAAGCACTGGTCCTCACGTGCATTACGAGGTTATTTTCGAGGGCCGTCCGCACAATCCGATGAAATTTATTACCGCCGGGAAGTACATCTTCAAGGGCTAGCCCTTGAGGCGGTATTATTTTAGTTTTCAATGAATTAAGTCTTATTCTTTGAGTTCGTTCGAGGGGGTGGGTAAATTGCGCTCGGAAGTAGGCGTTGTCTGGTAACCTTTTGAAACGAGGCCCAAAGTGTTCTCACGCGACAAGTCCAAAGTGCGATCGACGCCGCCGCAACCGGAGGCAAGCGTGACCCCGAAGCCTGCCGAGGCGCCTGCCGCCAGGCCCAAATCACAGCAGAAGGCCGCCGCCATGCCGTCGATCATCAGTGAAGGCCTGCAGGTCACCGGTAACCTGGCCTGTGAAGGCGATGTCCAGATCGACGGCCGGGTCGAAGGCGATATCGAGGCCCGCAGCCTGACGATCGGCGAGAACGGCGTGGTCGAGGGATCGATCACCGCCGACGAGGTCCACGTCAGCGGCACGCTGAACGGCGAGATCAACGCCCGCACGGTGGTCATCGCGCGCAGCGCCCATGTCCGCGGCGACGTGGCTCATGACGTGCTCTCGATCGAGAGCGGTGCGCAGTTCGAGGGCAAGTCGGCCCGCCGCGCCGGTATGCCGGTCGAGCACGCGGCGTCGGTGCCCGCCAGCCAGCCGCCGCAGGGCAAGCCTCCGCAGGCACCCCAGGCGGCCAACAAGCCGCTCCTGTCCGAGGTCTCCGGCACCGGCGGCAACAAGGCGGCGTCGGCCAGCTAGCCGGCGGTTTCCGTCGTCGGGTTTCGGCCGGACCGACTTCCGGCCAGGGGTGAGTCGTCCGCCAGGGCCCGGCGCAGCATTGCCGGGTCGACATTGGCGCCCGAGCAGATCACGACGATGTCCCGGCCGGCTGCCTCGATCCGGCCGGCCAGCAGCGCGGCGAGGGCGATCGCTCCGCCCGGCTCCAGAACCAGCTTCAGATGGTCTGCGGCGAACCGCATCGCGCGGAGCACCTCGTCGTCGCGCGCCACGACAGCCCCGGCCAGCAAGCGCCGATTTATCTCGAAAGTGAGCTGCCCGGGCATCGGCGACTGCAACGCATCGCAGATCGAGACGCCCGCGGTCGGCACCGCGACCCGGCCGCCGGCCTCGAGCGAGCGGCGGGTATCGTCAAAGGCGTCGGGTTCGGCGGCCCAGCACCGCGCACCGGGCAGCTTCGTCTCCAGCGCGAGGGCGACCCCGGCAATCAATCCGCCGCCGCTGCACGGCACCAGCACCGCTTCAGGCGAGAAGCCAGCAAGCCGGCATTGATCGGCGATCTCGAGCCCGACCGTTCCCTGGCCGCATATTGTGTCCGGATGGTCGTAGGGATGGATTATCGACCGGCCGGTTTCCTCGGCGATCCGCCCGGCGATGGCCTCGCGATCTCCGGTGCGGCGGTCATAGGTGACGATCTCCGCGCCGGCGGCCCGCGTGCCCGCCATTTTCGTGCCCGGCGCGTCGGCCGGCATGACGATGGTCGCCGGACAGCCGAAATCGCGGGCGGCCTGCGCCACCGCCTTGGCATGATTGCCCGACGAATAGGCGACGACGCCCCGGGACCGCGCCGCTGAACTCAGCCGGGCGATTGCGGTATAGGCGCCGCGATACTTGAATGAGCCGCTCACCTGCAGCGATTCCGCCTTTATCGCGACCCGCCCACCCGTGGCGGCATCAAGGACCGCAGACCGGATCAGCGGCGTGACGACGGCGCGGCCGCGCAGGATCCGGCACGCATCGACGATGGCGTCGTAGGACGGCGCCTCAGGCGGCATGGCCGGTATCCAGCCGCGCCAGGAACCGGTCGATGGCCTCGACCGACTCGGGTTCGCTCAGGCGGGGTGCGTGGCCGACGCCCGCGACCACGGCGGTGTCCAGGTCCGGATGTTCCCTTTTCATGGCCTCGAGGCCCGTCTCGGGCAGCAGGTCCGACCTGTCGCCCCGGATCGCGAGAACCGGCACGTTCCGGATCGCCGTGAACAGGGCCCACAGGTCATGGTTGGCGGTGCCGTTACGCAGGGGTTCGGCGAGCTTCGTGTCCCAGTCGAAATGCCACAGGCCATCCTCGCCGAGACAATAGGTAGCCTCCGCGACGTCCCGCAGCGCCGCGTCGTCCCAGGCGTCGAACTCGGCGAACCGTTCGCGGGTTGCCGCGAGCGCGCCGTCGAAGTCGGGCTGGGGCTTGTCGTTCGAGACATAGTCGATGATCAGCTCGGCGGCGGCCGGGGTGATCTCCGGCCCGACGTCGTTCAGGACCACGCCGGCGATCGCGCCTGGCGCGGCGACGCCGAGACCCATCGCCAGCAATCCGCCGAGCGACGTGCCGATGACGGCGATGCCGTGCAGCCCGCAGACGGCAATCAGGTGGCGGATGTCGTTGACGTAGGTGGCTGGCAGATAGTTCAAGGGATTCGGATCGTGGTCCGAGCGGCCCCGGCCGCGCAGGTCGGGGCAGACCACCCGGCGCTCGGGCGCCAGACGCGCCGCGATAGCCGCGAAGTCCTTGGAATTCCGGGTCAGGCCGGGCAGGCAGAGTACCGGCCGGCGCGGCGACGCGGCGTCGCCATAGTCCCGGAAATAGAGCGAAAGGCCGTCCTGCGACGTGTAGCGCCGCTCGGCGTACTCGGCCACTTCCGCCGCGCTCACAGGCCCAGCACGGCGGGATAGTCGGCCAGGCTCGTCAGCACGATGTCGGGCTGGGACGGCAGGCGTTCGGGCCGCTGGCCATAGCGGTTGACCCAGACGACCTTGAAGCCGAAGGCCGCGCCACCGACCGCGTCCCAGCCGTTCGACGACTGGAAGCTAATCCGGTCGGCCGGGATGCCCAGGTGGTCGACCGCAAGCTGGTAGACGCTGGGATGGGTCTTGAAGATCCCCACCTCCTCGACCGAATAGACGCCGTCGAGCAGATCTCCGATGCCCGCCCGCCGGATGCCGCCCTCGAGCATTTCCGGCGTGCCGTTGGAAAGGATGGCGGTTTTCAAACCGGCGCGTTTGAGGGTCGACAGGACGTCCTTCACCTCATCGAACGCGTCGATGTGCAGGTAGCAGTCCATCAGCTGCTCCCGGAGCGGCGGGTCGTCGATGCCGAGCGTCTCCATCGTGAAGTCGAGGGCCTCGCCGGTGACGGTCCAGAACGGGGTGTATTGTCCCATCAGGCTGCGCAGCCACGTATACTGGATCTGCTTGTCCCGCCACATGGCGGAAAGGGCGTCGGCCTTGTCGCCGAGGGCGTCGCGGCAGCGGGCGGCGGCGGAATTGAAATCGAACAGGGTGCCGTAGGCGTCGAAGACGCAGGCTTCGATATTGTCCAGTCTGGCGGTCATGTCGGGCTCGCGAACTTAGGGACGCGCGCGGTCGCCCGCCCGCCGGGGTCGTCATCGTGCCCGCAACGCGTCCCCAAGCTCAATCGAAAACGACCGCAGCTAGTTGGCGGGGCAGTCGGGCCTACCGGGAATGTTGTCGTGGGGCCGGCGGTAGACCAACTCCAGGCCGGACGGATTCATCTTGGCACGCTTGGCGGCCTTCTTGCGGTGGCCACGGATGACCGTCGGCAGGGTCGGCATCACGACAGCCGGCGCAATGTCCTTTTCCGCTCTTTCCGCCACCTGTGGCGCCCGGCGTGACGCGAGCCACGCGCAATCCTGCTTTGGCTTTCGTTTGGGAGCGGACCAGTAGCGGGTGAGCCGGCGGGCGTCGAAGCTGTCGTCGAGCTTGAGCCGGTAGATCGGGATCGCTTCCAGCACCCGCTTGACGTAGTTGCGGGTTTCGTTGAACGGGATCATTTCGATCCAGTCGATCCAGTCCAGTCTCGCGTCCGTGCGGGGATCGCCGTGGTCCTTCAGCCAGCGGTCGGCGCGGCTCGAGCCGGCGTTGTAGGCGGCGAGAATCAGCGGATAGGCGCCGTCGAAGGCGTCCAGCAGGCGCCGGACATGGGCCGTGCCCAGACGCAGGTTGTAGGCGGGATCGGTCGTCAGCCGGCTCAGCGAATAGCGCAGCTTGTTGTCGCGCGCCTCCATCCGGGCCGTGAAATGCATGAGCTGCATGAGCCCGCGCGCCCCGACCCAGCTTCGGGCCGCGGCATGGAACTCACTCTCCTGGCGGATCAGCGCATAGACCATGGCGGGTTCGGCGCTATTGGCGGCGGGCAGGTCGATCGTCGGATAGCCCTCGAAGGCGAGGGGGAAGCCCTGATACTGGGCATATTTGGACACCCGCACGAGGGTCTTGAGCCGGCGGTCGCCCTCGCCGAACCGGTCCGCGATCCAGCCCACCATGAATCGCTGCTGGGCGGCCGTTTGCGCCCGGTTCTGCATGACCCGGATCGCCAAGGTATAGCCGAGGCGCTTCTCGCCGATGCGGGTGAGCAGGTCGGCGGCCCGCAGCAGGTCGTCCCGCCAGAATGTTTCGGCGGGCGCCTTCCCGTCGGGCGTCACCAGGGATATCCAGGCCCAGCCGAGCCGCTTGGTCGCCAACTGGCCATAGATCGTGTGGCCGAAGCGCGCGGCGTCTTCGTAAGAGGCGCGGGCGGTCGCCGCGTCGCCGAGTGCTTCGGCGGTTCTGCCGCGCCAATAGGTCATCTGGGCGATGTTCCAGGAACTGTTCGAGACCTCGAGGCCGCGCGTGAAATGAGGGGCGGCCTTGGCGGGCTTCCGGACCAGCCGCAGCGCGATGAAGCCGGCTATGAACTCCGCCATGGCCTCGTCGTCGGCGCCTTTCTGCCGGTGGTCCGAAGCCAGCCGATAGGCCAAGGCGTATTTGCGATCGGCGATGGCGCCGCGAACGGCGCTCTCGCGCTCCTTCCACCAGCGGTCCGGGTTGGACGGCTTCCGGGGCGCGGTCTCCAGCAGGCGCACGACCTCCGTCTCCCGTTTGGCCCGCCGGTTCCACTGGATCAACGCGAGCTTGAAATCCTCGTCATCGCGAAGCTTGGCAGGCACCTTGGCGATCGCCTTGAGAACCAGGGCGACATTGCGGCGCGTCCGCTTCGAGATCATCTGCATCCGCGCGGCGACAGCCGCCTGGAAGGCGGGCCCGAGGTCGGTCAGCGACATGGCGGCCCGGGCATGGCGCAGCTTGCCGCGACTCAGCAGATCGGAAACCCGCGCATAGTGATGATCGTCGCTCAGGGTCTTCGCGAATGTGGCGTAGATCGAGCGCTGGGAAGACAGATTGAACAGGATATTGGTCCAGCTTTGCCGAACCAGGCCGCGCGCAGCCGAGGTGCGGCCGTCCTTCATCAACACGGCGTAGGCGTTGCGAAGCCCCTCAAAGGTCTTGGGTGGCGTGTGAGCGAACCAGGCCTCCACGGCGGCTGGATCGGTGCGCGCGGTGATCGCCCGCTCCGTCGCCTGGTCGAAGCGGAAGAAGACGGGCCAGTCGGCGTGCTCGCGCTGGAAACGCGTGATTTCGGCGAAGGTGCCGGCCGGATACCCCTGCAGGTACAGAAACCAGGTCACCACCCGCCGCGCGATGGAGTCTTCGATCGTCGAACGGATCTGCAGCGCGGCCGCGGGGTTGCCGTTGCGGATGGCCGTCACGGCCTTGCCCGCTCGCTGAATGTCGGCCTCGGAAAAGACCACCGGGCCGTCGGCCGCCTTGGCCACGAGGCTGGCGCCGGAAACGGTCAGGAAGGCTACCAGGGCGGCGGCGAGCCGGGATCCGATACGCGATCGCCCGACCGCTGACCGTCTGTCGTCGCGTGCCCTGTCCCGACCAGGGCCGTGCGGGTGATGACGATGCGGTACGGTCAAGCTGATCACGCTGTCCCCGATTTGGTTTGATTGGTCCGGTGCACCGCGTCCGGGTCGGAAGGGCCGGTCCTGTCGCCCGGCCGCAGGTGGCGCTATCTCCCGTCCGGCTTGGCGGTCCAGGTCGCCTCGACGCCGCCCTTGAGCGCCGTGGCGCCCGACAATGACCGGTAGATCAGATAGTTGGTCAGCACCTTCTGAACGTAGTCCCGGGTCTCGCCGTAGGGAATCCGCACGATCCAGTCGAGCACGTCGATCCGCCGGCGGTTCGGATTGCCGTGTGCCTTTATCCAGCGGCCGACCCTGGCCGGACCGGCGTTGTAGGCCGCCACGGCGAGCACGATGGATCCGTCATACTTCTTGAGCAGCCGCTCCAACAGCGCCGCTCCCAGTTGAATGTTATACGCGGGATCGCCCGTGAGCTTCTCCGCCTCGAACGGAATTTTGTTCTGCCGGGCAAGTTCCTTGGCGGTTGACGGCAGCAACTGCATCAGGCCCCGGGCGCCTGCCGTGCTCTGCGCCTTGGCGTTGAATTCGCTTTCCTGCCGGATGATCGCGAACACGAGCGCGCCCGATACGGGCAAAGATTCCGGGAGATCCGTCCGCGGAAAGGCGATGTCGAGATCGACCGGACCCCGGCGGAGCCCCAGCCGGGCCGCCCGCACGGACAGGCCGGTTTCGTCGAGGTCGCGCGCGAGCTGCGCGGCGAGACGAAGCTGGTCGATCGTCCGGGACGTGGCGACGATGCGCACGAGGAAGGGCCTGACGGCGTAGTCGAGGCCGAGGGGCTTAAGCAACCGGGCGGCCTGCACCAGGTCGCGGTTGTCGAAGCTGGCCTTGACCTTGGCGGAGACGGGCGGCGGCGCGGGCACCGAATAGTTTTCCGCCTTCAGCGTCATTTGCGCGATCTGGCCGTAGAAGGTTTCCGTCTCGCGGGCGGCCAGGCGGTACCAGCCGGTGGCGAGGGCCGTCTTGCGTTCCGCCGCGGCCGTGCGGCCCAGCCAGTAGGCCGCCATGGCCTCGTCCCGGCGGTCGCGGGCGAACAGGAACACGCGCTGGAAATGAAGGCTGGCCCGCGTCTCGTCCTTCAGCTTGCGGAGCGCGATCCAGCCGGCCAGGGCTTCGGGCTCTTCCGGGTTGCCCGATCCCCATTGCTGATGCGCGGCAACCAGGGCGTAGGCCTGTTTCCAGCGTCCGGCGCGCATCAGCCGGTGCACGGCGATGCTGCGCTCGACCCACCAGCGCCAGGCGAAAACGGGGCGATCGGGAGCCGCCTTGAGGCGCTTCTCGGCCATCGCCGGGGCGCCGCGCCGGCGGTGCCAGCGGATCTCGTCGAACAGCAGGTCGGCATCGTTCCGCAGCTTTGCGGGTATGGCCCGCAGCGCGCGGACGATCGCCCCCTGATTCTTCCGCGGGTTCTTCTGCTGGAGCTGCAGACGCAACTCGATCATTTTCAGGTCGGCCTTCGAGATATCCCGGCTCGACCTGACGAGGCGTTCGGCCTCCTCCAGCCGGCCGCGCCGGAGCATCTGGCGGATTCGTTCGCCATAGACGCCATTGCCGAGCAGTCCGCCATGGACGCCGGAAAAGGCCATCTCTTCCTGCCGCGTCATCGGCAGGATGATCCAGCAGCGCGCCGCCGCCTCCTGGGCCTCCTTGCGGGAGATTGATTTCAAGGCGGAAACATAGGTCGAACAGCCGGTTGCGGTGATCGGCGGAAAGCGTCGGTACCAGCTCAGGATGACCTTGGCCGGGGCCGACTTGCTCTCTTCCTCGTACCAGCGGCGGGAGGCGGGAATGATGGGCCAGTCCGGATGATTGAGGAAAAAGGCGGCGATGTCGGCGAACCGGGCTTCGCCGTCCCGGCGCTGATAGAGCCGCCAGTTGACCAGCGACCGCAGCATCGGATCCTTGATCGTCCTGAGGTGCGCCTGGGCGAGAAACCATTTCTTTTCCTGCACGGACCGCATGACGGCCCGCGCCGCCGATATCTCGGCCTCGCTCGGCTTCGATGCGGCCGCCGCGGTCGACGGACTCGCGACCGCGCCGATCAGCAACGGCACGATAAGGATCGACACGGAGTGAATGCGCATTATGTATTTTAGCATTGTTTGGAAGTTTCTTTCGTGCCGTGCGGCCTCAGGGCGATTACTTGCCGACGGATAATGGCAGCGGTATGGTGACCAAATCCTTGAAACCCGGAGCCATCACCATGTTTAAGGGGTCGATTGTCGCCCTGATCACGCCGTTTCGCAACGGCGAGGTCGACCGGGACGCCTTCCAGCGTCTCGTCGAATGGCAAATCGAAGAGGGCACCGACGGCCTGGTTCCTGTCGGAACCACCGGCGAGTCGCCGACCGTGACCCATGAGGAGCACAAACTCCTCATCCAGCTCTGCGTCGAGGCGGCGGCCGGGCGCGTGCCTGTGATCGCGGGCACCGGCTCGAACAATACCGCCGAGGCGCTGGCGCTGGCGAAGCATGCCAAAGCGGTCGGCGCGGACGGCCATCTCGTGGTCACGCCCTACTACAACAAGCCGACCCAGAGGGGGCTCTACGAGCATTACAAGGCGATCAACGACGCGGTCGACCTGCCGATCGTGATCTACAACATCCCGCCGCGCTCGGTGATCGACATGAGCGTCGAGACCATGGCGGCGCTGGCGAAGCTGCCCAATGTGGTCGGCGTCAAGGACGCCACGGCAAAGCTGGACCGGCCGTTGCAGACGCGCGTTGCGATCGGCGATGATTTTTCGATCCTGTCGGGCGAGGACGCGACGGCGCTGGCGCTGCTCGCCCAGTCGGGCGACGGCTGCATCTCGGTGACGGCGAACGTCGCGCCGGCACTGTGCGCGGCCCTGCACGACGCCTGGAACGCCGGCGATTTCGCCGAGGCGCGCCGCATCAACGAAGTGCTGATCCCGCTCCATGACGCCCTGTTCTGCGAGGCCAACCCGGGTCCTGTCAAATACGCGGCGAGCCTGATGGGCATCGCGGGTCCCGAGATGCGCCTGCCGATGTGCGAGATCGCCGACGCGTCGAAGCGGACGGTCGAGGCGGCGTTGCGCCGGGTCGGCCTGTGGGACGGCGCCAAGGCCGCGGCCGCGGAATAGCGTCAGGCGACCGCGGCACCGACACGGCTCAGTCATGACCAAGCAGAAGCAGCATGCCCACCGGATGGTGGCGCAGAACCGGAAGGCGCGCCACAACTACACCATCGAGGACAGCCTCGAGGCGGGGATCATGCTCGCCGGCACCGAGGTCAAGAGCCTGCGCGAGGGCAAGGGCAACATCTCGGAGGCCTATGCCGGCGAAATGGAGGGGGTGATCTGGCTGTTCAACGCCTACATCCCCGAATACAGCGCCGGGAGCTACAACAACCACGAGACCCGGCGGCCGCGCAAACTCCTGCTCCACGCGCGCCAGATCGACAAGCTGCTGGGCGCGATCAAGGAGCAGGGCGTCACCCTGGTTCCGCTGTCGATCTATTTCAACGACCGCGGCATCGCCAAGGTCGACCTCGGCCTGGCGCGCGGCAAGAAGCACTACGACAAGCGCGAAACCGAGAAGAAGCGCGACTGGCAGCGCCAGAAGGAGCGGCTGCTCCGCGACCGGGGGTAGGGGGTTGTTTCGGCCGGCGCGCATGGTGCCGTGTTCGAAGCCGCGATCTCCAACCTGGAAGCATTGTCCGAGGCAATGCCAACCGGGCGCGCGCCCATTTCGTTAGGCCGCGACCGCCGGTCCCGTCTTCGATAGTCCGGCGTTGTTTCCGAATGACCCTCGACTGTCGGCTGGTTTAAGGGCCGACAGTCGAAGATATCCGGTTCGGGCGTCTTTCGACGATAGCGCCGCGACGAAGACTAGGACGCCCCGTCCCAGAGCGGCGGCGTGGTCCGGCGCTTGCCGTCGGGTGTCTTGCTGACACCGGGCTGGTCGAGTTCGAGCCGGTCCCACAGCTTACAGGTCACCATCTTGTGCTTCTGGTCGAGCCCTTCGCAGTAGTTGGTGAACTCGCAGATTCGGACGTCTTCGCCCCGGCCCGTACGCATCTTGAGGAACCAGTCGGGATCGGCGAGGCTTTGCCGCGCCGAGCCGACGATATCCCCGGCACCCGATTGCAGGATTTCCTCGGCAAACGCGAAGCCGTGGACACCGCCGGCGACGACCACCGGGGTCTCGAAGCCGGCGTCGCGGATGGCCTTGCGGATCTTCGACGCGGGCTCGACGTTGCGGCCGAACGGTCCTTTTTCGTCGGAGATCACGGCGGGCATGCATTCGTAGCCGCTGCGCCCGGTGTAGGGATAGGCGGCTTCGCCGACGTGCGGCTGCTGGGCGTCCTCGAACCGGCCGCCGCGGGAGAGCGACAGGAAGTTCATGCCCGCACGGGCGAACTCGGTGCCGTAGTAGGCCGAGTCCTCGACGCCGCTGCCGCCGTCGATACACTCGTCGGCGAGGAAGCGGCAACCGACCGTATAGTCGTCACCGACCTGGGCGCGAACGGCCTTGTAGACCTCGAGCGGCAGGCGCACCCGGTTTTCGCGCGAGCCGCCATAACCGTCGTCGCGGTTGTTGGTGCGCGAGAGGAAGGACGCCATCGTGTAGGCGTGGGCGTAGTGCAATTCGACCCCGTCGATGCCCGCTTCCTGGGCGCGCCGGGCCGCCTGGGCGAACAGGCCGGGCAAAATCTCGGGCAGGTCGCGGATGTGGGGCAGGTGCGTGTCGGTGACCCGCTCGCGGTAGCCCATCCTCAGCGATTCCAGTTCGCGCTCGTCGAGGATGGCGTCGAGCTCTTCGTTGGGCAGACCGGCGAGGTGGGCCCGGACTTCCTCCTCGGACCAGTCGGCGGCGCCGAGTTTGGCCCGGATCTCGTCCGTGACCCGCAGGAAACGCTCGAAGAACTTGGCCGGATCGGGTCGGCGCCGGATCGCCATGAAATCGATGCACTGGATGAACAGGCGAGTGTGGCCGTCGCTGGCCCGGCGCACCGTATCGGCGAGTTTCTTGAGGCCGGGAATGAAGCGGTCATCGCCGATGCGCAGCAGCGGGCCGCTCGGGATATCGCGAATGCCGGTCGCCTCGATGACGAGACCGCCGGGCCGGCCGCGCGCGAAACGTTCGTACCATTCGAGCACGTCGTCGCTGACGAAGCCTTCGTCGGTGGCCCGCCAGGGCACCATGGCCGGAATCCAGGTCCGCTGCTCCAGCGTGATCGACCCGATATTCAGCGGGCTGAACAGCAGGGAGTCGGCCGCTTCCGCCTCGCTGGGCCACTGGCCGGGCGCAGGCTCGTATTTGATCCGTTCCGGCGGCTTCCACATCGTCGCGCTTCCCTACTTATTTTAGGCTTCAAAATTTTAGATATAAAACATATGCGGATGTCAAGGCGTCCCGCCAAGGGGGCAAGGGATGCGGCGGCTCCGGGCCGTTTACGAAGCTCCGAGACGCTCGCGGACGGCGGCGAAGACCGCTTCGAACATGGCCGGCGTGAGCCTGCCGGTATTGGTATTGTACCGGGAGCAGTGATAGCTGTCCGCCAGCAGGGGCCCGCCGGGGCGCGGCTCGTGCCAGGCAGCGTGGCCGAACTTGAAGCGGCTGACCGGCGCGCCCAGGGTCCGCAGCACCGCGGCATGGGATACGGCGCCGAGGGCGACGATCGTGTCGAGGCGGGGCATGGCGCCCACCTCGGATACCAGGAAGGGCCGGCAGGCCGTGCCTTCCGGGCCGGTCGGCTTGTTTTCGGGCGGCACGCACCGCACGGCGTTGGTGATCCGGCAATCGACCAGGGCAAGCCCGTCGTCGGCGCGGCGGTCGTAGTCGCCGCGGGCGAAGCCGAACTTCGAGAGCGTGGCGTAGAGCAGGTCGCCGGCATAGTCGCCGGTGAATGGCCGCCCGGTCCGGTTGGCCCCGCGAACGCCGGGCGCGAGACCGACGATCAGCAGCCGGGCGTCCAGCCCGCCGAAAGACGGGACGGGCGCATTGTGCCAGTCCGGCTCGGCGGCGCGGTTGGCCTCGCGATACGCCACCAGCCGCGGGCACAGGGAACAGTTCCGGCCCGGAGACTGCGGTAGGGAAGGCATGTAAGGGAGAGCGGGGCTGCCGCGGCTCAGGCCGGCTCGAAGACGTCGTCGTCCTCGTCCTCGAGCATCTCGCCATCCTCGCCCTCGAAGCGCTCGCGGCGCGGCGGCCGCTCACGCGGGTCGCGGGCGATTTCGTTGGCGAGGTCGGAGAGTTCGAGGAACATATCGGCCTGCCGGCGCAACTCGTCGGCGACCATCGGTGGCTGGGACTTGATCGTGCTGGCGACGGTCACCCGCACGCCCTTGCGCTGCACGGCCTCGACGAGGCGCCGGAAGTCGCCGTCGCCGGAGAAGATGACGATATGGTCGAGCCGCTCGGCCATCTCCATCACGTCGATGGCCAGCTCGATGTCCATGTTGCCCTTGATCTTGCGCCGGCCCTGGGAATCGGTGAATTCCTTGGTCGGCTTGGTGACCATCGTGTAGCCGTTGTAGTCGAGCCAGTCGACGAGCGGGCGAATCGGCGAGTATTCCTGATCCTCGATCAGGGCGGTGTAGTAGAAGGCCCGGACCATGCGGGCGCGCGACGAGAAGAATTCGAGCAGACGCTTGTAGTCGATGTCGAAATTGAGCGCGCGGGCGGCGGCGTAAAGATTGGAGCCGTCGATGAAGATGGCGATGCGTTCTTCGCTATAAATATTCAGGTTTGCCGGGGGCATCGTGAAAATCCTTATGATTGGAAGAATACCAGGTCGACGCGCGCCGAAAGCAGGCAGGCGCGGACGCCGATTGAGCGATGGCGGTTAGTTATTCCGGTTTTCTGCGGTGGGCAAGGGGTGTGAGGCGATGATCCTGATCGCGCTCGGCGCAAACCTGCCGACGGCGCAGGGCTCTCCGCCGCAGGAGACCTGTGTGTGGGCGCTGGAGCGGTTGAAGCAATCCGGCGTGCGGGTTCTGGCCGTTTCGCGCTGGTATCGGACCCCGCCCGATCCGCCGTCCGATCAGCCGGACTATGTCAACGGGGTGGCGCGGGTGGAAAGCGACCTGGCGCCGCGGTCCCTGCTCTCGCTCCTGCATGAGGTCGAACGGGCCGCCGGCAGGATCCGGGCCGAACGCAACGAGGCCCGGCCGCTCGACCTCGACCTGATCGACCATCACGGCGCGGTGGAGGGCGGCGGCAACAGCCTTGTGCTGCCGCATCCGCGGGCGCACCGGCGCCTTTTCGTCCTGCGGCCGTTAATGGATGTCGCGCCCCACTGGCGCCATCCGGTCAGCCGCCGGTCCGTGGCGGAACTGATCGAGCGGGTGGGGGACGAAATTCCCGTCGTGCCGATCGGCGCTGAGGAGAGGTAGCGCGCCGGCGCGACAATTCGGCAAAAGGAAAGTCGCCCGCTGCCTTGCTTTGGCGGCAAGTCGCAAATATATAACGGTCAACGATTTCCGCTTTATCGGGAGACGGCCATATGGCTCGTGTGACGGTTGAGGACTGCGTCCTCAAGGTTCCGAATCGATTCAATCTCGTGATGTATGCATCGCAGCGCGCCCGCGACATCTCCGCCGGCGCCGTCGAGACCCTGGATCGCGACAACGACAAGAACCCGGTGGTCGCCCTTCGCGAGATCGCCGAGGACACGGTGACCCTCGACGCCCTTCAGGAAAGCCTGATCCTGGGTCTGCAGAAGCATCATCCCAGCGATGATCTCGAGGAAGACGCCGAGGCCATGGAGTCGCTCCAGGCCGAATCGACCATCATCGGGTCGACGGGCGAGGAGGCTCCCAAGGCCGACGCCGCGGAAGCCGGCTCTGAGGATGAGGCTTCGGCCTCCGACGAGGCGGGCGTGGTGGCCGAGCCCGAGGCCGAGGCCGCGGTGGACGTCAAGTCGGCGGACGACGAGGAGGAATGAGCTGCGCCGAGGCAGGCGAATCCAGTCACCGGACAGTCGCCGGCTAGACGCCTCCCAGCGGCGGCGCGCTTTTCTTGCGTCATGGGTGCGGTGACCCGCCCATGATGCGTCAATACGAACTGGTCGAGAAGGTACGCTCCTACGATCCGGCCGCGGACGAGGACGCGATCAACCGCGCCTACGTCTATTCGATGAAGGCGCACGGCTCGCAGATGCGGGCCAGCGGCGATCCCTATTTCTCCCATCCCATCGAAGTGGCGGGCATCCTGACCCGGTACCGGCTCGACAGCGCGTCGATCATCACCGCGCTGCTCCACGATACCGTCGAGGACACCGAAGCGACCCTCGACGACATCGAGCGGTTGTTCGGCGGCGAGATCGCCAAGCTGGTCGACGGGGTCACCAAGCTGTCGCGCATCGAGGTCCAGACCGCCGAAGCCCATTCCGCTGAGGCCCGCCAGGCCGAGAACTTTCGCAAGCTCCTGCTCGCCATGTCTGAGGACCTGCGCGTCCTCCTGGTCAAGCTGGCCGACCGCGTGCACAACATGCGGACGCTCAAGTTCATCAACGATCCCGAGAAGCGCCGCCGGATCGCGCGGGAAACGGCGGAAATCTATGCCCCGCTCGCCGAGCGGATCGGCATGCGCGACTTCCAGGAGGAGTTGCTAGACCTCGCCTTCGAGGAACTCAATCCCGACGCCCGCGCGTCGATCATCCGGCGGCTCGACTATCTGCGTGCCGAGGGCGGCAACATCGTGCCCACAATTCTGGATGAACTCGGCAAGACGATGGGCGAGGCCAATATCGTCGCGGACGTCTCGGGCCGAGAGAAGACGCCCTATTCAATCTGGCTGAAGATGCAGCGCAAGGCGGTCGAGTTCGAGCAGCTCTCGGACATCATGGCCTTCCGGGTCGTAGTGCACAGCATCCAGGACTGCTACCGCGCGCTTGGCGTCATCCATGCCAAGTATCCGGTCGTGCCGACACGCTTCAAGGACTACATCAGCGTTCCCAAGCCGAACGGCTACCGGTCGCTGCACACGAGCGTCTTCGGCCCCGTCCGGCAACGGATCGAGATCCAGATCCGCACCGACGAGATGCACGACATCGCCGAACACGGCGTCGCGGCTCACTGGCACTACAAGATGAGCGGCAATGGTCGGGGCGGCAACGGCAAGGCGTCCCACGGCGGCAACGCAAGCACGCGCGACGGTACGCAGTACCGATGGATCCGCGAGCTTCTCGATATTCTCGAGCATGCTTCGGAACCCGAGGAATTCCTGGAACACACCAAGTTGGAGATGTTCCAGGACCAGGTCTTCTGCTTCACCCCCAAGGGCGATCTGATCGCCCTGCCGAGCGGCGCGACCCCGGTCGACTTCGCCTATGCCGTCCATTCGGAGGTCGGCGACCGCTGCGTCGGCGCCAAGGTCAACGGCCGCATGGTCCCGCTGCGCACGGAGTTGCACAACGGCGACCAGGTCGAGATCGTGACCTCGCGGGCCCAGACGCCCTCGCCCGAATGGGAACGCTTCGTCGTCACCGGCAAGGCGCGGGCCCGGGTCCGGCGGTTCGTGCGCATCCTCCAGCGCCAGCAATATTACGACCTGGGCAAGGCGATCCTGGAAAAGGCCTTTCGCCAGGACCGGCATCGGGTCACCGGCAAGGCGGTCGAGAAGGCGGCGGCCAAGCTCCAGCTGGACAGTCCCGAAGAAGTGTTCGTGCGCGTCGGCGCCGGTCATCTGACCGGCCGCGAGGTACTCGACGCCGTCTTCCCTCCGGTCAGCAAGCCGCGCGTGACCAACGGCGCGCCTGCCACCCGCCCGCGCCGCCGGGCCAAGGATGCAGCCGCGCCGCGAGTCGAGGGCGGCGTCAGCATCAAGGGCCTGATCCCCGGAATGGCGCTGCACTACGCGCGCTGCTGCCACCCGCTGCCGGGCGAACGGATTGTCGGCATTGTCACCACCGGCAAGGGCGTCACCGTCCACACGATCGACTGCGAGACCCTGGACAGTTTTGCCGAGACTCCCGAACGGTGGCTCGACCTGAGCTGGAACCTCGACTCGGTGGAAGAGCCGCATATCGGCCGGCTCAAGGTCCTGCTGTCGAACGAGCCGGGCAGCCTGGGAGACCTGTCGACCGTGATCGGCAGGAACGACGCCAACATCACCAACCTCAAAATCGTCAACCGGTCGGCCGATTTCTTCGAAATGCTGGTCGACGTTCAGGTTGACGATGTCCGCCATCTGACCGAAATCATCGCGGCATTGAGGGCCAGCCCTCTGATAAGCTCGGTGGAGCGGGCGCGCGGCTAGCAGGGGGTGGGAGGAGACAACGCGATGACTGGCGGCCGATATCTGCGCCTCGGCGTGAACATTGATCATGTGGCGACGATCCGGAATGCCCGGGGCGGCGCCCATCCGGATCCGGTCCGCGCGGCTCTGGCCGCCGTCAAGGCCGGTGCCGACGGCATCACCGCGCATTTGCGCGAGGACCGCCGGCATATTTCGGACGACGATATCGCGCGGCTCAGCGACGGTCTCGACGTCCCGCTGAACCTCGAGATGGCGGCGACCGAGGAAATGCTGGCGATCGCCCTGCGCCACCGGCCGCACGCGGCCTGCATCGTGCCGGAGAAACGCCAGGAGCGGACCACCGAGGGGGGCCTGGAAGTCGTCCGCGGCCACAACCGGCTGGTGCCCTATGTCGCGGCCCTCAAGGAAGAAGGCATTCGCGTCTCTCTGTTCATCGAACCGGAGCGCCGAGCGGTCGAAGGCGCGGCCAAGCTGGGCGCCCCCGTGGTCGAGCTTCATGCCGGCGCCTATTGCGAAGCCGCCCTGGCGGGTAACGAGGGGGCTCGCCAGCGGGAGCTGGAGCGGCTCCGGGATTGCGCCCGCCTCGCCGAGGACCTCGGCATCGAGTGTCATGCCGGCCACGGCCTGACCTTCGATACCGTCGGAGACGTCGCGGCGATCCCGACCCTGGTCGAGCTCAACATCGGCCACTTCCTTATCGGCGAGGCCATTTTCGGCGGGCTCGAGAGCGCGATCCGGCGCATGCGGGCGCTGATGGACAAGGCGCGGGCCGACGCGCGCGGCGCGCGGTCCGCATGATCGTCGGCATCGGCAGCGATCTGATCGACATTCGCCGCATCGAACGGACCCTGGACCGCTTCGGGGACAGGTTCATCGAGCGTTGCTTTACCGAGATCGAGCAGGCGAAGTCCGACCGCCGCCACAACAGGGCCGCCAGCTACGCCAAACGCTATGCCGCCAAGGAGGCCTGCTCGAAGGCGCTGGGCACGGGTTTCCGCAACGGCGTCTTCTGGCGCGATATGGGCGTGGTCAATCTGCCCGGGGGCAAACCCACCATGGCCCTCACCGGAGGCGCCGCGAGGCGGCTGAACGACATCATGCCGGAAGGCACCGTGCCCCTGATCGAGGTTTCGATCACCGACGAGCCGCCGATCGCCCAGGTCATCGTCATCATTCAGGCGGTGCCCGGGTCCCCGGGCACGGCAGCCGCATGACGACGACGGACAGGATGGGCGAAGGCTTGATCGTCGTGGGTTCACGTGGTTGATGCGGATATGATCAGGCGGGCGGCGCGCCGGAGACGGTGCGACTGCACCGGACCGGCTCGGCCGGGCGTGCGAGACAAGGGGAGAGCCAGGTGAGTGCGGACGAGAAACGAAGCGACGCCCGGGCGGTGAAGAAGGCGAAAGCGAAGGAATCGAAGGGCGGCGCGCTCAAGACGGTCTTCTATGCCGTCGTGATCGCCCTGGTCGTGCGAACCTTCCTGTTCGAGCCGTTCAACATCCCCTCGGGCTCGATGCTCCCGGGCTTGCGGGTCGGCGACTATCTGTTCGTCTCGAAATATTCCTATGGATACAGCCGGTATTCCTTTCCGTTCAGCCCCAACCTGTTTTCCGGGCGCATTCCCGACGGCAAGCCGAGTCGGGGCGACGTCGTAGTCTTCCGCCTGCCGACCGACACGAAGATCGACTACATCAAGCGGGTGATCGGCCTGCCCGGGGACAAGATCAAGGTCGAAGGGGGGCGGCTGTACATCAACGGCCGGCGAATCGCCCGGGAGGGACCGCTCAAGCGCGACGACACCGCCAAATATCCGCGCGCGGGCAACGATTCCGATATCGGCAACGAATGCTACAACGGCAGCGGCGTTCCCTTCGCGGCCAAGCGCTATCGCCAGACGCTGCCCAGCGGGAAATCCTTCATCATCTGGGAGTGCCGCGACACCGAACCGCGCAGCGACGACACCCGGGAATTCACCGTGCCGGCGGGCCACTATTTCATGATGGGCGACAATCGGGACAATTCGGTCGACAGTCGCTTTTCCGAGAAGGTCGGCATGGTTCCGGCCCAGAACCTGATCGGCCGCGCGCAATTTCTTTTTCTTTCGGTCAACGGTACAGCAAGGATTTGGGAGGTATGGAAGTGGCCCGGCGCGATTCGCTGGGACCGACTTTTCCAAGGGGTTAGATAGTGAGCATCGTCGAACGCCGTATCGCCACGCTCTATGTCTCTCTGGGACATGCCTTTTCGCGGCCGGAACTGCTTGAAGAGGCGCTGACCCATCCGAGCGCGACGGCGGGCGAGGGGCGTGGCAAGCGCAACTTCGAGCGGCTCGAATTTCTGGGCGACCGGGTCCTCGGGCTGGTGGTCTCGACACTGTTGCTGCAACGGTACGCGGACGAAAAGGTCGGCGCTCTGGCGCGGCGGCACACCGCGCTGGTGCGGTCGGAAACCCTGACCCGGGTCGCCCAGGCGATGGGACTTGGCGAACATATCATCATGGCGCAGAGCGAAGAGGATTCAGGCGGTCGCGACAATCCGCAGACCCTCGCCGACTGTTGCGAGGCCGTCATCGGCGCGATCTACATGGACGGGGGCCTGGAGGCCGCCACGCGCATGATCCAGGGGCACTGGGCGGCGATCATCGACGAGGTGGTTCAGCCCCCCAAGGACCCCAAGACGGCCTTGCAGGAATGGGCGCAGTCGCGCGGCCTGCCGCTGCCCGTCTATTCAACGCTCGAGCGGACGGGCCCCGATCATGACCCGATGTTCGAGATCCAGTGCGAGCTTCGCGGCCTGCCGCGCGTGAAGGCCAAGGGTCGGTCCAAGCGCGCCGCCGAGCAGGGCGCGGCTCAACGCCTGTTGCGCCTGGTGCGGACCCACCGTCTGCCGGCGAGCGAGGATGAATAGCGCAGGCGGCGCAGATACCCCGACGCCTGCGGGCGAACCGGATGGGTCCGAGCCTCGGACGCGATGCGGTTTCGTGGCGATCCTCGGCGCCCCGAACGCCGGCAAATCGACCCTCGTCAACGCGCTGACCGGCGCGAAAATCTCGATTGTCACCCCCAAGGTCCAGACCACGCGCACGCGGGTTATCGGCGTGATGATGGCGGGCAGCAGCCAGGTCGTTCTGGTCGATACCCCCGGCATTTTCGAGCCGAGCAAGCGGCTCGACCGCGCGATGGTCGCGGCGGCCTGGCAAAGCGCGTCGGACGCCGATCTGGTCGGCGTTCTGGTCGACGCCGAGCGCAACAGGGGGCGTACCGACCCGGAAACCAAGCGCATCCTCGAAGGCCTCGGCAACTCGAAGCAGGGCGGATTGCTGCTGCTCAACAAGATCGACCAGGTGCGGCGCACCGAGTTGCTGGAGATTGCCGCGAGGCTCAACGCCGAATCCACCTTTTCCGATACCTTCATGATCTCGGCCCTGAAGGGGGACGGTATCGATGACCTGCGGAAGTATCTGGCAAAGCGGGTCCCCGAAGGTCCTTTCCTGTACCCGACCGACCAGCTTTCCGACATGTCGGACCGGCTGTTGGCCGCCGAGATCACGCGGGAGAAGCTGTACCTGGCCCTGTACCAGGAATTGCCCTATTCGCTGACGGTCGAGACCGATCAGTGGGAAGAGCACAAGAACGGCGGCGTTCGGATCGAGCAGACGATCTATGTCGAGCGCGACAGCCAGAAGGCGATCGTCCTGGGCAAGCGGGGCGAGCAGATCAAGAAGATCGGCGCCGCGTCGCGCGAAGAACTCAGCGAGTTGTGGGGCCGGCCCGTTCACCTGTTCCTGTTCGTCAAGGTCCGCGACAAATGGCAGGACGATCCCGCGCGTTATCGCGATTGGGGTCTGGATTTCAGCGCCTGACGCCCTAGTCTCCGGTCATGGAATGGTCGGACAAGGGCATCATCCTGTCGGCGCGCAAGCACGGCGAAGGCTCGCTCATCGTGCAGCTGCTGACCGAAAGCCATGGCCGCCATGCCGGGCTGGTCCGGGGCGGCACGGGCAAGCGCGGCCGGGGCGTCTATCTGCCGGGAAACATCGTCACGGCGACCTGGCGGGCCCGTCTTTCCGATCACCTGGGCAATTTCACCTGCGAGCTGTCCGAAAGCCGCGCGGCCACCTTGCTCGGCGACCCGGTCAAGCTCGGGGCCCTGTCGTCCCTGTGCGCCGTGGCGGAGGCGGCCTTGCCCGAACGGCAGGCCTATCCGGCGGTGCACCGGGGGTTCCAGATCGTGCTCGACGCGCTCGACCGGGGGGACTGGCACGCCGCCTATGTTCGGTGGGAACTCGGCGTCCTGGCCGAACTCGGCTATGGCCTCGACCTGTCGCACTGCGCCGCAACGGGCCGCAATGACACGCTCGCCTATGTCTCGCCCAAGTCCGGCCGGGCCGTGTCCCTGTCGGCGGGCGAGCCCTACCGCGACAGGCTGTTGCCCCTGCCGGGCTTCCTGATCGGCGGGGCGACGGCGACGGCGGCCGAGGTCAGGGCCGGTCTGGAGTTGACCGGTTACTTCCTGGAGACCCGCCTTTTCGCGCCTGAAGGCCGTCCCGTGCCGGCGGCCCGGCATCGATTGATTGACAGGTTGAAAGAAACCCCCGAGGCAACCGCCCCAATTTCTTGACGGATAGGGGGCTGTTACTACTATATCTGCGGTTCAAAGGGGGAGTGAATGGCCGAAAAACCCGTAGCCGCCGAAGTCCGTGACACGTCGCTCGCCGACGCATTGGGCGAGCGCTATCTGTCCTATGCCCTGTCCACGATCATGTCCCGATCGTTGCCCGATGTGCGCGACGGCCTGAAGCCTGTCCACCGCCGGCTGCTGCATGCGATGCGCGAACTGAAGCTTGATCCCGCGTCGGGCTTCAAGAAATGCGCCCGCATCGTCGGCGACGTGATGGGCAAATATCACCCCCATGGTGATCAGGCGATCTACGACGCCATGGTGCGGCTCGCCCAGGACTTCGCCGTGCGCTACCCGCTGGTCGACGGCCAGGGCAACTTCGGCAACGTCGACGGCGATAACGCCGCGGCCATGCGCTACACCGAGGCGCGGCTGACCGCCGTCGCCGAGGCGCTGCTCGACGGCATCGACGAGGACGCGGTCGATTTCCGCGAGACCTACGACGGCGAGGGCGAGGAGCCCGTCGTCCTGCCGGCGGCCTTCCCGAACCTGTTGGCGAACGGGGCCAGCGGCATCGCCGTCGGCATGGCGACCAATATCCCGCCGCACAATGTCGGCGAGATCTGCGACGCCGCGCTCCATCTCATCAAACACGCCAATGCGACGCCCGAGAAGCTGGTGTCGCTCATGCCCGGCCCGGATTTCCCGACCGGCGGCATCGTCGTCGAGAGTCATCAGAGCTTGGTGGAGACGTACACCACGGGCCGCGGCAGCATCCGCGTGCGCGCCCGCTGGGAGGTCGAGAAGCTGAAGGGCGGCGGTTTCCAGATCATCATCACGGAAATCCCCTATCAGGTTCAGAAGTCCCGGCTTATCGAGAAGATTGCCGAACTGATGCAGGACAAGCGCCTGCCGCTCCTCGGTGACATACGCGATGAATCGGCGGAGGATATCCGCCTTGTCGTCGAGCCGCGCAGCCGCAACGTCGAGCCGGCCGTCCTGATGGAGTCGCTGTTCCGGACGACCGATCTCGAATCCCGGTTCGGCCTCAACATGAACGTGCTCGACGCGGACCAGACGCCCCGGGTGATGGGCCTGCGCGACGTGCTCCGCGCCTTCCTCGACCATCGTCAGGTCGTCCTCGTGCGGCGTACCGAGCACCGGCTCGGCAAGATCGACCGGCGGCTGGAGATCCTTCAGGGCTACATCATCGCCTACGTCAACCTGGACGAGGTCATCCGCATCATCCGCGAGGAAGACGAGCCCAAGCAGGAGATGATGAACCGCTGGGGCCTGACCGACGTGCAGGCCGAGGCCATCCTCAACATGCGGCTGCGGGCCCTGCGCAAGCTCGAGGAAATCGAGATCCGCAAGGAACTTGAGGCGCTGGAGGAAGAAAAGGCCGACCTGCAGGACCTGCTCGCGGATGAGGGCCGGCAGTGGAAGCGGATCAGCGAGCAGATCGGCGATATCAAGAAGCGGTTCGGCAAGGACACCCAACTCGGTGCGCGACGGACGGGGCACGACGAGGCGCCGGCGGCCGAGGTGATCGATTTCGAGGCCTTCGTCGAACGCGAGCCGGTAACGGTGCTGTGTTCCGAAAAAGGCTGGATCCGGACGATCAAGGGCCATGTCACCGACACGTCCGGGCAGAAATACAAGGAGGGTGACCGCGAGCGTTTTGTCATCCATGCCCAAACCACGGACAAGCTGATCCTGTTCGGTACCGACGGCCGCTTCTATACCCTGCCGGTCGAGAAGCTGCCGCGCGGGCGTGGCCACGGCGAACCGGTCCGCCTGTCGCTGGACCTCGGAAACGATGCGGACATCGTGGCCTTCATGGTCCATCGGCCGGACCGCAAGCTGCTGGTCGCGTCGGCCGATGGCCGGGGGTTCGTGGTATCCGAATCAGATGTCGTCGCCCAGACCCGGGCCGGCCGGCAGGTGCTGAACCTGGGCGCGGCGGGCGAGGCGGCCATCTGCGCGCCGGTCGAGGGCGACCATGTCGCGGTCCTGGGCGAGAACCGCAAGCTGCTGATCTTCCCGCTGGACGAGATGCCCGAAATGACGCGCGGACGGGGTGTCATTCTCCAGCGATTCAAGGACGGCAGTCTGGCCGATGCCAAGACCTTCGCCCTCGAGGCCGGGCTCGAATGCCAGACCGGATCGCGGGTGCGCACCTTCACTCAGGAAGAGCTCAAGGAGTGGATCGGCCACCGCAGCCAGGCCGGCCGGTTACCGCCCCACGGGTTCCCGCGCGGCACGCGGTTCTGAGGCCGGCGGCCGGTCGGGCCGCCTAGAAGTCCAGCGAAATGTCGCGGTGTATCGACAGGCAGGACGCCACATCGGCGGCCTGGTCCGAGTCGAGGCGGCGCTGCAACCGCAGACCGATCGTGCTTCGGATCGCCGCGTCGTAGGCGTTCAACTGGGGAAGCAGGCCATCCTTGGCCTTGGTTCGCCAGTCCTGCTCGCTGTCGAAACGCTTCTTGGCTTCATCGAAGCTTTTTTGAGCTCGTTCGCGGTTGGGCGAACTGCCCCGCAGGGCGCGCCTGAGGTTGCTCAGTTCCGAGCGGATGCGGCTGGTGCCCGCGACCGTGCGCAACGCGCGTTCGATCGTCACGGCCGCCTCGCTGACTTTCTCCGGATCGCCGGTTGCGATGCTTGCCCCCAGCGACTCCATCGCGTTTCGCTGGGCGGTCAGCCGGTCGGCATGGGCGACGAGCCGCCGGGTCTCGATGATCGGTTCATAGGCGCCGTCGACCGTTCGCCGGTACTTCAGGCGTGCGAACCGCTCCTTCTTGGCCAGTTCGACATACTTGCGGCGCGCCTCCCGCCAGTTGGCGGGGATTGTCGCGATCGTCTGCTGATGGCGCGCCTTGAGATCGGCGATCCGCCGCTGGACTTCCTCCGCCGAGGCGCCAGCGATCGCGGTGTTGTTGCCGAGCCGCTGGAGCCTCTGCTCCAGTGCCTTGATTTCTTCCTCAAAGCCACGCGCCTCTCGTTGTATGGCGCGGACACGCCGGTGCAGGGGCTCGTAGCTCGGGATATAGGCCTGGAGCGCGGCATCGGCCGCGCGAACTTCGGCCACGACCGGGAAGGTCTGCAGGGCCTGGCGGAAGGCGTTGGTCAGATCGCGCCGCCGTTCCGGCGGGAGCATGGCCAGGTCCATGGTCGAGGCCCTGGTGATCGCCGCCCGGAGCTCGTCGCCCCGCTGGTCGTAGATGGTGAAGTTGCGTTCCTCGATACAGCGCTGGAGGCGCGGATTCCGAGGCGGCGGCGCATTTTCCGAGCCGAGGTAGATCCGGTTCGGCAGGTAGTTCACCAGGGTCGGATACAGCCAAACCACGCCCAGCGCGCCCAGCTGGAGCAGGATGAACGGAACCACGCCGCGATAAATGTCGGTCGTCTTGACTTCCTTCGGCGCGACGCCGCGCAGATAGAACAAGGCAAAGCCGAAGGGCGGCGTCAGGAACGACGTCTGGATGTTCACGCCGATCATCACGCCGAGCCATACCGCGGTCACGTTCGCCGACGGGTCGGCAAGCAGGATCGGGGCGATGATCGGCACCACCACCACGGCGATCTCGATGAAGTCGAGGAAGAAGCCGAGGATGAAGATGACCGCCATGACGAGCGCGAACTTGGCGATGAAGCCGCCAGGCAGCCCGCTCAGGAAGTCCCGGACCAGTTCCTCGCCGCCGAACGCGCGGAAGGCGGCGGTCAACATCGCCGCGCCGAGCAGGATGATGAAGACCAGGGACGTCGTCTTGGCCGTCTCGACCATGACGTAGCGCAGCGTGTCGTTGATCTTGAATACCCGCCAGGCGCTCCATACCAGGGAGACCAGCAGCGCGCCGACGGCGATCACGGCCAGGGTGACGCCGAGGGAATCCTCGGGTGTCCGGATGTTCTTGATGTTGACGGTGAACAGGCTCAGCACGACTCCGATGGCCACCACCGAGACGATCGCCAGGATCGCGGGGTAGTAGGCGCTCCGGGTTCCCTGGCGCAGCCGATAGCCCGCCATGATCGTTGCGCCCGTCGCGCCGATTGCACCCGCCTGATTGACGGTCGCGATGCCCAGCAGGATCGAGCCCAGGACGATGAAGATGAGCGCCAGCGGCGGGATCAGCACGAGGAAGACACGACGCAGGAAGGCAAGGTCGAATTGCCCTTCCCTCGGGACCGGTGGCGCGAGTTTCGGGCGGATAAGCGCCACCGCCAGGATGTAGATGATGTAGACGCCGACCAAGACGAGGCCCGGCAGCATCGCACCCAGGAACATGTCGCCTGCGCTGGCCGAGGTCAGGCCGAAATCCGTCGGCAGCAGCGACGAACCGGTGTTCAGCTTGTATTCGGCCTTGCGGAGGTTGAGCGCCTGATCGGTCGCGTTGGAGAGCTGATCGGCGAGGATGATCAGCACGATGGACGGGGGAATGATCTGACCGAGGGTGCCCGACGCGCTGATCGTGCCGGTCGCCAATGCCTTGCTGTACTTGGCCTTCAACATCACCGGCAGTGAGATCAGCCCCATGGCGATGACGGTGGCGCCAACGATGCCGGTGGTCGCCGCCAGAAGCGCGCCGACGACAACGACCGAAATGCCGAGCCCGCCGGGAACCCGCCCGAACATCTGGGCCATGGTCACCAGCAGGTCCTCGGCGATCTTGGACCGCTCGAGCATGATGCCCATGAACACGAACAAGGGGATCGCGATCAGCGTATCGCGGTCCGGATCCCAATAGACCCCGCGGAAATTGGTGACCCCCGAGTTCAGCCACTCGGTCGGTCCGCCATGGGCGAAATAGCTCGCCGAGTCGCCGGTGAAGAGATAGCCCGACACGGCGGCGAGCAGGATCGTGATGATGGCCGAACCGGGCAGGGCGAAGGCGACCGGATAGCCGGACGCGAGCGCGGCGGCCATGAGACCGACCAGGACGATGAGGAAAAAGACTTCCATCGCCTAACCGCGCCTCCCTCTGGCCCTAGACATGCTGCTCTTCCCGGACCGGTGTCTCGGCATCGGGCTCGTGGAGCAGCGTTCCGGCACTGTTGAGCAGGCCGCTCATGAACTGGGCCATCATGCTCAACGAATAGACCAGCAGAAAAGCGGCGAGCAGGTATTTGACATAGAGGCCGAAGCCGCTCTGGGTGACCTCGAAGGTCAGCAACGGCGCGCTGATCGAAGAGAACTTGTTGGACAGGCCCATCGTCAGGATGATCCAGCAGACCGGCAGTCCGAGGATGACCGCGCCGATCGCGTTGGCCCAGGCCTTCCGCCGCTCGCTGAAACCCATATAGACGACGTCGACCCGGACATGCCCTTCGTGGAGCAGGGTGTAGGCGCTGGAGAACAGGAACAGCGCCGCGTACCAGAAGCGCACGAGGTCGGCGAGAAACGCCTGCTCGTAGGAGAAGATGAAGCGCAGGATGACGATCGCCAGCTCGGCGGCGACGACGAGCAGCGCGAGCCAGATGAAGCCCAGCGATCGGGAGAAGAAGGCGATGACGAGTCCGGCCAGGATCAGGGGCATGTGGACGTATTCGCCCCGAAACACCGAGCGGCCCAGTTGCTGCGACAGTTCGGTGCCGATCAACGCGGGCAGAAAACCTTCGACGCGGATGAAGGATATGGCGCTGTCGACAAAGCCGATCAGCAGGACCGACCAGAAGGCTGCCCGGGCTATGTAGGCCGCGATGTCCGATAGGGTCTGCGCGTCGTGGTGCAGCGACGCGCGCCGTGTTCGCAGCACGTACCAGGCGATCGCGAGAAACGTCAGGACGTAGAGCAGCAGCAGGGCCAAGGCGAGGAACAGGCCTCCGCCCAGGGGCTGTTTGGGCGGGCCATAGCCGAACAGGCCGAGCAACCCGAACAGACTCTCGATTCCCGGCCAGTCGAACCAGAAGACAAAATAGGCGTTGAGAACGAAAACAAAGGCGAGGGCGACCGCGGACAGCGCGAAGACGCGCAGCACGACGGGCATCGCGCCCTGGGCCTCGATAGGGACCGGCGCACGCACGAGCGGCGCACCGGCATTGGCGGTGGCGGAAGTCGACTGGCTCATTGGCGCACCGACACGACCGGCCGCGGACCGGCCGAGGAAAAGGTCAGTGAATGAGGAATTGGGAGGTGAAGCAAGGTGATTGCCTCACCTCCCACGGAGCCTGTGCCCGTTCCCGGCTAGATGCCGAGGACGCGGTTGCGCTGGGCCACGTACGCCTGGTCCGAAATCTTGGTCCAGGCGGCCAGGTTGGCGCGAGCCTTCTTGAAGCTGTCGTCGATCGACTTGGCCAGCGGGCTGTGGGCGCGGACGGTCGCGAAGACCTCGTCCGACGCCTTGCCGAAGGCATCGTAGATGTCGTCGTTGAACTGCCTCAGCTTGACGCCGTGATCGTTGATCAGCGAGGTCAGCGCCTCGCCGTTCTTGGCGTTGAACTCGGCCATCATGATGTCGTTCTCGGCGGAGGCGACGTTCTCGATGATGATCTGGTCGCTCTTCGAGAGGCTGCCCCACCAAGAGGCGTTCATGCCGAGCGCGAGCATCGAGCCGGGCTCGTGATAGCCGGGGTAGTAGTAGTATTTCGCCGCTTCGTAGAACTTCATGAAGCGGTCGTTCCACGGCCCCACCCACTCGGTCGCGTCGATCGCGCCGGAGACGAGGTTCTCGTAGATCTGACCGCCCGGAAGCGAAACCGGTGACGCGCCGAGCTTGGCGAGGACGTCGCCGCCCAGACCGGGCATGCGCATCTTCAGACCCTTGAGATCGGCGGCCGAGTTGATCTCCTTGCGGAACCAGCCGCCCATCTGGACGCCTGTGTTGCCGCACATGACGTTCTTCAGGCCGAACTCACCGGCGAGCTTGTCCCACAACTCCTGGCCACCGCCGAAGCGGATCCAGGCGTTGATCTCGGTGTAGGTGAGGCCGAACGGAACGGCGGTGAAATAGCCCCAGCCGGGATGCTTGCCTTTCCAGTAGTAGTCGGCGGCGTGGTACATCTGGGCCTTGCCCGAGGCGACCTCGTCGAAAGCCGCGAAGGCGCCGACACGTTCGCCTGCGGCATAGTACTGGACCTTGATCCGGCCTTCGGTCGCGTCCTCGAGCCGTTTGGCGAAGCGCTGGGCGCCGGTGCCGAGGCCCGGGAAATCACGAGGCCAGGTGCTGACCATGACGGCGGTGATGCGCTTTTGCGCGACGGCAGGCTTGGGAAAGCTGCTGGCGGCGGCGACGGCGGCAGCGCCGGTTGCTGCGGCGGCGCCCGAGAGGAAATTACGGCGTTTCATGAACGGTCCTCACACTGCTTGAAGAGTTTCTCCCTAGGATCGCGAAGGACCATGCACAAATGCCAAGGGCTTCGTCCCTGACCCTTCACAACAGCTATCGACCGTCTTCGACTTTTCGCTCAGTTCGATTGGCCGATACCCGCATGACGCGATTATAGACGGATAGTAGGTGTAGGCAACACAACTAGCCTCCCGGCGCCCGACGGCTTCCGTCACCATGTGGCCAACGGGGAACGCAGTGCCTGTGCGCGCACTTTTCAGGCCGGCACCCAGTTCAGGGCATTCAGAACTTGATCAGCGCCCGATTGCCGACATAGGCGCCCTCGGAAAATCGGCTCCACGCCTGGGCGCGCTTTCGAAAGGCCATGTAACTGTCATGGACTTTCTTCGCCAGAGGGTCGGCGGCGGCCACGGACGCGATCGCGTCACGGGCGGCCTCGCCCAGACGGGCGTAGACGGGGTCGGGAAGCTTGACCGGCGTGACATCGAACTTCTCGATCAAGGTCTCCAGGGCGACCGGATTGTTGGCCTCGAATTGCGCGGCCGTCCAGGCGGCGGCGGCGGCGGCGGCGGCCTCGAACTGGCCTTTCTCCGACGCGGTCAGGCGGGTCCACAGCTTTTGGGCGATACCGATCGACAACATCGACCCCGGCTCCTGAAATCCGGGATAGTGATAGACCTTGGCGCTTTGCTGGAGGCCGAGCGCCAGATCGTTCCACGGACCGGCCCATTCCGCCGCGTCGATCTCACCTGCCTTCAGGGCGGGTTCGATATCGGCGGGGGCCAGGGTCCGGGGAAGGCCGCCAAGCGCCGTCAGGACGTCGCCGCCGACCCCGGCGATCGCCATCTTCAGGCCCTTGAAATCCGATGCGGTCTTGATCGGCTTCTTGAACCAGCCGGCCATCTGGTGGCCGGTATTGCCGCCGAGCAGGTGCTTGACGCCGAACTGGGCGCCGACTTCGTCCCACAGCTTCTGGCCGCCGCCGTGATAGAGCCAGGCCAAGGCCGATCCGGCGTCCAGCCCGAAGGGCACGGCCGAAAAGAAGACATAGGCCGGCGCCTTGCCGGCGTAATAGAAGTCCGCGGAATGGTACAGGTCGGCGAGGCCCTGCTGGACCGCGTCGTTGCACTTGAGCGCATGGACGTTCTTGCCGCCGGGAATGACGTCGACCTCGATCCGGCCGTCGGAAACCTGACGAAGGATTTCGGCGAACTTGAGCGCCGACGTGCCGAGGCCAGGAAACTTCGCGGGCCACGAGGTTACCATCTTCAGCCGGAGACGCTCCTGGGCGACCGCCGGCGCCGCAACGGTCGTGGCGGCGACCGCCGCGCTTCCTGCCACTGCTCCTTTGAGAAAGGAACGACGCCGCATCGATGTGTCCCTGCGTTTGCCGGTCAAGGTCATGGGATATCGACCCGCCAGGGCACCGGGTCAACGCCTCGGGCACAATCCCGGCTTTCGGCGAAGGCGGCTCGATCCGAGGAAGTCATCTGGACAGGCGTGCCGAAGCTAGCCGTGGGGGCCGTGTTCGAGTTGCGCCCAGCCGTCGGGCCCGAGTCCTTCGAGCGGGCGGAAGCGCCATTTGTACGCCATCTTCTGGCTGCCGCCGATCCAGTATCCCAGGTAGAGATAGGGAAGCCCAAGTTCCCTGGTCCGTTCAATCAGCTTGAGAATCATCAGCGATCCCAGGCTTCGCCCGGCCTCTCCGGGTTCGAAGAAGCTGTAGACCGCCGATAGCCCGTCGCTGAGCCGGTCGACCAGGCAGGCTGCGATCAGGTCGCCATTCTCCCGCCGGTGTTCGGACAGGAACGTCCGCAAGGGACTGTCCTGGACCATCGCCATGTAATCGGCGAAGGACATGCCCGCCATCTCGCCGTCGCCGTGGCGCGAGCCGACGTAGCGGTTGAACAGCCGGAATTGCTCAGCCGTTGCGCGGGCACGAATCTCGAGCGGCACCAGATCGTCATTTCGCCTGAGGATCCGGCGCATCGACGCACTGATCTTGAAGTCCTCGACCACGACACGGACCGGGACGCAGGCCTGACAGCCCGGGCAGGCGGGCCGATAGGCGACATTGTGTGAGCGCCGGAAACCCGCCTGGGTCAGCGCATCGTAAAGCTGGGTCGTGTTCGGGCCGGCGAGCTCGGTGAAGATGTTCTGTTCGGTCCGCCCAGGCAGATAGGGACACGGACGCGGCGGCATCCGATAGAAAAAGCGCGGCAGTTTGGCGGTCTGGGTGGTCATGCGTCTGCGTGTCAGTCCGCTCGGGCGCTGTGGGGATCTTCGGCCCTGCCCTTGGTCCGGTCCGAAGGCAAAACGCGCGGTCGCGTGCGCTTTGCGTTCGTCCGGCTGTCGCGTTGCGCCGACGGGTGACCCAGCCAGGCTTCATCGGCCGGGACAGTTTGGCACAGGGTTGGCGGAATTCAAGGCAGAATACTGTGGCTGCAAGGCGCCCCTGTGATCTCCGGGGTTGCCAGCGCGGGCCCGGGGTTGGCATGACATCGCCCAACGACCCTTCGCGGAAATCAGACCTGGAGCAAGACAGAGATGACGGCCCCGCCCAAGGAGGAAAGGTCCACCGCGACGCCCCGGTTCGCTCGGACCATCTTCGACTCCGATCACGAGATATTCCGCGACTCCGTCCGGCGCTTCCTCGAGGCCGAAGTGGTTCCGCACTACGCGGGATGGGAGGATGCCGGCGAGACGCCCCGGTCGATCTGGTTGCGCGCCGGAGAGCAGGGCCTCCTCGGCACCAGCATACCCGAGGCCTATGGCGGCGCCGAGGCCGGCTTCCTGTACGACGCGATCGTGATCGAGGAGTTGGGCCGTTTCGGCCTGGCCGCGCCCGCGTGGGACCTGCATTCCTATATCGTCGCCCCGTTCCTGGTGAAGTTCGGCAGCGACGACCAGAAGCAGCGCTATCTGACCGCCATGGCGACCGGCGAGAAGATCGCCTCGATCGGCATGACCGAACCGGACACGGGCAGCGACCTCCAGGCGGTGCGGACCAGCGCCGTGCGGGACGGTGACGACTATGTCGTCAACGGCTCCAAGACCTTCATCACCAACGGGATCATCGGCGACATGATCCTGCTGGTGGTCAAGACCGACCCGTCGCTGGGCGCCAAGGGCGTGTCGCTGCTCGTCGTCGACACGGACTCGCCCGGCTACATCAAGAGCCAGAACCTCAAGAAGATCGGCAACAAGGCCCAGGACACGGCGGTTCTCTATTTCGAGGACGTGCGGGTGCCGGTCGCCAACCGGCTCGGCGAGGAGAATGACGGCTGGCGCCTGCTGATGAGCGGCCTCGTCCAGGAGCGCCTGATCGTCGCCGTGCGCGCCATGGCCGTCTGCGAGGCGGCGCTGGAGATCACCATCGATTACGTCAAGGAGCGCAAGGCCTTCGGCAAGCGCATCATCGACTTCCAGAACAGCCGCTTCAAGCTGGCCGACGCCGCGACCCAGGTCCGCGTCGGCCGCGAGTTCGTCGACCGCTGCATCGCCGAGCATGCCGCAGGCTGGCTCGATCCGGAGACGGCGGCCATGGCCAAGCTGTGGACCACCGAGCTGCAGGACCGCGTTCTCGACGACTGCCTGCAGCTTCACGGCGGCATGGGCTACATGTGGGACACCTGGATCGCCCGAGCGTGGGCCGATGCCCGGGTTCACCGTATCTATGCCGGCACCAACGAGATCATGCGGGAAATTATTGGCCGGTCGCTTTGACCGGGACGGGTGCTCCGCGCTATGACGGGCGCCGGCAATTGGGCAAACAGTGGGCAGTAGTGGGGAGACTGGATGAGTATCGACCAGAGGGAATTCCGCAACGCGCTCGGCGCGTTCGCGACCGGCGTGACAATCGTGACGACAATGACCGAGGACGGAACGCCCGTCGGGCTGACCGCCAACTCGTTCAGCTCGGTATCGCTGGATCCGCCGATGGTCCTGTTCTGCCTTGATCGCCGAAGCTATTCCTTCGCGCACTTCCAGAAGAGCACCCACTTCGCGGTGAACGTCCTGAGCGCCGAGCAGGAGGAGATCTCCTCCCATTTCGCGCGGCCGTCCGAGGACAAGTGGAACGACGTGTCCTACGACTTCTGCGGCGTCGGCTGTCCGAGCTTTGCGGGTGCGCTCGCCATCTTCGAATGCTCGACCGAGGATATTCACGAGGCCGGCGACCACATCATCATCGTCGGCAAGGTCGAGAACTTTACCCGTACCGAGGGCGATCCTTTGCTCTATTATGGCGGGAAATACGGTCGCCTCGCCGTCGACGCCTGACGGGCCGCTTCTTGGGGTGAAGCGATCCGAGACGGCGCAACTGGCGGCCGGCAAGGAGAGGAGGCTCCCATGCATCGCTTCTTCGTCGAGCAGATCGCCATGTACACCTCGTACCACCGCGATCCGCGCAACAAGGCGACGCACTTCCTGGGCGTGCCGATGATCGCCGTGTCGCTGCTGCTGCCCATGGCGCTTGTGCCCTTTGCCGAACTCGGCTGGTACACGGTCTCGTTGGCGACGGTCTTCGCCGGCGCCGTGATGGTGTTCTGGATCGTGTCGGATCCGCCCTTCGGCGTGGCGACCAGTATCCTGTTCCTGCCGGCTCTGTGGTTCGCCGGCTGGCTGCCGGGGCAGGGCGTCCTGGCCGTGTGGATCGTCTTCGCCGCCCTGTTCGTCGTCGGCTGGATCATCCAGCTTGTCGGTCACGGCTTCGAGGGGCGCAAGCCGGCGCTTGTCGACAATCTGATCCAGATCTTCATCGCGCCCGTCTTCCTGGTCGCCGAGACCGCCTTCGCGCTCGGGCTGCGCCGGGGCCTGGCCGAGGAGGTCGAAGGCCGCTGGCGCGACTACCTGCCCAAGGGCGGCAGCCCCGAGCAGAAGGTCGGGGGCACCGCGCCCGCGCGCTGAGGCATTCTTCGGCCGGACGGCTCAGATCGCCGACAGGGCGGCGTCCAGATCCGCGATCAGGTCGTCGCAGTCTTCGATCCCGACCGATAGGCGCACCAGCGTATCGCTGATGCCCAGTTCCGCCCGGACCTCGGCCGGCACCGACGCATGGGTCATGATCGCCGGGTGCTCGATCAGGCTCTCGACGCCGCCCAGGCTCTCGGCCAGGGCGAACAGCGAGCAGCGTTCGAGAAACCGGCTGGCCTCGTCGAGACCGCCCTTGAGCGTCGCCGTCACCATGCCGCCGAAGTCCGCCATCTGGCGTTTGGCCAGGGCGTGCTGCGGATGGCTCTCCAACCCGGGATAGAAGACCCGGTCGATCTTGGGATGGGCTTCCAGCCAGGACGCGATGCGGGCCGCGCTCTGGCAGTGCCGCTCCATGCGCAGGGCCAGGGTCTTGAGGCCGCGCAGCGCCAGGAAGCTGTCGAACGGCCCGGCGATCGCGCCGATCGAGTTTTGCAGGAAGCCGAGGCGTTCGGCCAGGTCGTCATCCTCACCGATCGCCACGACGCCACCGACCACGTCGGAATGGCCGTTGAGATACTTGGTCGCCGAATGAACCACCACGTCGATGCCAAGTTCCAGCGGGCGCTGCACCCAGGGGGTGGCGAAGGTGTTGTCGACCACCGTCAGGATGCCCCGCTCTCGGCCCACCCGGGCGACCTCGGCGAGATCGACCAGGCGCAGCAGCGGGTTGGTCGGCGATTCGACCCAGATCATCGCCGTGTCGGGCTGCAGCGCCTGTTCGAGGGCGCCGGGCGTCGACAGGTCGGCGAAGCTGAAGCGCAGGTTCGCCGAGCGTTCCCGCACCCGGCTGAACAGTCGCCTGGTGCCGCCGTAGAGGTCGTCGGCCGCGACCACGTGGGCGCCTGAGTCGATCAGCTCGAGCACGGTCGCGGTCGCCGCCATCCCCGACGCGAAGGCGTACCCGTGGGCGCCGCCTTCGAGGTCGGCGACGCAGCGCTCGTAGGCCATCCGCGTCGGGTTCTGCGAGCGCGAATATTCATAGCCCTTGTGGACGCCCGGACTGTCCTGGACATAGGTCGAGGTCGCGTAGATCGGCTGCATGATGGCGCCGGTCGACGGATCGGGCTCCTGGCCGGCGTGGATGGCCCGGGTCGAAAAGGCGAGATTATCGGTCTTGCGGGTCAACGCATCCTCCGGCGCAGGTAGTTGAGCAGATCTATGCGGGTAATCAGGCCCAGGAAGCGGTCGGCGTCCATCACGATGGCGACGCGGCCGGCCTGGAAAATCGGAAGCAACGTGTGGACGTCGGCCTCGGGTGCGACGGTCTCCAGACGGGTCGACATCGCGGTACGGACGGGATCGGCGAAGCGGGTGTCGTCGTCGATGACGCGGAGCAGGATGTCCGACTCGTCGATCAGGCCGGCGATACGGTCTTCTGCGTCCATCACGGGCAACTGCGAGACGTCGTAGAGCTTCATCCTGCCCAGGGCGGCGAGCAGCGTCTCCTCGGGGCCGACGGTGACGGTCGCGTGTTCGGCGTGGCGCCGGGTGATCAGATCGGACAGATCGCCTCGGCGCGGCACGTCGATAAAGCCTTGGTCGATCATCCAGTAGTCGTTGAACATCTTGGACAGATACTTGTTGCCGCTGTCGCAGACGAAGGAGACGACCCGTTTGGGCTCTTCCTGGGCGCGGCAGTAGCGCAGGGCGGCGGCGAGCAGGGTGCCGGTCGAGGAACCGGCAAGGATGCCTTCGCGCGCCAACAGGTCCCGGACGGCCTGAAACGCCTCGGCGTCGGGGATGGTGTAGGCCCGGCCCACCAGCGAGAGATCGCTGACCGGCGGGATGAAATCCTCGCCTATGCCCTCCACCAGCCAGCTGCCGACATCGCGGTCGAGAACGCCGGTCTCGATATAGTCGGCGAGGACCGAGCCCTCAGGGTCGGCGAGGATCATCTCCGTCGCCGGCGAAGCCTTCGCGAAGAACCGCCCGAGCCCGGTGATGGTGCCGCCGGATCCGACGCCGCAGACGACCGCGTCGATCTTGCCGTCCATCTGGGACCAGACCTCGGGCCCCGTCCCGGTCTCATGGGCCGCGGGATTGGCCGGGTTGCCGAACTGGTTCGCCCACCACGCGCCGGGAAGCTCGCCGGCCAGCCGCTCGGCGACATCCTGGTAGTAGTCGGGATGGCCCTTGGTCACGTCCGACCGGGTCAGGTGCACCTCGGCGCCCAGCGCCTTCAGGTGAAAGATCTTCTCCTGGCTCATCTTGTCGGGGACCACGATGATCAGGCGATAGCCCTTCTGCGCGGCCACCAGGGCCAGGCCCAGCCCGGTATTGCCCGCCGTCGCCTCCACGATGGTGCCGCCCGGGGGCAAGTCGCCCGACGCTTCCGCGGCCGCGATCATCGACAGCCCGATCCGGTCCTTGATCGAACCGCCCGGGTTCTGGTTTTCGAGTTTCAGGAACAGCCGGCACGGTCCCGTGTCGATCCGGGTCACTTCGATCATCGGCGTGTTGCCGATCAGGTCGAGGACGGACTTCGCGGGTCCGGAGGAGGCGGGTGCGGATGAGATGGGCTTAGAGGAGATGGTATCGGTCATGATCGAGCGGCTACGGAAGGGTCTGTCCTGCGACGGCTGAGCACGGGGCGACTGTAGTCATTTGTCATCATCTGTCAGCATCGGGTGGCATGTCAGACGGGAAGAGGGGCCGACACGTCAGGTTTTGTCAGGTCGGCACCGCTTCCGCCGCATCCGCCTCCTATACCGTCAGAGGGTCTTGGAAACAGATGGTCTCGGAAAAAATTCCTTCAAGTCGCGAGGCGGCTTGAAGGGCACCGGTGCGCAAACGAGAAAGGCGGGCCGAAGCCCGCCTTCCAAACCATTATGCCAAGCCGGCGGACGGGATCAGCAGACCTTGCTGGCTTCCTTCTTGCAGTCCGACCGGGCGTCCGCGACATGCTTGACGATCTCCGCGGCGGGCACGGCGCCGGGCACGAGCTGGTTGCCGATGACGAAGGCCGGCGTCCCGGTGATCCCGAGCGATTTGGCCAACTCGTGGTTTTCCTTGATCTTCTCGGCGATCGTCTTGTCCTTCATGTCCACCTTGAGCTTGGCGACGTCGAGCCCGACGGCCTTGGCGATGGCGAGGACCTGCGGCTCGCCCAGGCGGCCGCGGAAGGAGATGAGGGCGTTGTGGAACTTCTCGTACTTGCCCTGGCGCATCGAGGCGAGGGCGGCGAGGGACGCGTAATGCGAGCCCGCGCCGAGGATCGGGAATTCCTTGTAGACGACGCGAATGTTGCCGTCCTTGGAGACGACGGCGTCGAGGTCTCCCTTGACCCGCTTGCAGTAGCCGCAGTTGTAGTCGAAGAATTCGACGATCGTGATATTGCCCTTGGGGTTGCCGACCACCGGATCGCTGGCGTCCGACAACAGCTCGGACCGCTTGGCCTTGAGCGTCGATTGCAGGGCGGCCGCCTTGGCCGCTTCCTGGCGCCGGCGCAGTTCCTGCACCGCCTGGACGATGATCTCGGGATTCTTGAGCAGGGTCTCGCGAATCAGCTTCTGGATTTCGGCCTTCTGTTCAGGGGACAGTCCCTGCTTGTCGCCGGCCGCCGCGGCCGGCGTCGCGGAAACCGCGACCATGCCCGCGAACGCGGAGGCGATAAGGGCTTTTCTCATAAAGGTCATCGGGTCTTCCGTTCCCTGTTGTCATCGCTGGGCGCGCGGCGACGGCGGTCGAACAGCCCGCGCCGGCGGTTTTGGCTGGCATAGGTTCCCTTGATGTCCTGGACCCGGCGCCACGCGGGGGATCCCCGCCGCAGGTGCCGTTCCGCCCGCTGGACGTTGCGGCGAACCTCTTTCTTGTTTCCGACCAGAAGATAGTATTCGGCAAGCGCAACGGAAGCATTGCCGATGTCGCGCACCCGGCCGTAGGCGATGCCGAGCAGCCGCCACGCCATGGCGTTGGTCGAATCGCGCCGGGTGGCATAGATCAGGTGTGAGACGGCCTCGCGGTTTCGGCTCCGATCGCGCATTTGCAGCAGGGCATGGGCGAATTCCGTTCTGATGAGCGGCTCGTTCGGGGCAAGCCGCACCGCCGTGCCATAGGCCGCAACAGCCTCGTTTATGCGCGCGCTCTCGATCAGGATCTGGCCCTTGAGCTCGATATAGAAGGCGTCGCGCGGCTTTTCGCGGATCAGGCTGTTGATCAGCTCCAGCGCGCGGTCGGTGCGGGCGTCCCGGTGATAGGCGACCGCCAGGGCATAGCGCGCTTCGGCGGTTTTTTCCTTGCCGGCGTACAGTTGGCGTACGCGTTCGGGCGGCAGCAGGAAGCCCCGCAGCTTGGCGCGCAGCCGGGAGTGCAGAAGCTTCAGGTTTTCCGGCGACTTCTTGTTGGTGAAACGCGACCGCTGAAGATGGCGCCGCACGCCCCGGACGCGTTCCGGTGTCAGGGGATGGCTGCGCAGATAGGGGTCCTGCATCTCGCTGAGCAGCGCTTCCTGGTGGCTGAGCGTCTCGAGCAGCACTTCCAGCCCCTTCGAGGTGACCCCCATCCGGTCGAGGGTTTCGAGGGCGAAGCGGTCGGCCTCGGTCTCCATGCCCTGCGTGTACTGGAACAGGGTACCCGCCGTGATCCGCTGGCCCAGGCTGATGACCGCGCCGGCGGCCTGGCCGTCCCTTGCCGCGACCGCCGCCGCGCCGGCGAGGATGAAGGTGATGATCTGCCTGACCTGGGCCTCCTCGATGGCGGCGCGCAGGCGGATCAGGTGGTTGTTGACGATGTGCCCGGTCTCGTGGGCGATCACGCCGATGACGATGCTCGGGTCGTTGGCGCCCATCAGCAGGCCGGTATTGATGAACATGTGTCGGCCGCCGGCGACGAAGGCGTTGATCCGGGGATCGTTGACGATGTGGACCTTGACGTCGTTGGCGGCAATTCCCGCCGCCGCGAAGATCGGCGCCGAATAGGCCCGGATGATGTGCTCGATCTCGGCGTCGCGGATCAGGGGGAGGTTGGGTGCGGCACGCACGGGTGCCGGCAGCACCGACAGGGGCGCCAGAACCAGTAACATTGCCACAAGGCGTTTCATCGGATAAGCCGCTCCGGCACGTCGTGGGGTGTCGTTCCTAGCAGGACATGGGGCAAACCTTCCGGCTCGGCTTCCGTCCTACCGAGCTGCGTACCACCATAATAGGGAGAAATAATGGTGTCGCTGAAGGTTGCAAGCCGCGGTCAAATCCCTGCCTTCATCGTAATGGATGTGCTCCGGGCTGCAAACGAACGCCAGGAGACTCGCGGAGATGTGATCCATCTGGAGGTCGGGCAGCCCGGTACCGGCGCGCCCCGGCCCGTGATCGAGGCCGCCCGCGCCGCGCTCGACGCCGAAAAGCTCGGCTATACCGACGCCCTGGGCATTCTGCCGCTGCGCCGCAAGATCGCGGCGCACTATCGGGACTGGTACGGGGCCGAGGTCGATCCCGCGCGCGTCGTGGTGACCACCGGGTCGTCGGCCGGCTTCGTGCTCAGCTTTCTCGCGGCCTTCGATCCGGGCGACCGGGTCGCGCTCGTCGAGCCCTGCTACCCTTGCTACAAGAACATTCTCGGCGCCTTCGGCATCGAGCCTGTCGCGCTGCCCGGCACCGAGGCGACCCGTTATCAGCCCTCGGTCGAGCTGCTGGAAGCGGCCGGGCCGCTGGACGGACTGATCGTCGCGAGCCCCTCCAATCCGACGGGCACGATGCTCGACGCCGATCACCTTGCCGCGGTCTCGGAGTACTGCCGGGACCAGGGGATCCGCTTCATCTCGGACGAGATCTATCACGGCATCGTCTATGGCGAGCCGGCCGCGAGCGTCATCGGGCTCAACCCCGATGCGATCGTCATCAACAGCTTCTCGAAGTATTTCTCGATGACGGGATGGCGGATCGGCTGGATGATCCTGCCGGAACAGCTGCTGCGCCCGGTCGAATGCCTGGCCCAGAACCTGTTCGTGTCGGCGCCGTCGCTCAGCCAGTATGCGGCGCTGGCGGCCTTCGACAGCCACGACGAGCTGCGCGCCAACGTGGCGGTGTATGCCCGCAACCGGGCGATCCTGCTGGAGGGGCTGCCCAAGGCCGGGTTCGATCATCTGGCGCCCGCCGATGGCGCCTTCTACCTGTATGCCGACATCGCGGACCGGACCAACGATGCCCGGCAGTTCTGCCAGCGCATGCTGGCGGAAACCGGCGTGGCGACGACGCCCGGGATCGATTTCGACCCGGGGCGCGGCCACACCCAGATGCGGTTTTCCTATTGCGCCGCCACGGCGGACATCGAAGAGGCGGTGCGCCGGCTGCGGGGGTGGTCGGGCCGGTAACGAACCGGCCCGATACTCATAGTCCCCAAATCTATTAGCCCGGCGCCGCCGGGCGGGCAGGGAGCCCGCAGGCGCTCTAGCGACCCAGGTTCCACCAGCCGGTGCGCTTGCGCGCCGGCTTGGCAGGCTTCTTCTGTTCCTGGGGTTCGGGCTCCGCTGTCGGTTCCGCCTCGACCTGGGCGGGCTCGACCTGGGCGGGCTCGACCTGGGCGGGCTCGACTTGGGCGGACTCGACCTGGGCGGACTCGACCTGGGCGGACTCGACCTGGGCGGACTCGACCTGGGCGGGCTCGCTGCCGTTCGACGCCGGTTCGGCCTCGGGTTCCGCGTTGGCCGGGCCGTCGCCGTCGGACGAGGCTTCCTCGACAGCAGCGGGGGCGTCCGTGCCGGCTTCTTCCGTCTCGGGCTTCTTTGCGGCCCGGGAGGCACGGCGCGGCGTCGCCGCCCGCTTGCGCCGCGGCTTGGGCGCCTTTGCTTCGGCTTCGGGGGCCTCGGGCTCCCCATCGGCCTTGGCGGTCTCCTCGACTTTGGACGGGGCGTCGCCCTCGGCCGACACGGCCGTCTCCGTCGCGCTGTCCGCAGGTTCCGCCTTCTTGCGGGCTCCGCCGCGGCTGCGCCGCGCACGCCGCGCCGGCTTGGCTTCCTCGGCGACACCCTCGTCGGCGTCGGTCGACGCCGCCTCGGT
>CAMYMQ010000383.1 GCA_947259335.1 uncultured Alphaproteobacteria bacterium | reverse complement strand
CGGTTGATCCGCCGGCGCCGGCTTCCCGTGCCGCGCCTGGGGCGCGGCGCCCCGGCGGGCGCGCTCCGCGCCAACCCCGATCGCTTCTTGTCACGGAACCACGATGAGCACCAAGGAAGAGGTCGAGCGTAGCAGGACGCTCACCCGCATGTTCGAACGGCGGCTTGTTCAGGTCCTTGCTGTCCTGATCTCGGTCGCCGGCCTCTGCTTCGTGCTCGACGTCTCCTACTATTTCGACGTGACCTTCTATAAGGAACAGTTCTTCGGGCTGCTCTACGGTCTCGTCTTCTCGACCGGATTCTTCATGTTCCCGGCGACGCGGCGCAGCGCCCGCGACCGGATCGCCCTCTACGACTATGTGCTCGCCGCCTGCGGTCTCGTCATCGGCCTCTATGTCTTCTTCTTCTGGCCCGAGATCGTGGAGACGATCGGCGTCATCACCCCGACCCGGATCGCGCTCGGTGCCGTCGCCATATTGATCGTGCTCGAGTTGACGCGGCGCATCTTCGGCTGGCCGCTCGTCATCCTGGCGGCGATCTTCATCCTCTACGCCAAGTTCAACTATCTGGTGCCCGGCGCGCTTGGCGGCCGCGGCTCCTCGTGGGAGCGGATCACATCGTTCCTCTATCTCGACACCAACAGCATCCTGGGCCAGATCGCCGCGGTGATCTTCGGGATGGTGTTCGCCTTCACCCTCTTCGGCCGGGTTCTGTTCGTCACCGGCGGCGCCGAATTCTTCACGGACCTCAGTCTCGCGCTGATGGGCAAGCGGCGCGGCGGTCCGGCCAAGGTCGCCGTCGTGGCCAGCAGCCTGTTCGGCACGCTGTCGGGAAGCGCCAGCAGCAACGTTGTCATCACCGGGTCGATCACCATCCCCATGATGAAACGGATCGGCTATTCCCCCTCGGTCGCGGCCGCGGTCGAGGCGGTGGCGTCGAGCGGCGGCGGTCTGATGCCCCCGATCATGGGGGCGACAGCCTTCATCATGGCCGAGTTCCTGGCGGTGCCCTACCAGGAGGTCGTGCTGGCCGCGCTGTTGCCGGCGCTGCTCTATTACATCTCGCTTTTCCTGCAGGTCGATCTCGAGGCCGCGAAAGCGGGCATTCGGGGTCTGGCCGCCGACAAGTTGCCAAAGCTGGGCACCGTGCTGCTCAAGGGCTGGATCTTCATCCTGCCGCTGGCGCTGCTCATCTACTGCCTGTTCATCATCTTCCTGAGCCCGTCGAAGTCGGCGATCTTCGGCATCCTCGCGCTGATCGTGGTCAGCTTCACCCGCCGAAAGAACTGGTTCACGCTGCGCCGGCTGTTCGAATCTCTCGACGATACCGGTCGCATCCTTGTCGAGATGGGTGTGATCGGCGCGGTGGCCTCCCTGATCGTGGCGGTGGTCAGCCTGACCGGCATCGGCCTCGTGATCTCCAACGTGCTGCTGTCGATCTCGGGGGGCAGCCTGGGGCTGTTGCTGGTTCTGACCGCGGCGGCCAGCATCATCCTCGGGATGAGCATGCCGGTCACGGCGTCCTACATCATCCTCGCCGTTCTCGCCGCGCCCGCCCTGACCGAAGCGTCCGTGAACGAGATGGCCGCCCATCTCTTCATCTTCTACTTCGCGATCCTGTCGTTCCTGACCCCGCCGGTCTGCGTTGCGGTCTACTTCGCGTCGACGATCGCCAAGGCGAAGCCGATGGAATCGGCGATGCATGCGATGAAGCTCGCCATGGTCGCCTATATCGTTCCCTTCATCTTCGTGTTCGACGGTGGCCTGCTGATGAAGGGCACCCCTGTCGACATCGCGCTCTCCTTTGTCTCCGCCATCGTCGGTTTCGTGGGGCTGGGCGTCGCCCTTCAGGGTCATTTCTTCAGCGCCATCCCGATCTGGCTACGGGGCATGTTGGGCGTCGCGGGAATCGCCTGCCTGATCACGATCCTTCCGGTGAAGGCGGCCGGCATGGCCGTCGTTGTCCTGTTTCTGGTCTGGCAGTGGCGCATGGGCCGGGTCGCGCGGAGCGCCGCGGCCGAGACCGTGCGTCAACAGGTCTGACGTGCGCTCCGCCTTATGGCTTGAGAGCAGGAAATGTATTCAATATTCAGCTTAATCAGCATGTTGGTTTGAAATTCGGGATAATTTGTATACATTTATCCGAACAATGATCGCCATGGCGGCGGATAAAAGGAGGCAGATCAGCGCGTCGTTGGGGCGCGGCTGCCTATGGAAATGGAGGGACGTATGAGTGCTGTGATCGAACTGGCGACAACACAGACTGGCGCCTTTTCTTCGGCCGCGCCGGAGGGCTACCGGACGATTTCGGTCACGCCCGAAAGCCCCCGTCTGGGCGCCGTGATCGGCGATATCGACCTGACGCGGCCGGTCTCCGCCGATCAGGAGGCCGAGCTCAAGCGGGCGCTGACGGAGTATCAGGTGATCTTCTTCCGCGACCAGCGGATCTCCCACGAAGACCATCTCCGCCTCGCCAGCATCTGGGGCGAGCCCGGGCTGCATGTGGGCGGCAAGACGAACAGCAAGGTCACCGACGACCCCCGCGTCCGCATCTTCCACGCCGACGAGAACTCCAAGCAGGTCTCCGGCGACGTCTGGCACACCGACCAGTCCTGCGCGCCGATCCCGCCGATGGGCAGCATTCTCTACATCCACACCGTTCCGCCCCATGGCGGCGGCGACACGCTCTTCGCCAGCATGTATGCGGCCTACGAGGGGTTGTCCGAACGGATGAAGCGCTATCTCGAGGGGCTGACGGCCTGTCACGACGCCTATGACGTGTTCGGGCCGGGCACGCCCAAGGCCGATCATCCGGTGATCGCCCGCCATCCCGAGAGCGGCCGCAAGCTGATCTACGTCAACCGCGGCTTCACCAAGCGGATCAACGAAGTGCCGGAAGAAGAGAGCCGGGGCGTCCTCGAATTCCTCTACGATCATTGCTCGCTGCCGGAATTCACGATGCGCTTCCGCTGGGAACCGCATTCGATCGCCTTTTGGGACAATCGCTGCGTCCACCACCACGCGACCTTCGACTACTGGCCGAACGTCCGCTCGGGCTTCCGGATCCAGATCGACGGTACGGAGCCGCCGCGCCCCGCCTGAGCGGTCCGCTGCGCAGGCCCGGTCCGGCACATCACAACCGTAGGGGCGCACCAGGTGTCTTCCGACGACGAGGCAAGCCGGGCCGGATTCACCGGCCTGGAGGGTTCCGCCGCCTTCGACGGCGACGGCAAGGGCCTGAAGTCCGCCGACAAGGCCTATCACTATATCCGGCGGGTGATCATCACCGGGCAGGTCGCGCCCGGCACCCACCTGACCGAGACCCAGCTCTCGCAGGACACCGGCCTCAGCCGCACGCCCATCCGCGATGCGCTGCGCCGGTTGCGGACCGAGGGGCTGGTCGTGCGCGGACCGAACAACGGGGCAGAGGTCGCGAGCTTCACGAACTCCGACGTTGCCGTGATCCGCGAGATCCGATGCCGCCTGGAAGGCTACGCCGCGGAGCGGGCCGCGACCCGCATCACGCCGGAGCAGATCGAGCGGCTGGAGAGCATCGCGGCCGACATGGAAACGGTCGTCCGCGTGCCGTCTATCGACCGCATCGCCTTCGCCGATCTCAACGTCGCCTTCCACATGGGCCTCGCCGAGGCGTCGGGCAGTTCACACCTGGTCAGCCAGATCCAGTCGGTCATCCAACTGCCCCTGATCCTGCTGCGGCGCAACCTGTGGCCGAGCGAGCCCGCAAACGAGCGGGGCGTCTGGCATCACCGGGAGATCATCGAGGCGCTGAAGATCGGCGACGCCTATTGGGTCGGCATGCAGATGCGCGCCCACATCGCCTCGTCCCTGCGTGACTGAGCCGGCGGCGCAGCCGGTGTCAGCGCCCGACCGCATAGGCGCTGGGCGACCGAGGCGACGAGGCGCCCTCGATGACGCCTTCCCGCGTGTCGATCCGGGCGCCGACATGGCGGCCGGCCCCCCAGTCGTCGACGACGGTCACCTTGTGGCCGCGCCGGCGGAGTTCGGCGATCGTCTCCTCGGGAACGCGGCCCTCGATTCCCATCGCGCCCGGCTCGTACTGGCGCGGGTAGAAGGAGCCGGGGAAGTGGGTCGACTGGTATTCCGGCGCCTCGATGGCCTGCTGGATGTTCATCCCGAAATGGATGTGATTGAGCAGGAAATGCAGGGGCCACTGTTCCTGCTGGTCGCCGCCCGGCGTGCCGAAGGCGAGATAAGGCTCTCCGTCCCGCGTCGCGAGGGTCGGCGTCAGGGTCGTGCGCGGCCGTTTGTCCGGCATCAGCCCGTTGGGGTGGCCGTCGAGCAGCCAGAACATCTGGGCGCGCGTCCCCAAGGGAAATCCCAGTCCCGGGATGACCGGCGAGCTCTGCAGCCAGGCGCCGCTCGGCGTGGCCGCGACCATATTGCCGTCCCGGTCGATCACGTCGACATGGACCGTGTCGCCCCGGAACTCGCCGAGCGGGGTCGTCGCCGGCTCGCCGATGCCGGTCGGCCGGGCCGCCGAGGGGCCGGCGTCCTCGGACCCGACCAGAGTGGCGAGGTCGAGATGGCGCATGTCGGGGGCCTTGCCGTCGACCGTTCCCGCCCGCTGGTGGAGCGAGGCCGTCTCGGGATCGATCAGCCGCCGGCGCTCGTCGGCATAGGCGCGCGACAGCAGCGTCTCCAGCGGCACGTCGGTGAAATCGGGGTCGCCGTACCAGGCGTCCCGGTCGGCGAAGGCGAGCTTCGAGGTTTCGACGACGGTGTGGATGTAGTCGGCCGAGTTGTGGCCCATGGCCGCCAGGTCGTAGCCCTCCAGCAGCCGCAACTGCTGCAGGAACATCGCGCCCTGACTCCAGATTCCGCATTTGTGGATGTCGAGGCCGCCATAGTCGACCGACAGGCTGTCCTCGACCGGGGTGTCGTGGCGCGCCAGGTCCTCTCCGGTCAGGAAGGCCTTGTGCTTCTCGCCGGTGACGTCGCGGACCTCCGCCTCGCGGCAGAAGCGGTCGATCGCCTCGGCGACGAAGCCGGTATAGAAGGCGTCCCGGGTGGCGCGGATCGCGGCCTCGCGGCCCTTGGCGCGATTGTCGCTCTCGACCTTGATGAGCCGGCGGTAGGTTGCGGCGAAATCCGGGTTGCGGAAGACGCTGCCGCCCGCGGGGACCCGGCCGCCGGGCAGGAACACAGCGGCGGATGTCGGCCAGTCGCGCCGGAAGGTGTCGGCCACCGAGTCGATCACCGCGCTGACCGCGGCGAGGAGGGGCACGCCGCGCTCAGCGAGCGCGACGGTCGGCGCCAGCACGTCTTCGAGGCTCATCGTCCCGAACCGCTCGAGCGCCGTCGTCCAGGCGTGGAAGGCGGCGGGAACCGTCGGCGCCAGGAGCCCGGTGCCCGGCACCAGCGACAGGCCGAGCTCGCGGAACTTGTCGACCGTCGCCGCCATCGGGGCCTTGCCCTGGCCGTTGATCACATGGACCTTCTGCTCGGCCCGGCTGTAGATCAGGATCGGCGCCTCGCCGGCGGGTCCGCACAGGTGCGGTTCGACGACCTGCATTGCGAAGCCGGCGGCGCAGGCCGCGTCGACGGCGTTGCCGCCCCTGGCCAGGATATCCCAGCCGATGGTCGTGGCCGTATAGTGGGTGCTGGCGACAATTCCCTGCGTCCCCTGGATCAACGGACGGACGGTTGCAGACGGCATTGGCGGTTCCTGGCTTTCGGTTGGACGGGATTTGACTACCGGCGCACCCTACCGGATGCAAAGGGATTTCACCGCCCCGCCGGTGCATGGCAAACATGTCCGGCACTTTATCGGCCAACGGCCGGGCCCAGCCCCAAACCCGGGAGACTTCAGTGAGCGGGATCGCCCCTCTTGTCCTCAGCCGCGATGACATCGAATCGCTCGGCGTCACCATGCCGGAGGTGCTGGCCATCGTCGAGGACACCTATCGCCTCGACCACGAGGGAGCGGTGCAGACGCCGACCAAGATCGGCGTTTCCGCCGACCGGCAGGACAGCTTCTATCACATCATGACCGCGTGGCTCGGCGGCCGGCGCGAAGTCGGCATGAAATGGGTCTCCTACTATCCGGGTCTGGAGGCCGAGCGGGGCTCGCCCGACGCGACCGCCGTCATTGCGCTCAACGATCCCGACACGGGGGCGCCGGTCGCGATCATGGAGGGCATGTGGATCACCAACCTCCGGACGGCCGCCTGCGGGCTGGCCGCGGCCCGGCGCCTGCTGCCG
>CAMYMQ010000382.1 GCA_947259335.1 uncultured Alphaproteobacteria bacterium | reverse complement strand
CGGCAGCAGGGCCGCGACCGTCAACAGCCCCAGCGGCGGGCCCGGCGCGCGCCGGCCGGCCACCCGGGCGGAGACGAAATAGTCCCAGAAGGACGGCATGTTGAAACGGGCGTGCAGAAGCAATACCCGGGTGGGCGCCTGGGTCATGTCCTGTCTCCTCGCCGAACACCATACTGCTTTTCGAGGATGGCGGCCACGCCGGCGGGCTGTCTCCCCGGCACGGCGCCTTCATGCCTTGAAGCAGGCAAGGTCAGGATGCCTTGAAGCAGGCAAGGTCAGGAGCCATGTTCCTTATCACGGGCGCAACGAAAGAGTGGCGCGGAAAGCGCGTATCCGGGGCCGGACTCAGGGTCGGGCAGACGGGACCGCGACACGGGGCGAGCCGGGCCGAAGGGTTCCGGGCTGGACCTGACAAGAGCTGACATCTCGACCGTCCCCGCAGCACGCCCCTTCGTGTGCCACATCCGGGGAACCGCCCGATCATGCCGCGACCTGACAAAACCCTACATCCGGGCCCCCGTCTCCCGGGCGGACGCGGACCGGCCCTTACTTTTCCTTACCTCTCCGGGAGGCCTTAGCGGTACCGGCGACGGAATGATGACAAATGCTGACAACCGACGACTTCAGGGGCGGCCCCTTGCCGCCGGATGATAACCACGGATAACCGATGATAACCTTTCGCCCCTTTTCGCCGCACCGATTGCCGTTGAGGCGAAGGCGCGCGAGGGCTACAACCCGCCACACCATCCCCGCGAAATTCTGACCCCGACCAAGGACCCCCATGGCCTCGAACCAATACGTCTATGTGATGAAGGGCCTGTCCAAGGCCTACCCCGGCGGCAAGCAGGTGCTGAAGGACATCTGGCTGTCCTTCTACCCGGGCGCCAAGATCGGCGTGCTCGGCCTCAACGGCTCCGGCAAGTCGTCGCTGCTGCGCATCATGGCGGGCGAGGACAAGAGCTATACCGGCGAGACCTGGGCGGCCGAGGGCATCAAGGTCGGCTACCTGCCGCAGGAGCCGCAGCTCGACGAGACCAAGACCGTCGGCGAGAACGTCCTGGACGGGGTCGCCGAGACCACGGCGCTGGTCGAGCGCTTCAACGAGGTGTCGATGCGCTTCGGCGAGGATCTCACCGACGACGAGATGAACGCGCTGATCGCCGAGCAGGCCGAGCTGCAGGAGAAGATCGACGCCGCCGACGCCTGGAACCTCGAGCGCACCATCGACATCGCCATGGACGCGCTGCGCTGCCCGCCGAGCGACGCCGCGGTGACCACGCTGTCGGGCGGCGAGCGCCGCCGGGTGGCGCTGTGCCGGCTGCTCTTGTCGAACCCCGACATGCTGCTGCTCGACGAACCGACCAACCATCTCGACGCCGAATCGGTCGCCTGGCTGGAGCGCTTCCTGGCCGACTTCCCGGGCACCGTGGTGGCGGTGACCCATGACCGCTATTTCCTCGACAACGTCGCCGGCTGGATCCTGGAGCTCGACCGCGGCCACGGCATTCCCTGGCAGGGCAACTACACCTCCTGGCTGGAGCAGAAGGAGAAGCGGCTGGAGCAGGAGGGCCGGACCGAGGCCGCGCGCCAGCGCACGCTCCAGCAGGAGCTGGAATGGGTCCGCGCCGCGCCGCGCGCGCGCCAGGCCAAGAGCAAGGCCAGGCTCCAGGCCTATGAGGCGATGGTGGCCGAGGCCGGCCAGAAGGCCCCCGACCAGGTCCAGATCTACATTCCCGCCGGGCCCCGGCTGGGCGGCGTCGTGATCGAGGCCGACCACCTCAGGAAGGGCTATGGCGACCGGCTGCTGATCGAGGATCTGTCGCTGCTGATGCCGCCCGGCGCCATCGTCGGCGTGATCGGGCCGAACGGCGCGGGCAAGACGACCCTGTTCCGGATGATCGCCGGGCAGGAGAAGCCCGACGGCGGGACCCTGCGGATCGGCGAGACGGTCGTGCTCGGCTATGTCGACCAGTCGCGCGACACGCTGTCCGCCGACAAGAACGTGTGGGAGGAGATCTCCGACGGCAACGACGTGATCAAGCTGGGCAAGCGCGAGATGCCCAGCCGCGCCTATGTCTCCAACTTCAACTTCAAGGGCCCGGACCAGCAGAAGAAGGTCGGCCAGCTGTCGGGCGGCGAGCGCAACCGGGTGCATCTGGCCAAGGTGCTGAAGTCGGGCGCGAACCTGCTGCTGCTCGACGAGCCGACCAACGATCTCGACGTCGACACCATGCGGGCGCTGGAGGAGGCGCTTCTCGACTTCGCCGGCTCGGCCATCGTGATCAGCCATGACCGCTGGTTCCTCGACCGCATCTGCACCCACATCCTCGCCTTCGAGGGCGAGAGCCAGGCCGTGTGGATCGAGGGCAACTACCACGACTACGAGCAGGACCTGAAACGCCGCCTCGGCGACGAGGCCGACCGGCCGCACCGGATCAAGTACAAGAAGCTGAAGGGGTAGGGGCAGAAGGGCGGCGGCCCGGACGCAGCCGGGTCGCGCCGGTCGAAACTACTTCCGGTCGAGCTGGGCGACCTTCTGGCGCATCGCCGTGATCAGGCCGTCGACGCTATTGCCCCGCGCCCGATAGACGGAGGTGAACTCGCGCCGCTGGTTGAGCGACATGGAGATGTTGTCGATGACCACGTCGCGCACCTTGACGGCGTTGCCGGCCCGGCGCATCCGCCATTTGAGGACCACCGGCGAGCCGCCGCCGACGATGTGGCTGATCACCACGGCGCCGCGCCCGTCGGGGCTGGCCGAGACGACCTTGAACTGCTCGCCCGTGTATTTGGACAGCTGGATCGTATAGGTCTTGATGATGTAGGCCTGAAACAGCTCCATCAGCTGCTTGCGCTGGCTCGGGTCGGCGTTGCGCCAGGCATGGCTCATCACCCAGCGGCCGATGGTCGGCACGTCGAAATTGCTGCGGAAGATCTCGGCGAAGCGCTGCTCGCGCTGGGCCCGGGAAAGGCCCTGGCTCTTCAGGGTCGACAAGACCCGGCTCGACATGCCCTCGATGACCTGCTTGCTCTCATCGACGATGCCCGCTGCCGACGGGGCGGTGGGCGCCAGCACGGCGCCGGCGGCGACCAGGGCTGTGAACACGAACTGACGGCGGCCTTGCCACATTCTCACTCTCCATTGTCCCGGATCGGCGGCCGCGCCGGGCGGCATGGCCCGGCGGCTCTGCGATCGTTATTCGTCGTCACCGGGAACGGGGAGCTTCTCCACCTTCCCGTTGCGGATCTCCGACAACCGATTCTGCCAGTACAGGCTTCGGATGGCGGCGTAGTAGTCCAGCGATGTACGCTTGAGATCGTTCAGGGCATCCTCTGCCCGTTCCCGCCGGTCGATCACATCGACCGCCGAGCCGATGATTTCAACCCAGCCCACGCCCGCGTCCGCGAGCAGGTAGCTGAACGGATTGAGACGGGCATCGACGACGCGGCCGGCCAGATGGCGGGTCGTGTGCGGGCCGAGCAGCGGCACCACCAGATAAGGGCCGGGGCCGACGCCCCAGACGGCCAGGGTCTGCCCGAAGTCTTCCTTGTGGCCCGGCAGGCCGTTCTTGCCCGCGACGTCCCAGAAACCGCCGAGGCCGATCAGGGTGTTGACCCAGAAACGCACGAAGGTTTCCTGCGCGCGGCGCGTCTCGCCCTGCAACAGGTCGTTGATGAAGGTCACGGGGGACGAATAGTGCGCGAGGAAGTCGCGAATCCGATTCCGCCCGTATTTGGGAATGACCCGATATACCTTGGTGAGCGGTCGACCGATCGCCTCGTCAAGAGCCATGTTGGTCTTGAACAGGTATCGGTTGGTCTTCTCGTACGGGTCGCGCAAACCGCCGAGCGCGTCGGTGCTGCTCGGAGTTGAAGCGCATCCTGCTACGATCAGAACTGCGGCGGCCCCCACACAAAATCGCCAGAGTGATCGCACCTTCGGGCTTTTCCCTTTGTTGGGTTTGCTATAGTGCGCGGCATGCCTAGCACATTCCACTGGCGAAAACCACGCCGCCGAAAGCCCCGCAATTTTCGCTGGCGCCACTGTGCTTCGAAAATGGTTAATTTTCCATTACTATCTAACTCCGGCAGGACTTAGCGATTTGAAATCAAGCCTCCTCTACGTGACCCTCGGCGGCCTGCTGGTCGGTGCCATTGCCGTCGCCTTCTATGTCTGGGATCAGATGGCGGGCGTGTCCCTGTCGGCGCATGGCATCGTCGCGCTCGTGCTGGGAGTCGTCGTGTCGCTGGCGCTGGGCATCGGCTTGATGGCCTTGGTCTTCTACAGCAGCCGCAAGGGTTTCGACCGGATCGACGGGCGCCCCGCGGCCTCTTCAGACGACGCCGCCGGAAAGACCGGCGGCACCGATGCGGACCCGCATGCAGCCGGGCGATAGGCCGGGCGCAGGCGGCCGGGCGGGGGCGCCGTGCGGAGTGTGAGCGCGCGCCGGATCTGGCTTCGGAGCATTGTCCGTCTTCGCCGCTTCTTCGGCAACGAGCAGTTCCACCTGGTCATCCTCTCGGTGCTGATCGGCTCGGTGGCGGCGGTGGCGGCAATCGGCTTTCGGCATCTGATCGGCGCGATCCAATGGGTTTCCTTCCAGGAGACCAGCGAGAAGCTCTATTCGGCCGCTCTCCTGCTGCCCTGGTGGCAGCTTCTGCTCGCCCCCGCGCTCGGCGGCCTGCTGGTCGGCCTGTTCATTCAATACGTGATGCGCGTGGACCATCCTCTGGCCGTCGCCGACGTCATGGAGGCGGCGGCGACCCGCGACGGCGAGATGCCGCTGCGCAACGGACTGCTCGCCTCGGTCGCCAGCGCCGCCTCGATCGGCTGCGGCGCCTCGGTCGGCCGGGAAGGGCCCGTGGTGCTGCTGGGCGCGACCCTGGCCTCGGCGGTCGGCAAGCGGCTCAATCTCACCCGGTCGTTCGTGATGACCCTGCTCGGCTGCGGCGTCGCCGCCGCGGTCGCGGCTTCCTTCAACGCGCCACTGGCGGGCGCCCTGTTCGCGCTGGAGGTGGTGATCGGCCACTACCGGCTCAAGGCGTTCGCGCCGGTGGTGATCGCCTCGGTCACCGGCACGGTGATCTCGCGCAGCTACTACGGCGCGTTTCCGGCCTTCATCAAGCCGCACTTCAACATCGAATCCATCTGGGAGTTTCCGGCCTTCGGGCTGCTGGGCATCGTCAGCGCGGTGATGGCGATCGTGCTCATGGCCTCGATCATGGTCACCCAGCGGCACGTCGAACGCGTGCCGATACCGCGGTGGGCCAAGCCGGCGGTGGCGGGACTGTTGGTCGGCGCGATCGCGCTGCTCTATCCGCAGGTCCTGGGCGTCGGCTATGAGCCGACCGACACCGTGCTCAAGGGCGGCTTCGGCTTCTGGCTGCTGATCGGCGTGATCGTCGCCAAGACGGCGGCGACGGCGATCTCCCTGGGCGGCGGCTTCGGCGGCGGCATCTTCAGCCCGTCGCTCGTCCTCGGCGCCATGCTGGGCGCGGCCTTCGGCACCGCGGCGGCGGCGCTGTTCCCCGATCTCGCCTCGGACCGGGGCGCCTACGCCCTGGTCGGCATGGGGGCCGTCGCCGGTGCGGTCCTGGGCGCGCCGATCTCCACCATCCTGATCATTTTCGAGTTGACCGGCGACTACGAGGTGACCGTGGCGGTGATGGTCGCGGTCGTGATCGCCTCGCTGATCACCCAGGCCATCGTCGGCCGGTCATTCTTCCAGTGGCAGCTCGACCGGCGCGGCGTGATCTTCGGTCTCGACCAGACCCAGACCATCCTGCGGCGCACCCGAATGCGGCTCTTGATGCGGCGCCACTTCTCGGCCGCCAACGACGCGGTCGACATCGACGGCCTCCGGCACATGCTGCTCGCGGCGCCCCAGCGGTCGGTCTACATCGTCGGCGACGACGGCGGCTATCGCGGCGTGGTCGCGCTCAGCGACATCTTCACCAAGGGCGACGCCGCCAAGGACGCCGAGGAGCCGCTGGTGGCGCTGATGCGCCAGCCGCCGTTCCTGCTGGCGGAGGACCATCTGGAGGAGGCGATGACGGTGTTCGGGCGGACCACCGAGACGACCCTGCCCGTCGTCGAGAACCGGGAAAGCCTGCGGCTGGTCGGCACCGTCCAGCAACGGGATGTGATCCTCGCCTACGACCGCGCCCATCGCCAGGCCCGCGAGGGATGAGCGGGGCCGAATCGGCGATCGATCCACAAGAATTTGTGAGCGCCGCGACATCGAGGCCCACCATTTGTATGTCGCCGCCTTCGGCATCCGTGATATAGAGGCGGAACAATGGCGGAACCTGCGTCTTCCTCACCCCGGCTGTCGGAGCTCGCCGGGCCGCTGGTGCGGCCCGCCGACGCGCCCTGGCTGAATGGCCTCAACCCGGCCCAGCGCGACGCGGTCGAGGCGCTCGACGGCCCGGTCCTCGTGCTCGCCGGCGCGGGCACCGGCAAGACCAAGGCGCTGACCACCCGGATCGCCCAGATCCTCGGCTCGGGCCGCGCCAAGCCCTACCAGATCCTCGCCGTCACCTTCACCAACCGGGCTTCGCGCGAGATGCAGCAGCGGGTCGAGGCGCTGGTCCAGCCGCTGATGGGGCGGGGCGCGACCGAGGGCCTGTGGCTCGGCACCTTCCATGCGCTGGCGGCGCGCATCCTGCGCATGCATGCCGAGCTGGTGGGGCTCAAGCCCAATTTCACGATCCTCGATCCCGACGATCAGGTCCGGCTGATCAAGCAGCTCCTGGAAGCCGACGACGTCGACACCAAGAAGTGGCCGGCGCGCATCCTCCACGTCATCATCGAGCGGTGGAAGGACAAGGGGCTGCGGCCCGACCAGGTCAACCCGGGCGACGTCGGCGACTTCGCCAACGGCCGGGCGCTGGCGATCTACACCGCCTATCAGGAGCGGCTGCGCACCCTGAACGCCGTCGATTTCGGCGATCTGCTGCTGCACAACATCACCTTGTTCACCCAGCACGAGGACGTGCTCGACAAGTATCAGCGCCGGTTCCGCTACATCCTGGTCGACGAGTATCAGGACACCAACGTGGCCCAGTATCTGTGGCTGCGGCTCCTGGCCCAGCGCGAGAAGAACATCTGCTGCGTCGGCGACGACGATCAGTCGATCTACGGCTGGCGCGGCGCCGAGGTGGGCAACATCCTCAAGTTCGAACAGGACTTTCCCGGCGCCCGGATCATCCGGCTGGAGCAGAACTACCGCTCGACGCCGGCGATCCTCGCGGCGGCCTCGCACCTGATCGCCCACAACGAGGGGCGGCTGGGCAAGACCTTGTGGACCGAGGCCGACGGCGGCGACAAGGTCCGGCTGCGTGGCATCTGGGACGGCGTCGAAGAGGCCCGGATCATCGGCGATCTCATCGAGGACATGCAGCGCAAGGGCCACGCGCTGTCCGAAATCGCCATCCTGGTCCGCGCCAGCTTCCAGACCCGCGAATTCGAGGAGCGGTTCATCACGCTGGGGGTTCCCTACCGCGTCGTCGGCGGCCCGCGCTTCTACGAACGCATGGAGATCCGCGACGCCGTGGCCTATCTGCGGCTGCTGCAGTCGCCCGAAGACGACCTGGCGTTCGAGCGGATCATCAACAAGCCGAAACGCGGCCTGGGCGACGCGGCGGTGCAGGCCCTGCACCGGCTGGCGCGCGACCGGGGCGTGCCGATGACCGAGGCCGCGCGGCT
>CAMYMQ010000381.1 GCA_947259335.1 uncultured Alphaproteobacteria bacterium | reverse complement strand
GCGGCGGCGTCCGGCGATCCCTGGTCGCCGTGGCACCTGGTCAATGGCTGGCGGCTCAACGATACCGGCCGGCATTCGCTGGACCTGGCGAGCGGGGACGAGACCCACGCGCTGACCGTGTCCTATGACGGCGCCGGCATCACGGTCGGCCTGCCGTCGGGCGAAAGCCTCGCCGCTGATGGCGCGCTGGAGGGGACTCCGCTGAATGGGGGGCGGCTGACGGCCGTGATCGCCGGCCGCAAGCTGTCCGCCGGGGTCGCCTTTGTCGACGACGCGATCCATGTCTGGATGGACGGCCGGCATCACGTGCTGACGGTCGTCGATCCGCTCGCCGCGCTGGCGGGTTTCGAGGTCGAAGATGACCGGTTGACCGCGCCGATGTCCGGCAAGATCATCGCTGTCCTGGCCGAACCGGGAGCCGAGATCGAGGCCGGCATGCCGATCCTGATTCTCGAAGCGATGAAGATGGAACACACGATCACCGCGCCGTCGGACGGCACCCTTCAGGCGATCCATTTCGGCGTCGGCGACCAGGTCGACGAGGGCGCCGAGCTGGTCGCCTTCGAGGCGAAGGAGAACTGAGGCATGGCCACGCCTGACGCCGTGACGGTGGTCGAGGTCGGCCCGCGCGACGGGTTGCAGAACGAGGCCAAGGCGGTCTCGACCAACATCAAGGTCGAGCTGATCGAAATGCTCGCCGGTGCCGGCCTGCCGGCGATCGAGGCGGGAGCCTTCGTCTCGCCCAAGTGGGTGCCCCAGATGGCCGATTCGGCCGAGGTGTTCGAGCAGATCGCCAAGCGGTCCGGCACCCGCTATCCCGTGCTCGTGCCCAACCTCAAGGGCTTCGAGCGGGCGCTGGCGGTCGGCGCGCGCGACGTGAGCATCTTCGCCGCGGTCAGCGAGAGCTTCTCGCGCAAGAACACCAACTGTTCGATCGCCGAGAGCCTCGACCGGTTCCGCCCGGTCTGCGCGGCCGCGACGGCGGCGGGGGTCGCCGTGCGCGGCTATCTCTCCTGCGTGCTCGGCTGCCCCTACGAGGGCGAGATCGATCCAGGACGGGTCGCCGAGCTGGCCGCGGAACTGGTGGCGATGGGCTGCGCCGACATCTCGCTGGGCGACACCATTGGCGTCGGCACGCCCGAGAAGGCGCGGCGGATGATCGACCGGGTTGCCGAGGACGTGCCGGTCGCCAAACTCGGCGTTCATTTCCACGACACCTTCGGCCAGGCGCTGGCCAACACGCTGGTCTGCCTGGAACGGGGCGTGCGGATCGCGGACGCCTCGGTGGCCGGTCTCGGCGGCTGTCCCTACGCGCCGGGCGCGGCCGGCAATCTCGCGACCGAGGACCTGCTCTACATGCTCCACGGGCTCGGCATCCGCACCGGCGTCGACCTTGACAGGGTGGCGGCGGCCGGGCGCTTCATCTGCGACTATCTGGGGCGGCCGCCGGCCTCGCGGGTGGCCCAGGCGCTGGCGAGCAAGATCGCGGCGTGACGCTTGGCGACTAGCCTTCAGGTCCGCTGGGGGATCGTCGGCACGGCGATCCTCGCCGCCGCCGCCCTGGTTCTGTTCCCGCCCGCCGGGGTCGGCGCGACGCCGCTGCATGCGGGCGCGCTGTGCCTGGTCGCGATCGCCTTCATCGCCACCGGCGTGGTGCCCGAACACCTGACCGCGCTCGGCTTCTTCGCCGCCGCCGTCCTGCTTCACATCGCGCCCGCCAACGTCGTCTTCACCGGCTTCGTGTCGTCGGCGCTGTGGCTTGTCTTCGGCGGCCTGTTCATCGCCGCGGGCGTGCAGAAGACGGGACTCGGCTCGCGCATCGCCCGGTCCCTGATCCGCTATTCGGGCAAGTCCTACGGACGCATCCTGGTCGCCGCGATGGCCGCGAGCTTCGCGCTGATGATCGTGATGCCCTCGGTGATGGGCCGCGTGCTGATCCTGGTGCCGCTGGCGGCGATCCTGTCCGACGAGCTCGGCTACGGCGCCGGGAGCAAGGGCCGGGCCGGGATCATCGCCGCCGTCATCATGGCCAGCTTCGCCACCTCGGGAGCGATCCTGCCGTCGAACGTCGCCAACATGATCCTGGTCGGCACCAGCCAGGAGATCTTCGGCATAAAGTTCACCTACGCCGACTGGCTGCTCTACCAGATGCCGGTCAACGGCATCCTCAAGGCCGTCCTGATCTACGGCGTGTGCTGGAAGCTGTTCCGCGAGCCGCCGAAGGCCAGCGCCCGCTTCGAGGAGCGCCAGCCGTGGAGCGCGGCGGAACTGCGCATGGCGCTGATCTTGGGCGCCGCACTCCTGGTCTGGGTGACCGATAGCTGGCACGGGCTCGATCCGGGCTGGGTCGGTCTCGCCGCCGGCATCCTGACGCTGCTGCCGGGGGTCGGCGTGCTGGAGCGTGGGGCCTTCGACCGGGACATCGCCTTCGGGCCGGTCTTCTTCACCGCCGGGTTGATGGGAATCGGCAAGGTGATTTCATGGAGCGGGGTCGGCGACCTGCTCGGGCAGGGCATCCTCGCCTCGGCGCCGTTCACCCCGGGCGCCCACGCCCTCAACTACGGCCTGATCTTCGTCTTCTCGAACGTCCTCGGTCTGGTCACCGGCCAGTTGGGCGCCACCACGATCATCACGCCGCTGGCTGACAGTGTCGCCACGGCGGGCGGCATGCCCGTCTTCGCCGTGCTGATGACCTATGTCGCCGCCTATTCCAACATCTGGCTGCCGTACCAGACCTCGCCGACCCTGATCGGCGTGCGCATGGCCGGGATGGGGCTGTCGACCGGGGCGAAGGTGATGGCGATTTCGGCGGCGCTTTATCTGCTGATCCTGGCGCCGCTGAATTATCTGTGGTGGGAAATTCTCGGTCTGTTCGGATAGCCGCCCACCGTTCGCGTTGCTACGGTGAGCCCATGCCCGTTCACCTGCTCAAGCTCTGCGTCGGGGTCGATTCGATCGACCGGCTCGCGGCCTTCCAGGCCCGCCGTCTCGCCAACGAGGGCGAGATCTATCACAAGACCCGCAACGCCCCGCGCCGCGCCGACGAGGTCCTCGACGGCGGCTCGATCTACTGGATCATCAAGGGTTTCGTGCGGGTCCGGCAGCGGATCGTCGGCATCGAGCGCCAGACCAACGAGACGCGCGGCGCCCACTGCCACCTGGTCCTCGATCCGGAACTCGTGCCGACCGCGATGCAGCCGCGCCGCCCGCACCAGGGCTGGCGCTACCTGGACCCGGCCGACGCGCCCGCCGACGCCGCCCATGGCGAGGTCGAGGAGGAGCCGCCGCCCGAGATGGCGGAGGAACTCCGCGCGCTGGGACTGCTCTGAGGGTTGGACCCATACGTATATGCTTTGCGGCCATCATTGATGGTTGAGTACCTTTAGGCGAAATCTGCCGCCTTAAATCTGCGGATCTCGGAATGGCTCTTCCTATTTCAGGCAATCTAGGTCCTGCGGGCTGCGCATTGAGAGCCCTTCTGAGCGCATTGGTCGTAGCTGCCGTCAGCTCATGCGATTTCTCGGATACCAGGCCTTCTCCGTTGGCCGGCCTGGTTCCAAGCGTCTTTACGATCGAAAAAGTACTCCACCAATCCCTTTGGTTAGGATGCGCTGTTGCCATATTCTCGGTCAAAGGGGGACCTGATGCGGACGTTCTGATATCGGACAGAAAGACGCGGCTGGAAATGTTCAGTCGGCAACCGAGGAAGCTTGGCGACATCCGTAAAAATCCGGCCAAGACGTTTAGTTCCTATTTCTACGAACGATGGCGAAGAACGCCCGTCGAGGATTACGCCAAAGCGATTTCCAAGCGGTCGACTTTGCTAATGGCAACCACGGGGCAGACAACAGATTGTCTTAAGAAATCAGCAAAATATTATAACCTGTCCTTGAAGTACGTCTATAGAAGTCGCCGGGCTGTTTTCACGACTGGCGATTACTATGACAAGCTAGTTATATATATTCCAAAGGATAATATTGTGATTGTAACAGCCAAAGAATGAATTTCCGGACAATGCCTGTGGCGTGGCGATGATCTTCGGCAAACCGCTATCCGACCCGACTCCGCTTCAAGAGGCGATTTCCGGCTTCTACCGCGCCGACGAGGCGGCGGTCGTGCGCAGCCTGATCGCCGAGGCCGAGGTCGCCGACGACGTCCGCGCCCGTATCACGGCCCGCGCCCGCGCACTGGTCGAGGCCGTCCGCACTCAGCGGCTCGACGAAGGCGGCATGGACGCTTTCATGGACGAGTACGAGCTGTCGAGCGGCGAGGGCGTCGTGCTCATGTGCCTCGCCGAGGCGCTGTTGCGCATCCCCGACGCCGACACCGCCGACAAGCTGATCAAAGACAAGATCGGCTCGGCCGACTGGGAGCGGCACCTCGGTCACAGCCATTCCTGGTTCGTCAACGCCTCGACCTGGGCGCTGATGCTGACCGGGCGGGTGCTGCGCTGGAACGACGACAAGGAGACCGACCTGGGCGGCATTCTCGGCCGGCTGGTCGCCCGCAGCGGCGAGCCGGTGATCCGCCAGGCGCTGCTCCAGGCCATGCGCATCCTCGGCCGCCAGTTCGTCATGGGCCGGACCATCGGCGAGGCGCTCGACCGGGCGAAAGCGATGGAGGCGAAAGGCTACCGCTATTCATACGACATGCTCGGCGAAGCGGCACACACCGCCGAGGACGCCGAACGCTATCTGAAGGCCTATGACGCGGCCATCGCCGCCATAGGCGAGGCGGCGAACGGGCGCGGGCCCATCGAGGCGCCGGGCCTGTCGGTCAAGCTGTCGGCGCTGCACCCGCGCTACGAGGTCGCCCAGCG
>CAMYMQ010000380.1 GCA_947259335.1 uncultured Alphaproteobacteria bacterium | reverse complement strand
GGCGTCGCGCACCGCCTCCATGTCCGCGCGGGTCGCCGCGCGGGGCACATGCATGCCCGGGCCGTGGGCGAGCGCCGAAGCGCCGACCACTTCCCAGTTGCCGCGTTCGAGCGGCAGGTCCATGCCCTCCCAGCCGATCCGGGTCGAGCCCTTGCGCCCGGCATGGCCGAGCTGGAAGCCGAAAGCGGCGTCCGACTGGTCGTGGACGTAGCCGATCACGCGCTTCCAGGCCTCGGCCTGTTCGGGTGTATATAGCCCCGCGCAGCCGGGGGTGATCCGCGCCTCCCGCGATACGGCGGTCATCTCCGACATCAGCAGACCGGCGCCACCGTGGGCGAAGGCGCCGAAGTGGACGAAGTGAAAGTCGCCGACCACCCCGTCCTCCGCCGAATACATGTTCATCGGCGAGACGACGATCCGGTTCCGCAGGACCAGGTCCCGCAGCCGAAACGGGGTCAGCATCGGCGGCGGCGGGCTGGCGCCCGGCAGCTCGAAACCCTGCTTGCGAAGATCGTCCGCGAACCAGCGCTCGACCTCGTCGACAAACCTGGCGTCGCGCGCGCGCATGTTCTCATGGGTGATCGCCTTGGCGCGGGTGACCATCGAATAGGCCGCCTGGATCGGCGCCATCCCGGCATAGCGGTGCGGGTTCTCGGTCCAGGTCACCGAGACGTCGGCGGCGTGCTGGGTCTTCTCGACCTCCTCGCGCCGGTCGGCCTCGAACCGTTCGAGCGCGCCGGCGACCGTCTCTTCCGCCGCGAGCGCGTCGTCGAGGGCGATCGCATCCTCCATCGCCAGCTTGGTTCCCGAGCCGATCGAATAGTGCGCCGTGTGCAGCGCGTCGCCGATCAGGACGATGTTGCGGAAGTGCCAATTCTCGCAGCGGATGGTCGGGAAGACCCGCCACACGGACTTGTTGGCGACCAGTTCGTGGCCGTCGAGATAGTCGCCCCAGAGCTCCGTCATGTAGACGAGCAGCTCGTCCTCGGAGAGGTGTTCGACCTCTCCCTTCGCGCTTTCCCAGGTCGCCTCCGGCGCCTCGATGATCCAGGTCGCCAGCCGGTCGTTGTACTGGTACTCGCCGAGCACCCAGGTGCCGTGCTCGTTGTCGGTGAAGTGGAAGGTGAAGGCCTCGCACGGCTTGGTCGAGCCGAGCCAGACGAAGCGGTTGCGCCGCCACTCGAAGGTGGGCCGGAAATGCTCCTTGTAGGTCTCCCGCACCCGGCTGTTGATGCCGTCGGCGCCGATCACGAGGTCGGCGTCGCGGAAGGCCGACAGGTCCTCGATCTCGGTCTCGAAGTGGAGCTCGACGCCGACCTCGCGGCAGCGCTCCTGGAGGATGGCGAGCAGCTCGACCCGGCCGCAGCCGCAGAAGCCGTGGCCGCCCGAGCGCACCACCTCGCCCTTCCAGCGGAAATCGATATGGTCCCAGTAGGCGAAGCTGCCGGTGATCGCCGCGTAGCTCTCCGGGTCGCGCGACAGGAAGTTGTCGAGCGTCTCGTCCGAGAAGACGACGCCGAAGCCGAAGGTATCGTCGGCGCGGTTGCGCTCATAGACCCGCACCCGCCCGTCCGGAAACCGCTTCTTCAGGAGGATCGCGGAATAGAGCCCGCCGGGGCCGCCGCCGATGATCACGATGTCCATGGAGATCCGTTCGCTGCTATTTATATAACGCGTTAGATATTTACATATTAGATGTCATCGTGATAAGCAAGAGACCATGTCCACGGCCCGTTCTCTTCACGACCCCCTCGGCGACGGGGCGCACGGCAAACTGTCGTTGCGCACCTGGCTGCAGCTGATGAAGTGCGCCAGGACGATCGAGAGCGCGGTGGGCGCGCGCATGCGCCGGAAGTACGGGCAAAGCCTCGGCCGCTACGACGTGCTGTCCCAGCTCTACCGGTTCGACGGCGAGTGGCTGCCGATCGGCCAGCTCGCGCGCCACCTGATGGCGGCGAGCGGCAACATCACCGCGCTGATCGACCGCATGGAGTCCGAAGGCCTGGTCGAGCGCCGGCCCAGCCCCAGCGACCGGCGGTCGAGCCAGGTGCGGCTGGCTGCCAACGGCCGCGCGCTGTTCCTGACCATGACCGACGACCATGCCGCCTGGGTCGATCAGGCGCTGCGCGAGGTCTCGGAGACCGACAAGGAGGCCCTGGTCGGCCTGTTGAGCACGACCCGCAAGGCCTTTGAAAAAGCCGTTGCCGAAAACGGCGCGGAAACAGACGGGGAAACGCCCGAGCCTCCTCAATCCGGGAAAGAAGGAAACCGCCGCCGATGACGCCGCCGCCGCTGCCGGGCTCGCGAGACGAGATCCGCAAGATCCAGAGCGAACGAAAGAAGCTGGCCTTCGAGAGGGCCCGCAAGGCCGCCTGGTACCAGGGCAAGCTCGACCATATCGATCCCGGCAAGCTCGACGATCCGGACGAGTGGTCCAAGATTCCGATCATCGACAAGGACCAGCTCCGCCAGTGGGACCACGGCACCTTCATGGAGCAGATCAACATCGCCCCGCCGGAGGATATCTCCGAATACTGGCGCTCGGGCGGTTCGACCGGCAAGCCGGTCTTCTATCCACGCACCTTCGAGGACGTCACCTACGGCCTGTTGTCCTGGGGCCGGTCCTTCCCGTGCATCGGCATCGGCCCGGGCAACCTGTGCCACATCTCCTTTCCCATCGGCATCCACCCGGCGGGCCAGATCTGGGCGCGCAGCGCCCGCGACTTCGGCGTCGGCATGAACTGGGTCGGCGCCGGCACCGCCGTCCCCTCGGCCGCCCAGATCGAGCTGATCCGGACGATCAAGCCGACCGTGCTGATCGCCATGCCGAGCTTCGCGATCCACCTCGCCAACCTGGCCGACGCCGAGGGCATCGACCTCGCCTCCTCGAGCGTGCGCACCATCGTCACTTCGGCCGAGACCCTGTCCGAGGCCAAGCGCGAGAAGCTGCAGCGGGTCTGGGACGCGGAGGTCTACGACGTCTTCGGCATGTCCGAGGCCGGCCTGATGGGCGCCGAGAGCCAGGCCCATGACGGCATCCATATCTGGACGGACCTGTTCTACATCGAGGTGGTCGATCCGGAGACCGGCAAACAGGTGCCCGAGGGAGAGGTCGGCACCTTCTGCGTGACGCCGCTCTATACCGGCCACGCGACACCCTTCCTGCGCTGGAACTCGGGCGACATCGTCACCTACATCGACCGCAGCGCGAGCGACGGCATCCATGCCGAGCTGTTCCCGATGATCAAGCACGCCAGCCGGACGACGGGCTTCTTCAAGATCCGAGGCGTCAATGTGAACCACGCCGAGTTGGAGGACTTCATGTTCCGCAACCCGGCGGTCAACGACTTCCAGGGCGTGCTGGTCACCGACGACAGCGGCCTGGAGACCCTCCGCCTGCGTATCGAGGTCAAGCGCGGGGTCGACGCCGCGCCGGTCGAGGGCGAACTGATCAAGGCGGTCAAGCACACCTTCGAGGTCACCACCGAGATCGAGCGGCTGGAGACCGGCAGCCTCGCCAAGGCCTTCGAAGGCTCGATCAAGGCGCCCCGGTTCGTCGACGAGCGTCGCTGAGAGAAGCGGGTGGCCGGGGTGCCGACCCTTGCCGCTCCCTTGGCACCTTAGGGTTTTGTTAATCCCCCTCCCGCTACCGTCGCCTCAGTTCATTAACCGAGGGACAGTCACCATGCGCGCCATTCGCAACCTATCGATCATCATCATCGGGCTGGCGCTGTACTTTTCCGCCGGGCCCCTGGCCGCCAACGTGATCGCCGCCGGCTCCGTCGCGGGCTAAGGCGGCATCCGACCTGTTGACGGGCGCCGGCTGACGGGCGACCTCTGACAGGCGCGGGCGGCCGGACCGGCTCGCGCCGACAATTCCCACGATCCCTGATTCCATCGCCGACGACCGTCCCACGGGACGGCCGCAAGGCATTCGTGCGTCCGGCCCGCGCCAAAGGGTCGACCGACTTTTCCGCGTAGCCCCGCTCCCGCCTTAGGGACTTCTTAACCCTGCCTGAATAGGATCGCTTTACTAAAAGAAGGCTCCGCAGGCAGGGGGGATACGCATGCTTGGCCGCCTCAAGAAGTTCGCCCGTTGTGTCGACGGGTCCGCGATGATCGAGTATTCGGCACTGGCCGCCGTCCTCCTCGTCATCTGCTATTTCGTCTATCACGGCCTGGATCAGGACACCCGGCGCATGGTCGCCGAGTCCCGCGAGCGTATCGACGCCAGCTGGAAGCGGACGATCTGGCCGGGTACGAAGCCCGGCGCCGATCCGGACACGACCGTGATCCGCCGCGCCGACCGGATCGAGATCAAGTACAAGGACATCGAAAAGCGCATCAGCCCCGCCGCCGGGCCGAAATAGGCCCGCCCAGCCAGCCCGCCCACGATTTCCAAAGCCCCCGCCCGTCCTTCGGCGCGTGGGCGGCTTTGTGGTTCTCGGTGGGCCAAACGGCTGCCATTATCCTCGCGCCAAAACGACGACGGGAGGAAAAACAATGGCCAAATCCGAAGGACGGCTGGAGCGGGTGCTGACGGCGGGCGCGTTTGCCGTGACCGCCGAGACGACCCCGACCGCGACCTCCGACGCGCGAGCCCTTCTGGATCAGGTCATGCCCCTGCGCGGTTATGCCGACGCGGTCAATGTCACCGATGGGGCCACGGCCAAGCCGCACCTGTCGAGCCTCGTGCTCGCCGGCATGATGATGCGCGACGGCATCGAGCCGGTCCTCCAGTACACGGTGCGCGACCGCAACCGGATCGCGCTCCAGGCTGACCTGCTCGGCACCGGCGCGCTCGACATCCCCAACATTCTGTGCCTGACCGGCGACGACCCGAAGAAGGGCGAGGAACCGGAGGCCAAGCCCGTTTTCGACCTCGATTCGGCCTCGCTGATCCGGCTGGCGCGGAAGATGCGCGACGACGGCCAGCTCAATTCCGGCCGCGAGATCAAGGTGCCGCCGAAATACTTCATCGGCTGCGCCGACGCGCCGGTTCCCCTCAAGCCCGACTGGGAGCCCAAGGCGCTGCTCGCCAAGATCGACGCCGGCGCCGACTTCGCCCAGACCCAGTACTGCTTCGACCTCGACATCTGCCGCGCCTACATGGCGCGGCTGGCCGACTTCGGCGTCACCGAAAAGCTGCCCTTCCTGATCGGCATCGGCCCGCTCGCGTCCGCCAAGCAGGCCAAGTGGATGGACGCCAACCTGTGGGGCGTCTCGATCCCCGAACCGCTGATCAAGCGCCTCGAAGGCGCCGACGACGAGCGCGAGGAAGGCATGAAGATCTGCGCGGAACTCATTCAGGAGATGCAGGAAATCCCCGGCGTCCGCGGCGTCCACCTGATGGCCCCGCGCCAGGAGAAGGCGATGGCCGAGGTGATCGAGCGTTCGGGCATCCTCGACGACCGCCCGACCATGCCCAGGTAGGGGCCCACCCCGGCAGCGAGGTCATTGGACCGGCGGCCGCCCTTCCCCTTACAATCGGGCCCAAGCAAAAAGCTGCGGCCGGCAGCGATCGGCGGGAGGAAGAAATCATGATCGAGCTTCGCGACCTGGCCTACGTCCGCCTCGGCACCCGCGATCTCGCCGGCGCCGAGCGGTTCACCACCGAGATCGTCGGCCTGCAGCCGATCGAGCGGACCCGCGACCGGCTCAAGCTGCGCAGCAACCACCGGCACCACTCGCTCTGCTATTTCGAGGGCGACGAGCGCGACCACATGGTGGGCATCGAGGTCAAGGACTGGACCGGCCTCGACGAGGCCCTGATCGAGCTGAAGGCGGCCGGGGTCGCCTGCGAGCGTGGCACCGCCGAGGAGAGCGCCGACCGCGCGGTCGAGGACTTCATCTGGTTCCGGGATCCGTCGGGCAACCGGATCGAGCTGGTCGCCCGCCCCCACGAGGCCAACCGCCGCTACTTCCCGACCCGCGACGCCGGTGTCTCGGGCCTGGGCCATATCGGGCTGAACAGCACCGATCCGGCGCGGGACGAGGCCTTCTGGACCAAGCATTTCAACGCCCGGGTGAGCGACTGGATCGGCTCGGCCCCGCTGCTGCGGATCAAGGACATCCACCACCAGCTCGCCCTGTTCCCGACCGACCGGCCCGGCGTGCAGCACATCAACCACCAGGTCGAGAGCATCGATGACATCATGCGGAGCTGGTATTTCCTGCAGGAGCGCCAGATCCGCATCGTCTTCGGCCCCGGCCGCCACGCAACCTCGGGCGGTTATTTCGTCTATTTCGAGGGCCATGACGGCATGGTCTACGAATATTCGAACAGCGACCGCTTCATCGTCGAGGACGAGGCGACCTACCGGCCGCGCCAGTTCCCGATGGAGCATGCCTCCTTCTGCGTCTGGGGCTCGAAGCCCGACATCCCCGAATTCCAGTAGACCGCGCGCACCCGATCTCCCCGATGTCCGACGCCAATCCTCCGCTGCGCGAAGAGCGCGAGATCCTCGTCCGCAAGGCCGCCCGCGCGCTCGCCCGCGCCGGCCTGGTCCACGCCTATGGCCATTGCAGCGCGCGGCTCGATGCCGGCAGCTTCCTGGTCTGCGCGCCCCAGCCGATGGGCTTGATCGCCTCCGGCGAGGCCGGAACGGTCGTCCCGGTCGACGGCCCGCTGCCCGACGGCGTGCTCGGCGAGGTCCGCATCCACCAGCGGATCTATCAGCGGCGGCCGGAGGTCGGCGGCGTGTGCCGGTCGATGCCGCCGAACGTGATGGCGCTCTCGACCCTGCGCCGGACGCCCAGGCCGCGCCACGGCTTCGGCTCCTACTTCGCGCCCGGACCGGGCCTGTGGGACGACCCGCAACTGATCCGCACCGACGGCCAGGCCGCCGGCGTGGCCGACGCTCTGGGCGACAACCGGGCCGTGGTCATGCGCGGCAACGGCGCGGTCACCGTCGGCGAGAGCCTGGAACAGGCGGTCGTCTTCACCTGGTATCTTGAGGACGCGGCCCGGGTCGAGCTCGAGGTGCTGCGCTGCGGCCAGTTCGACACGGCGCCCGTGCTCGACGAGGCGGAGGCCAAGGCGCGCGCGGTCGGCACCGGCCGCATCTACGAGCGCATGTGGGACTATCTGACCGACGGCGACCCGGAATAGGGTCGAGGCCTCGGGTCGATACGCCCCGGCAGGCCGGGTGCCGTTCCAGCCTTTGGAAATCGCGGCCGACCCGCGCTGTCTCGGACCGTCAGCGCCGCAAGGCGTCGAGCGCGGCGATGTGGTCGGGGCCGATCCGGCAGCACCCGCCGACGATGCGCGCGCCCTCGGCGATCCATCGCGCGGCGTGGTCCGCATAGGCGGCGGGATC
>CAMYMQ010000379.1 GCA_947259335.1 uncultured Alphaproteobacteria bacterium | reverse complement strand
GGCGCCTGTCACGCCCGCGGCACCGGTGGAAGCCGCGCCGCCCGCGACCGATGCCTCTCACCCCGGCGCGGTGACCTCGCCGATGGTCGGCACGATCTACCTGGCGCCGGAGCCGGGCGCGCCGAACTTCATCGCCAAGGACGACACGGTGTCCGCCGGCCAGACCCTGATGCTGGTGGAGGCGATGAAGACCTTCAACGAGATCAAGGCGCCCCGGTCCGGCGTGGTGCGGGAGATCAGGGTCGAGAACGGCGCGCCCGTGGAGTTCGGCGAACTCCTGGCGATCATCGACTAGGAGCGCATGCCCGTGTTCGACAAGGTGCTCATCGCGAACCGGGGCGAAATCGCGCTGCGTATTCACCGCGCCTGCCGCGAAATGGGCATCCACACCGTCGCGATCCACTCGACCGCGGACAACGACGCCATGCATGTGCGCCTCGCCGACGAGAGCGTGTGCATCGGCCCGCCCCGGTCGGCGGAGTCATACCTGAACATCCCGGCCATCGTGTCGGCCGCCATGATCACCGGCGCGGACGCGATCCATCCCGGCTACGGCTTCCTGTCGGAGAACGCCCGCTTCGCCGAGATCGTCGAGGAGCACGGGCTGACCTTCATCGGCCCCAGCCCCGACCATATCCGCATGATGGGCGACAAGGTCGAGGCCAAGCGCAAGATGATCGAGGTCGGCGTGCCGGTCGTGCCGGGCACCGACGGCGCGCTGGACAATATCGACGAGGCGCGGGCGATCGCCGAGACCATCGGCTATCCGGTGCTGATCAAGGCGTCGAGCGGCGGCGGCGGCAAGGGCATGAAGGTGGTCGAGTCGGCCGACCAGCTCGAAGGCATGATCACCGCGGCCAAGCGCGAGGCGCGCGCCAACTTCGGCGACGACGCCATCTACCTGGAGAAATACCTGGCCCATCCGCGCCACATCGAGCTGCAGATCCTGGCCGACACCCACGGCAACGTCATCCACCTGGGCGAGCGCGACTGCTCGCTCCAGCGGTCGCACCAGAAGGTGCTGGAGGAGGCCCCCTCCCCGGCGCTCAACGCCAAGGAGCGCGCCCGCATCGGCCAGATCGGATGCGATGCGGTCCGCAAGCTGGGCTACCGCAGCGCCGGCACCATCGAGTTCCTGTACGAGAACGGCGAGTTCTATTTCATCGAGATGAACACGCGGCTCCAGGTCGAGCACCCGGTGACCGAGATGATCAGCGGCATCGACATCGTCCGCGAGATGATCCGGGTCGCCGCCGGCACGACCCTGTCGATGACCCAGGACAAGGTCGCGCTCCAGGGCCACGCGATCGAATGCCGGGTGAATGCCGAGGACCCGGCCACCTTCACCCCCTCGCCCGGCACCATCGAGGAATACCATCCGCCGGGCGGCCTCGGCGTGCGCGTCGATTCGGCGCTCTACGCCGGCTACCGGGTGCCGCCGAACTACGACAGCCTGATCGCCAAGCTGATCGTCCACGGCAACAACCGCAACGAATGCCTGATGCGGCTGCGCCGCGCGCTCGAGGAGTTCGTCATCGGCGGGATCAAGACCACCATCCCGCTGCACCAGAAGCTCGTGTCCGAGCCGGACTTCATCAACGGCGACTACGACATCCGCTGGCTGGAATCTTTCGTCGCCAACAACGCCGGGAAGCCTTGATGGAATACAGGCTGACCGCGGAGCTGCTTCTGCGAGCCTATTCCAACGGCGTCTTTCCCATGGCCGAATCGCGCGGCCGGTCGGACATCTTCTGGGTCGATCCCGAGTGGCGCGGCATCATCCCGCTCGACGGCTTCCACGTGCCCCGCTCGTTGCGCCGGGCCGTGCGGCGGCGGATCTTCGAGGTCCGCTGCGACAGCGCGTTCGATGCCGTGATCCGCGAATGCGCGGCCCCGCGCCGCGGCCGCGGCGACACCTGGATCAACGACGACATCGTGCGGTCCTACGCCGAGTTGCACCGGCTGGGCTTCGCCCACTCGATCGAGAGCTGGCAGGAGGGCGAGATGGTCGGCGGCCTCTACGGCGTGTCGATCGGCGGGGCCTTCTTCGGGGAGAGCATGTTCTCGCGGGTGACGAACGCGAGCAAGGTCGCCCTTGTCCACCTGGTCGCCCGGCTGGTCGGCAGCGGCTTCGGCATGCTCGACACCCAGTTCGTCACCGAACATCTGACCCAGTTCGGGGCGCTGGAGATTCCGCGCAACCAGTATCACCAGATGCTGCGCGAGGCGTTGACCAACGAGGCCGCCTTCCCGGTCGAGTTCGACGACGACCGGGTTGACGCCTACTTACAGTCCTTGACCCAGATATCGTAGGTGGGGTGGTCCATCGCAGAGAGCGCCGGGCTCGACGCGAACATCCAGCCGCTGAACACCAGCTTCTTCTGCTTGGTCTCCGGATCGACGTCGTAGATCTGGAGGAAGGCCGCCTTCTCGGGCTTGAGCTGGGGCGGCGTCTTCTGGCAGCGGCGGATGGCGATTTCCAGCGTCCGGAACGAGACCACCGAGCCGACCTTGCCGCCGAAGGTCTGGATTCGCGCGGTCTCCTTGTCGAGCCCCTGCAGGACGACCAGCGATCCGTCGATGTTGGGCGGTGCCGGCTCGTCGTCGGCGCCCTTGGTCGATTCGAGCTTCTTGAGGGTCTCGGTCCGGACGGTCTCGTCGGTGCGCCCGGTCTGGGCGGCGGCCGCCAGCGCGCCCACGCCCATGACCGCCACGGTGGCGAGGCCAAGTCCCATCAACTTCCAGAATTTTCGCAGCGTCATCATCACCCCAGTATACGGCGCAAAACCCGGCATCATTCAGGCAACCGCGCCGAGAATCGCAGCCGGACGTAATCCGCCGTCCATTGGCCCGTCTCGGCATCGCGCAAGGCCGGCGCCAGCGCCGCCGAAACCTCTTCCTTGACCGCCGCGCGGTCGGCCTCGGGAACGCCGCTCAGATAGCTCTCGCCGAAGGTGTCGAGCCAGTCGGCCATCCGGGTCGGCAGCGGCGTCGGCCGCGGAATCAATTCGATCCGGTCGACGACCAGGCCGGCGGCCTCGAGCCGTGTCTTGTAATCTTCCGGCGTCGGGAAATACCAGGGACACAAGGGCGCAGGATCGATATCGCGCCGGATCAGGGCGGCTTCCAGCGCCGCGCGGATCGCGCCGACATTGCCGCTGCCGCCCATCTCGCCGACGAAGCGGCCGCCCGGCTTGAGCGCCCGGACCACCCCCCGGATCACGGCGTCCGGATCCCGGCGCATCCAGTGGAGCGCCGCGTTGGAGAAGACCGCGTCGAACTCGGCCTCGAAATGGAGATCCTGTCCGTCGGCGACCCGCGCGTCGAGGCCGAGCGCCCTCGCCGCCTCGATCTGCTCGGCGCTGCCGTCGACGCCGACGACCTCGCACCCCATCTCCACGAACTTGACCGTCAGCGCGCCATCGCCGCAGCCGAGATCGAGGATACGCTCGCCCGGCGCCGGATCGAGCAGCTCGACGACGGGCATGCCGAGGTCGGCGACAAAGCGCGCGTTGCGCGCGTACCGGTCGGGATCCCAACTCTGGATAGGGCTGGCCGGTTCGGTCATTCGGGCGCCGGGGTCCGGTTGTCCTGGCCGGGCTTCTTGTCGGGCGCGGCCGGCTTCTTGGCCTTGTCCGGCTCTTCCGTCAGCAGGAAGATCGCTCGGCTCAGGAGCTCCTCCAGGGCCAGCGCGTCCTGGGTCTTGGCCAGGGTCGCGCCGGGCTCCAGCATCTTGCGGCCGGTGCCGACCTTGAGCCGCAGATACTTACCGCCCAACAGGCCGTCGCTGGTGATCGAGGCGACCGTGTCGGCGGGCAGCCTGATGCCGTCCTTCACGGTGAAGCTGACCTGGGCGCGATAGTCCTTGGGATCGATGCTCTGGCTGGTCACCGATCCGACCTTGACCCCGCCGATGCGGACGTCGCTGCCCGGCCGCAGACCGCCGATCGAGGCGAACTTGGCGTTGAAGCTGTGACCGCTTACCGGCTGGAGGTCGGCGGAAATATAGGCGAAGACCAGGAAGACGGCGGCGATCGCGATCACGACCAGACCCATCACCGTTTCGATCAGTGTTCGGCCCATGGCTAGTGCTTCCCGGAGATCCGCCGGTCGGCGGCGTTGACGATCTTCTCGAGCAGTTCCTCGACGATGACCGAATCCTGAACGAACTCGAAGCGCTCGCCGGACTTCAGATAGTCCGACTCGACCCCGGGCTCGATCTTGACGAACTTGCCGCCCAGCACCCCGTCGCTGAGGATCATCGCCGCGCTGTCCCGGGGAATCTGGACGGTTTCCTCGAAGCGGAATTCCACCAGCGGCTTGAGGGTCTTCGGATCGATCCGCATGGCGCTGACCTTGCCCACCTGCACGCCGGCGAGGTGAACGGCGTTGCCGACCGCCAGCCCGTCCGCCTGGTCGAAGTGGGCGGTCAGGGTGTAGCCGGTCCTGGCCGCCGCGAATCCGCCCGAGGCGCCAGTGGCGATCAGGAGCGCGATCACGGCGCAGACGACGGCGCCGACGACGATCTCCAACCCGCCGCGGGTCATGTTACAGACACGCTGGGATCAGGCCGGCCGCCACGGCTCGTAGTCGCCGGTCGCTGGCGCGCGGTTGCCGCCTTCGTAATCGTGGCCCGGCGGGTGATAGGCGTCCGGCGTTCCGGTCCGGTTCGGAACATGTTCCTTCTCCCACGCGCGATGGGTGAGCGGTTTATCGGTCGGCGGCTCCGACCCGGTGTAGTGGAGCCAGCGGTGCCATTCCGGCGGCACGCGCGACGCTTCCTTGGCGCCGGAGTAGATCACCCAGCGCCGGCGGCGGCGCGCGGCGCCGGGATCCCGCCGCTCCATATAGTAGCGGTTGCCCTCTCCGTCGCGGCCGACGAGCTTGCCGTGGAGGGCGGTATGGATACGGGTGCCGAGGTTGGTTGCCACGGTGCGCGAACCGGTTGCCGTTGACGATTGGCGCGGACTATGGCGCATGACCGCTATGCCGTCCAGTGTCCCGACCGCCCCTGTCCCCACCCGGTGGAACAGGCTATTGAAACGCTCATGGCGGGAACAAACGCAAGCCCAGCGCCCAGCGCGGCGTCGTGGATGCATCGGTGGGGCGGGATCGTGCTGCTGGGCGTCGCCGTGCTCGCGTTCGGCCTGCAAAACAACCTGTCGAAACTGAGTTACAGTTACGACGTCTCGGTTCTGACGCTCCTGTCGGTCCGGACCTGGATCGTCGTCGCCGCGTTGCTGATCTGGCTGATCGCGATCGGCCGCACGCCGTTCATGCCCCGCGCGACATGGCCCGAGCTGATTTGGGTCGGGCTCCTCTTCGCCGGCGGCTCCACCGCCCTGCTGACCGCGTTCGAACTCATCCCCGTCAGCCTCGCCATTCTCGGCTTCTACGTCTTTCCGATTTTCGTCGCCCTGCTGAGCGCCGCGCTGGGGCACGAGCGGCTGTCGCCGGTGACCATCGTGGGCCTGCTCGCCGCCTTCGCCGGCCTGGCGCTCGCGCTGGACGTCAAGGTCGGCGGCCACCTGCTCTATGGCCTCGCCTTCACCTCGGCCGCCGCGCTTGCGATGGCGTTGAACATCATCGGCAGCGGCCGTCTGATGCGCGCCACGCCCGGGCCGGTGGTCACCTTCAACATCCTGGCCATCGCCGGGGTCGGGCTGACCGCCGCGATGCTGGCCGACGGCGGCCTGTACCTGCCGACCGGCGGCCTCGCCGGCTGGGCCGTGTTCCTGGGGGCCTCGACCCTGGCGCCGATCTCGGTGGTCTGCCTCTACCTCGCGCTCGAATATGTCAGCGGCACCCGGGCCTCGATGATCATGAACGGGGAGCCGGTGCTGACCGTGCTGTTCGCGGTGATGCTGTTCGGCGAGGCGTTCACGGCGGTCCAGACCCTGGGCGCGGTGCTGGTGATCGCCGCCATCGTCGGGGTCACGCTCAAACGCCCGCCGAAATCCGCATGAGCCCCGGGACGAAGGCCAGGGCGGCGCGAATCTCCTTCATCATCGGCATTCTGATGATGGGGCTGGCCGCGCTGTTCTTCGGCCTGTCGAACAACCTCGCCAAGATCAGCTACGACGGCGGGGTCACCGTGTGGACCGTGATCACGGGCCGGGCGGTGCTCGGCCTGATCGCCCTGATCGTCCTGTCGATCGCGCGCGGCCACAAGCTGACCCTGCCGAAGGCGGTCTTCTGGTTGTTCGTCATCACCGCGACGGCGAACATGATCCAGAATCCGGCCATCCTGCTGTCGATGAAATTCATCCCGATCAGCCTGGCGATCCTGATCATCTACCTGTTCCCGATCATCGTGGCGCTCTTCTCGGCGCTGTTGGGGCACGAGACGATCACGCGCCCGGTCGCGGTCTCGGCCCTCGTCGGCTTCGTCGGCGTGGCGCTGATCCTGGAGCTCGGGACCATCGTGCTCGACTGGAAGGGCATGGCGCTGGCCTTCGTGGCGGCCTGCGGGCTGGCCACCAACGTCATGGGCGCGGCGCGCATGAACCGGCACATGCCCGCCCTGGTCGTGCCGCTCTGGCTCTATGGCGTCAGCCTGCCCTTCTACACCGCCGTCCTGGTCTCCCAGGGCGGGCCGCACTTCCCGACCGACACCGGCTACTGGCTGATCTTTCTGGGCGCGATCGGCGCCCTGCCGATCGCGCTGATCTCCTTCTACAGCGCCCTGCCCCGGGCCGGCGCGGCCCGGGCGTCGCTGGTCATGAATTTCGAGCCGCTGTTCACCATCCTGCTGGCCACCGTTCTGCTCCACGAGACCCTCGGCCCGATGCAGATCGCCGGCGGCCTGCTCATCATCGGATCGATCTTCTACGTCTCCATATATGGACGGCGCTGACCCCCGGCGTCGGCGGAAGGGCGGCCCGGCGGGGCCCGCAACCAGCACACGAGTAGTGTTCAAAGATCTGTCATAGGAGTGCGCAAAGAGACGCGCAGAAGTTATCAAGTTGTCTCGAGAGCTGCACCGCACCGCGACTTCATTTTGTTTCTCTAATATTTACTGATGGTTACAGAGCGGTCCTGAGTCGGCCTCACCCGCACAGACACCAGATAGAGTGGCGATTCACAAATCAGCCACAAAATATGTTTGAAATTTGGTTAACCCCAGTTCATATTCCCCCACATATCGAGATTGTTGATAACTTGCCTACCAGATATGGGGGCAAGTGATTCTGGGGCACAAGCGGGGAACCAATGCGTATTGAACGGCGCTTCACGACCGAAGGTAAAGACGCGTATGACGGGATGAAGTTCCGCAAGGCGGTGAGCGAAATCCGGAATCCGGATGGCTCGATCGTCTTCCGGAACGACCAGGTCGAAGTGCCCGAAAGCTGGTCGCAGGTCGCGACCGACGTGATCGCGCAGAAGTATTTCCGCAAGGCCGGCGTTCCCGCCGAAGCCGATCTGGAACGGGTCGCAGAGGACGGCGTGCCGGAATGGCTCCAGCGCCGCAAGCCCAAGAAGGGCGCCAAGAAGGGCGGCGAGACGACCGCGTGCCAGGTGTTCGACCGGCTCGCCGGCACCTGGACCTACTGGGGCTGGAAGGGCGGCATGTTCGACAGCGAGGGCGACGCCCGCGCCTATCATGACGAGATGCGCCACATGCTGGCGCGCCAGATGGCCGCGCCGAATTCGCCGCAGTGGTTCAACACCGGCCTGCACTGGGCCTATGGCATCGACGGCCCCGGCCAGGGCCACTCCTATGTCGACTACAAGACCGGCAAGCTGACCAAGTCGAGCTCGGCCTACGAGCATCCGCAGCCCCATGCCTGCTTCATCCAGTCGATCAACGACGACCTTGTGAACGAGGGCGGCATCATGGACCTGTGGGTCCGCGAGGCGCGGCTGTTCAAATACGGCTCGGGCACCGGCACCAACTTCTCGTCGCTGCGCGGCGAAGGCGAATCGCTTTCCGGCGGCGGCCGGTCGTCGGGCCTGATGAGCTTCCTCAAGATCGGCGACCGCGCCGCGGGCGCGATCAAGTCGGGCGGCACCACGCGGCGCGCGGCCAAGATGGTCATCGTCGACGTCGACCACCCGGATATCGAGCAGTTCATCGACTGGAAGGTGATCGAAGAGCAGAAGGTCGCCGCGATGGTCGCCGGCTCGAAGCTCGCCCGCCAGCACCTCAACGCGGTCATGCAGGCGTGTCACGGCTTCGACGGCGCCGAGCCCTTCAACCCGAAGGCCAATCCCGTGCTGCGCCGCGCGATCCGCGATGCGCGCAAGTCGATGATCCCGGAGAACTACATTCAGCGGACAATCCAGTTCGCCGAGCAGGGCTACCGGGAGATGCACTTCTCGACCTACAACACGGACTGGGATTCCGACGCCTATCTGACCGTCTCCGGCCAGAATTCGAACAATTCCGTGCGCGTCTCGAACGACTTCCTCGAGGCCGTCCTCGCCAACGGCGAATGGGCGCTGCAGAACCGCACCACGGGCGAGGTCAAGAAGACCCTCACGGCCCGCGACCTGTGGGCCAAGATCGCCGAAGCCGCGTGGCAGTCGGCCGACCCGGGCATCCAGTTCGACACCACCATCAACGAGTGGCACACCTGCCCCGAGAGCGGCCGGATCAACGCCTCGAACCCATGCTCGGAGTACATGTTCCTCGACGACACGGCCTGCAACCTGGCGTCGATCAACCTGATGCCCTTCCGGCAGCCCGACGGCACCTTCGACGTCGACAGCTTCGAGCACGCCGTCCGCCTGTGGACCGTCACGCTGGAAATCGCGGTGCTGATGGCGCAGTTCCCGTCGCCGCAGATCGCCCAGCTCTCCTACGAGTTCCGCACCCTGGGCCTGGGCTTCGCCAACATCGGCGGCTACCTGATGGCCTCGGGGATTCCCTACGACAGCGACGAGGCCCGCGCGATCTGCGGCGCGGTCTCCGCGCTGATGACCGGCGTCTCCTACGAGACCTCGGCGGAAATGGCCGAGGAGCTCGGCGCCTTCCCGCGCTACGAGGCGAACCGCGAGGCGATGCTGCGGGTGATCCGCAACCACCGCCGGGCCGCGCGCGGCGACACCGACGGCTATGAAAGCCTGTCGGTCAATCCGGTCGCGATCAACCACACCACCTGCCCCGATCCGGCCCTGGCCGGCGCGGCGGCGGCGGCGTGGGACCGCGCCCTCGAGAAGGGCGAGGCTCACGGCTTCCGCAACGCCCAGACCACCGTGATCGCGCCGACCGGCACGATCGGGCTGGTGATGGACTGCGACACGACCGGCGTCGAGCCGGACTTCGCCCTGGTCAAGTTCAAGAAGCTCGCCGGCGGCGGCTATTTCAAGATCATCAACCGTATGGTCCCGCTCGCCCTCCAGACACTGGGCTACGACAAGCCGCAGATCGAGGACATCGTCCTCTACGCCGTGGGTCACGGCACGCTGGAGAACTCGCCGACCATCAGCTTCGACGATCTGCGCAGCCGCGGCTTCTCCGACGAGGCGATCGAGAAGGTCGAAGCGGCGCTCGCCAACGCCTTCGACATCAAGTTCGTGTTCAACAAGTGGACGCTGGGCGCCGACTTCTGCCGCAAGGAGCTGAACCTCGACGACGCCGACCTGAACGACCCGTCGTTCGACATGCTCGCGGCGCTGGGTTTCACGCGCGACGAGATCGACGCGGCCAACATCTTCGTCTGCGGCGCGATGACGCTCGAAGGCGCGCCGCACATCGCCGACAAGCATCTGGCCGTGTTCGACTGCGCCAGCCCCTGCGGCAAGACCGGCAAGCGGTTCCTGTCCTGGGAAAGCCACATCAAGATGATGGCCTCGGCGCAGCCGTTCATCTCGGGCGCGATCTCCAAGACGATCAACATGCCCAACAACGCCAGCGTCGAGGACTGCAAGAGCGCCTACCTGATGTCCTGGAAGCTGGGCCTCAAGGCCAATGCGCTCTACCGGGACGGCTCGAAGCTCTCGCAGCCGCTCTCGGCGACCGTGTTCGACGAGCTCGGTGACGAGGACGAGGACCTGGACGCCCGCGAGGCGGTGATCGAGGCGCCAGCCGCCCAGCGCAGCGTCATGATCGCGGAGAAGATCGTCCATCACGTCGTTCGCAGCGAGCGGCGCAAGCTGCCGCATCGCCGCCGCGGCTATACCCAGAAGGCGATCGTCGGCGGTCACAAGGTCTACCTGCGCACCGGCGAATATTCGGATGGCGGCATCGGCGAGATCTTCATCGACATGCACAAGGAAGGCGCCGCCTTCCGGTCGCTGATGAACAATTTCGCCATCGCGATCTCGATCGGCCTGCAGTACGGCGTGCCGCTGGAGGAGTTCGTCGACGCCTATACCTTCACCCGCTTCGAGCCGTCGGGGCTGGTCGAGGGCAACGACGCCATCAAGATGGCGACGTCGGTGATCGACTACATCTTCCGCGAGCTCGCCGTGTCCTACCTCGGCCGCGACGACCTCGCCCACGCCACGCCGAAGGACATGGAGCCCGACAGCATGGGCCGGGGCGCCGACGAAAGCGCGCTCCCGGACTCGCCGGACGCCGAGGCCGCGGCGGCCAACGTGCTCGACGAGGTCCGCCGGGTCGCCAGCATCGGCTATATGCGCAACCGCTTCGTCGTCCACAGCGGCGGCAAGGCAGGCG
>CAMYMQ010000378.1 GCA_947259335.1 uncultured Alphaproteobacteria bacterium | reverse complement strand
GCCGCCGCGGACGCCATCGAGGGGGCGGGCGCCCTGTTCATCGACGGCGGCGTCGTCGGGCCGGCCCCGCGCTCGACGCCGCCGACCCGGCTCTATGTCAGCGGCCCCGATTGCACGCCGATGCAGGTCCTCCAGGCGGAGTTTCTCGAGGTGCGCGAGATCGGCGATGCGATCGGCCGGGCCTCGGCGCTGAAGATGTGCTACGCGGCGCTGACCAAGGGAACGTGGACGCTGCACGCGGCGCTGCTGACCGCGGCGGCCCGGCTGGGCATTTCGGGCGAGCTGCGCACCGAGTTCGAAGGCAGCCAGAAGGATGCTTACGCACGGATGCAGGCCATGATCCCGCGCCTGCCCGTCGATGCCGGCCGCTGGGTCGGCGAGATGGAGGAGATCGCCGCGACCTTCGAGGCCGCCGGTGTCACCCCGGACTTCCACCTCGGCGCGGCCGAGATGTTCCGGTTGCTTGATGGCACACCGTTTTCCGCCGAGACCCGCGAGACGATGGACCGGGACCGGACCCTCGAGGAGACGATCGAGGCGGTCTGCAAGGTAATCGCAGACCGGGACTGAGGCGGCCGCCCCGCCCCCAACCCGTTGCCGGAATTGCCTGGGAGCGGGTGACAGAGCCGACATCCATCCTGTATGGTCGCGACAATAGCCGTTATCCTCGGATAGTCGGTAATCCCCAATAAACGGGTACCTAGGGAGGAAGTTCCATGAAACGATTGGCGATTGCATCCGCACTCGTTCTGCCGCTGGTCGCCGGGCCGGCATTCTCGCAGAGCTACAACACGACGCTTTCGGGCGCGAGCCCGGGCGGCCTCTGGTCGCGCATCGGCCGTGGCCTCGACGCCGCGATCGCGGCGGCCTTTCCCGGCTCGACCGTCACCTATCAGACCGGCAGCGGCGGCTTCGCCAACATCGTGCTGGTGTCGACCGGCAAGGTTCCCATGGGCCTCGCCGTGGACATGGAACTGGTCATGGCAAACAACGGCGTGAAGCCGTTCCGCGGCAAGATCTCCAACATTCGCCAGCTGGTCCGGGTCTATTCGCCGACCGCGCGCTTCCAGGCGCAGCATGCGCTCATCCGCAAGGACGTCGCCGAGAAATACGGCCTCAAGTCCCTTTCCGATCTCGCCAAGAAGAAGCCCAAGCTGCGCGTCGCGGTCAACCGGCGCGGCAACTCCGATAGCGACATCGGCCAGCTCGTCCTCGCCGACTCGGGCGCCTCGGTGGACAACATCAAGAAGTGGGGCGGCCAGGTCATCTACGCGCCGTCGCGCGAGATCACGTCGCTGATGAACGATCGCCGCATCGACATGGTCGTCTTCGGCATCGCCTACAACCATCCGCGCGTCCGCGAGATGGTGCGCGGCCTCGGCGACAACATCATGATGCTGCAGATCGAGCCGGACGTTGCCGAGAAGGTCGCCGCGAAGATCGGCGGCAAGACCTGCGTGTTCAAGGCGGCGGAGTACAAGTTCATCAGCCAGGACACGAACTCGGTCTGCGCCGGCGCGATCATCGTCGTCAACAAGGACATGCCCGATCAGCAGGCCTACGACCTGACCAAGGCGGTCGTGACCCAGATCGAGAAGTTCAAGACCGCGCATCGGCTGATCGCCAAGGCGACCACCCCGTCGACCTTTGCGGAACCGTCGGCGATCCCGTTTCATCCGGGCGCCGCGAAGTATCTGAAGGAAAAGGGCCTGCTGAAGTAGGTCCCAAGGGTATTGCCTTGATCGTGGGCCTTGGCGCGCCGCCAGGGCCCACGCTTCTTCAAGTCCCCGGAACGTCGGGTTCCGCCCGGATAGACAGTCATGGCCGCAGCGAAACCCTTTCGACTTTCTGATCTGTTTACCGTCGGCGCGCGCCGGCCGCCCAAGGGCATGCTGTTCTGGCTGCTCACCGTGCCCGGCTTCGGCCTTGGCGGCTGGGTGATCTACGCGGCGGCCTTCGACATCATCCAGCCCTGGACGCTGGCGGTGGTCTTCCTCACCGGCATGATGGCCCTTGCCTTCCTGACCGTCGCGGCGACCGCGGAGTCCACGTCGACCTATCCGACGCCGCTCGACTGGGTTCTGTGCGCCATCAGCATCGCCACCGGCGTCTACTTCACCCTCAAGGCGGGCATCATCGTCGAGCGCATCGCGCTGCTGGACCCGCTGACCGTCTGGGACATGATCTTCGGCAGCGCCCTGTTCGGCCTCACGCTGGAGGTCACGCGCCGCACGACCGGGCTGGGGCTGATGCTCGTGGTGCTGGTCTTCGTGGCTTACAACCTGCTCGGCCACCTGCTCGGCGGCGTGCTCCAGCACAACTATATCGGCTACCAGCACTTCATCGAGATCACGGTCTTCACGACCGACGGGATCCTGGGGCTGCCGGTGCGGGTGGCGGCGACCTATGCCTTCATGTTCGTGCTGTTCGGCACGGTGCTGATGTACGCCAAGGGCGGCGACTTCTTCTTCGATTTCGCGGCCGCGGTCAGCGGCCGACAGGCGGGCGGTCCGGCCAAGATCGCGGTGATCTCCTCCGGCCTGTACGGCATGATCTCCGGCAGCCCGACCTCCGACGTGGTGACCACGGGCTCGATCACCATCCCGATCATGCGGCGGCTCGGCTATGACGGCGCGCTGGCCGGCGCGGTCGAGGTGGCGTCGTCGACCGGGGGCAGCCTGCTGCCGCCGGTGATGGGCACGGCAGCCTTCCTGATGGCCGAGGCGACGGGCATCGATTATGCCGACATCGCGATCGCCGCGCTGATACCGGCGCTTCTCTACTATCTGGCCGTCTATACCCAGGTCCATCTGCGGTCGCTCAAGATGGGCCTCATGCCGCTGGACGCGGACCAGATCCCGGGCCTGCTGCCGACCCTGAAGAAGGGCGGGATGTTCCTGGTTCCGCTGGTCGTGCTCACCGTCGTCCTGCTGCTCGGCTTTACGCCGACGCGGGTGGCGCTGATCGGCACGGCCTCGATCCTTACCGTCGCGATCCTGCGCTTCGAGTCGCGGCGCGAAATCACGGGCGGTCCGCTCGCGGTCGCCGATACGGTCTTCCGGCTCGTCCCGCTGGCGATCCTTATTGTCGGGCTGGTCATCGAGTATCCGCTGCACTGGCTCGCCACCGCGGTCACGGTCGCGACCCTCGGCGTCGCGATCGTCCGGCGGATCCTGCGGCGGCAGAGCCATTTCGGGCTGATCCAGGGTTACCGGGCCATCGCCGAGACCGCTTTCCGGATGATCCCGGTGGCCGGGGCCTGCGCCGCGGCCGGCCTCGTCATCGGCGGCATCACGATGACCGGGCTGGCGGCCAAGTTCGCCCATGTCGTCTACGGCATGACCGATGCCCAGGTCTTCCCGGCGCTCCTCGTCGCGGCCGGGCTGACCATCGTCCTCGGCCTCGGCATGCCGACGCCCAGCGCCTACATCCTGGCCGCGATGCTGATGGGGCCGCTGTTGAAGCAGCTCCACGTGCCGGACATGGGCGGCCACCTGTTCCTGCTCTACTTCGCCGTGATGTCGGCGATCACGCCGCCTGTCGCGGTTGCGGCCTATGCGGCGTCGTCGATAGCGGAAGCGAATCCGATTCGCATCGCCGTACTGTCGGTGAAGTTCGCGCTGGGCGCCTTCATCGTGCCCTTTGCCTTCGTCTTCCAGCCGGGCCTGCTGCTCGAGGGGGCGTGGCATCAGATCATCATCGCCTGCGCCTCGGCCGGCTTCGGCGTGGTGCTGCTGGGGCTCGGAGTCGAGGGATACTGGAAGGGGCCGATCCCGTGGTGGGGGCGGCTGGTGCTGGTCGCCGGCGGCTTCTGCTTCATCTCGCCCTACCTCGTGGCCATGGCCGTGGCGATCGTCGTCATCGGCGCTATGTCCTTCCTGCCGATATCGGGGCTGCGGCGGGTCAAGCCGGGCCGCTCGGTGCCCTGACGCCCCGCTTGTTCGCGCCCGCGCCTGCGGTAAGGTGCCGGGATCAGCGGCGGGCGATCGGGAGCATCAGGTGTCAGCACAGATCAAGACCGATGTCTGCGTGATCGGCGCCGGCTCGGGGGGCCTGTCGGTCGCCGCCGGCGCGTCCCAGATGGGCGCCCGCACCGTGCTGATCGAGAAGGGCCGGATGGGCGGCGATTGCCTGAACTTCGGCTGCGTCCCGTCCAAGGCGCTGCTCGCCGCCGCCCATGCCGCCCGGTCGCAGCGCACCAGCGCCGCGTTCGGGATCGCCGCCCGCGAGCCCGAGATCGACTTCGCCCGGGTCCATGCCCACGTCCGGGGCGTGATCGAGGCGATCGCGCCGATGGACTC
>CAMYMQ010000377.1 GCA_947259335.1 uncultured Alphaproteobacteria bacterium | reverse complement strand
TCGGCGGTCGGCTCCAGCGCCGCCTGCCGGGCGAAGACCGGGCCCTGCCAGGCGATCCAGTTGGTCCGCGCCCCGGTCTCGCCGTCCGGCACCCGCGCCAGGTCGCCGCCCAGCGTGTCGCTCACCGTGTCGAGAACGGCATCGGTATCGGCGAGCGGGATGCTCCCGCACAGCAGGACGGGACGGATCGGCATCGGCAAGGTCTCCTGGTGGGCCTCAGGGAAGTGCACGCGACGGAGCGCGCGTTGACAAAATATATAGGGTCCTATATAAATTGTCCCGCGAAAATCGGAGGACGACCTTGGCCCAGAAACCGCGGCTTGAAGATCTCGACAACGAGACCATCCTGCTGACCGTCGTGCTCCGCCACGACCAGTCGATGGACCTCGAGGAGCAGCAGGCCCGCCTCGGCGAGGCGGGCTGGTGGGAGGCCTTTCCGCCCGAGGGCGTCGAGATCGTGAGTTGGAACGTGGTCATGGGCATCGGCCAGATCGCCACGCTGCGGCTGCCGCCCCGGCTGCTCAACCACGTCAACGTCGCGCTCGAGCGCTGCGCCTGGGGCGTGTTCCGGACCGAGGTCTATCCCAGCTACGACTTCACCAAGGTGCGCGAGCGGCTGACCCGCCAGTGGCGCGCGGCGCGCGCGGAGGACGCACAATGAAACAGCAAGCCCTGTACCTGGAGCCGGTCCAGTTCCGGACGGCACCGCCGACGGACTACGAAAACGCGCTGGGCGACGCCCTCGAGGCCGCCTTCGCCGACGGTATCGACGCGCTCGAGCCGCTGGTCGCGCGCCTGAACGAAGCGGGCGTCCACGCGCCCGACGGCGCGCCATGGACGCCGGAGACCTTCGAAACCGAGATCAAGCGGCTGGGGGCCTGAGACGATGGCATTGGCGGCAGTCGAAACGCGCTCGCAGGACGGCCCGACCCCGGAACAGGTCGACCGCTACCTTCGCTCGGGCCTGCGCAACCGGTGGCACCCGCTGTGTCCGTCCGGCTTCGTCACCGACAAGCCGGTGGGCCTCCGCCGGTTCGGCGAGCGGCTGGTCCTGTGGCGCGACAGCGGCGGAACGGTTCACGTCCAGGAGGATCGCTGCCCCCATCGCGGCGCCCCGATGTCGCTGGCCCGCCATCTCGGCGACCGGCTCGCCTGCTGGTACCACGGCGTCGAGGTCGGCCCCGACGGCACGGTGCTCGCGGTGCCGGGCCAGCCGGGCTGCAGCATGGAGGGCTCGAAGGAGGTCAAGACCTATCCGGCGCAGGAGATCAAGGGCGCGATCTTCGCGTGGATCGGCGACGCCCTGAACCAGGAGCCCGCGCCCTACGATCCGCCGCCGCAACTCGTCGACGCGGAGCGGTTCGGTGCCATTCTGTGCTACGCCGAGTGGCAGATGCCGTGGCGCTATCTGCTCGACAACAACCTCGATCCGATGCACGGCGCCTTCCTGCACGCCCAGTCGCATTCGATGGCGCGGGGCGACCGGGAAGCCAAGTTCCGCACCCGGCGCACCGATACGGGCTTCATCTTCGAAAAGGTGACCCAGCGCGACGTCAACTTCGACTGGAGCGAGTTCTGCGATACCGGCGCCATCTATGCCCGGCTCGAAATCCCCTATCCCGCGACCGGCGGCCCGGGCGGCAATTTCGGCATCATCGCGCACGCCACGCCGATCGACGAAACCGCCACGGCCTGTTTCTTCTGGCGGTTCCGGAAGGTCTCCGGCTGGCAGCGGGACGTCTGGCGCTTTCTCTACAGGAACCGGCTGGAGGCGCGCCACTGGGCGGTCCTCGAACAGGACCGGGAGATGCTGGAGGCCTTCAATCCGGAAGCCGACGCGCGAGAGATCCTCTATTCCCACGACGGCGGCGTGGTGCAGCTTCGCCGGACGATCCGGGCCGAGGCGCGCGAACAGCTTGCCGCGCTGATGGCCGCCGGTGAGGCCCCCGACTGGCTCGGCGCGGGCTGAACCGATGAGCGTCGCGCCGGAAGCGCTCGGGCAGGGCTACGACCGGGAACAGTCGGCGGGCTACCTGGTCACGCTGGCGAGCCGCCTGTTCGCCGCCGTCCTGCGCGACCGGCTCGCCGACCTCGACGTCACCCCGGCGCAGGTGCCGATCATCCTGTGGCTCGCCGACCGCGACGGGCTGACCCAGAAGGACCTGTGCGAGCGGGCTCATATCGAGCAGCCGTCGGCGGCCGAACTGCTGGGCCGCATGGAGCAGAAGGGCCTGGTTTCCCGCACCCGGGACCCGAACGATGGCCGCCGGTTCCTCTATCACCTGACCGATGAGGCCCGCGCTCGGGTCGACGTGCTCAAGGCCGACGCGGCGTCCGGCAACCGGGCGGCGCTGGCCGGCATTCCGGAGGCCGAGGTCGAGACCTTCCTGTCGGTGCTGCATCGGGTCATCGACAATCTCGCCCCGGAAGACCGCGCCACCGCGCCCGCGCGACCGGGAAGGCAGGCGGCGGCGTGACGGTTCGCCTGCAACCAGAGGCGCGTTGTCCACCGGGCGTTTGCCGGTCTAGGCTAACCGTCCGCGGAACCGGGGACTAGAGGGGGAGCGAGGCGGCCATGCCGACCATGGACGAACGCTTTCATGTTTTCGAGGGCGGCTGGCGGGCGCGGCTGAGGCGCGATCTGCGTCTGCTGCGTTTCCTTGCCACGATCACCTACGGCTGGGTCGTGGGCGGCGGCAAGGTCCGCAAGGCTCATCGCCGGGCGGCAGTCTCGGGCGAGACCTTCTATATCGACCGGCTCTCCGGCAGGGGAAAATACGACTGATGCGCCTCCGCGACGTCCCCTCGGCCGACTACGCCTTCGCCTACCGCGACCCGCCGACGTCGGGCAACGCGATCAACGGTCTCGGCGAGGCAGACCGCCGTCGGCCCAAGTCCGTCTTCCACGGGACCGGCGGCGAGATCCTCGCCTGGAGCGCCCTCGACCGGCTCTTCGTCGCGCTCAATACCGGGGCCGCGATGTGGGCGACGGTGCGGAACCTGTGGGTGCTGCGCGACGCGGACGGTCCGCTGGCCGAGACCCGGGTCTCCGTCGACGATCCGTCGGCCATGGCGGCTTCGATCAAGGGCAAGGGGCGCGACTTCGGCGCCGACCTGGTGGGCGTCACGCCGCTGGTCGAGGAGCATGTCTTCGAGGGGCGGGACATCCCCTACAAGAACGCCATCTGCCTCGGCTTCGCGATGGACCGCGCGGCGATGGCCGGGGTGCCGGACCGGCGCTCCAACCGCGAGGTGATGGAAGCCTATGTGCGGTCATCGAAGACGGCGGTGCGGCTGGCCGCCCATATCCGGTCGCTCGGCTGGCCGGCCCGCGCCTACGGGCTCAATTGCAACGACATCCAGCAGCTGCCGCTGGCGATCAACGCGGGGCTTGGCGAATTGGGCAAGCACGGCTCGCTGATCTGTCTCGATCACGGCTCGAACCTGCGCCTGTCGACGGTGCTGACCGACCTGCCCCTGGCCTACGATTCGCCGGTCGACATCGGCGTCGACGACCTGTGCCGGACGTGTCGGCGCTGCACGATCGACTGTCCGCCCGCGGCGATCGGCGACGCCAAGCAGCTCGTTCGCGGCGAGACCAAGTGGTACGTCGATTTCGACAAATGCGCCCCGTATTTCACCAAGACTTGGGGCTGCGGCATTTGCATCGAGGTCTGCCCGTGGAGCGAGCCGGGGCGGGGGCCCCGACTCTCCGAGAAACTGCTATCGAAACGCAACGCCACAGCAGCCCGTCAGACGGCTGCGCGGGACAGCGTGAGTACCGCCGCGTGAGCGGCGCCAAGGGAGGCGCCCGGTCGGTGCCATCGGTTCAAGTCAACAATGGGAGTGGGTCATGAGTGTCATCGCAACGATACGCAAGGTCGCCGCCGCCGCCGTTCTGGCGTCCGCGGTCGTGCTGCCGGCCGGTCAGGCCTCGGCGCTGGAAAAGGTCAACTATCTCGTTCCGGCGCCGGCCTTCCTGCCGGCTTTCGCCCCGTGGATGCTGGCCAAGCATCTCGGCTACTACAAGGACGCCGGCTATGACGTCACCTTCGTCCGCGCCAAGGGTGGCGTCGACGTCGCCAAGCAGGTCGGCGCGGGCAACGCGCCGGTCGGCGGCGGGCTCGGCGATACGCCGATCATCGTCCGCGCCAACGGCGTGCCGGTCCGCTCGGCCGCGCTGCTCGGCGGCGGCGCGCTGATGGTGCTGGTGGCGCGGGCCGACCGCAACATCAAGTCGCCCAAGGACCTGAAGGGCAAGACCGTGTCGGTGCTGTCCTATCAGGACACGACCTACTACGCGCTGCTCGGCACGCTGGCGAGCGTCGGGCTGACCAAGGACGACGTCAAGATCCTGGCGGTCGGGCCGCGCAACGTTCCGGGCTTCGTCATCGCCGGCAAGGCCGACGCCTGCGCCTGCGTCCCCGACTGGGAGATCTACGTGAAGGGCGCGCTCAAGGGGAACATCGTCTCGATGCCCTCGCAGCAGTATTTCCCCTCGATGGCCCAGGCGATCCTGACCTCCGACAAGATGATCAAGGAGAAGCCGAAGCTGGTGAAAGCCATGGTTGAGGGCACCCTGAAGGCCGTCAAGTTCATCATGGACGATCCCGCCAAGGCCGCGGCCGAGTACGTCAAGGCCGTGCCCCAGCACAAGGGCAAGGAGGGACTGATGACGGCGATCTTCAAGAACTTCACCGACCGGACCTACGCGGGCCAGAAGGTGCTGGGCATGAACGATCCGGCGAAGCTGGAGAAGCTCCAGGACTTCTACCTGAAGCAGGGCATCATCCGGAAGAAGACCCCGATCGCGGACCTCTACACCAACGCGTTCGTTCAATAGGCGATTCCGCCGGCGCTCCCGAGGACCGCAATGCGGTCTTCGGGGGCCGACGGGGTTGACCGCCCGGACACGCGGAATCGACCATGATGCGGCTTGTTTCCGTGTCCGGTCGCCACTTCCGCCGGGTCGCGGGGATCACACACGAACAGGGGCATGAAGGCGACGGCCGCACCGACTTTTCGACTGTTCGCCGCGGGACTGATGCTCGCGGCCGCCGCGGGGCCGGAAGCCGGTCTGGCCGCCGATCCCTACGGCTATCGCCTCAAGGACCGCAACCGCAACGTCTTCAGCGGGCCGTCCGGCATCAACATCTACCCCAAGCAACCGTATCGCAGCCCGCTCCATCAACCGCGCAAACCCGACCTCGACCCTGACTGGAAACCGTCGCCCGGCCTCAATCCCCTGTTGAAGCCGCACCGCGACCTCCGGCCATGGCGACCGCGCTGATGGGGCGACGCACAGGAGACGCAGCATGAAAGCCATTATCGGTCTGGCGGCGACAGCCGCCCTCGTGGTTCCGGCCCTCGCAGTTCCCGCCGGGGCGCAGACGGTGAGCATCGGCAGCCTGCCCCAGGGCACCACGGCCTACGCCATCGCGGCCGCCGTCGCCCGGGTCGCCTCGGACAAGGTCGGCCTGCGCGCCCGCGTCGTGCCGCAGGGCGGCCCGGTGGTTACGCTGCCCATGGCCAACCAGGGCAAGCTCGACTTCACGACGGCGGTCGCCGTCGTCTCCGCCTTCGCCTACCAGGGCCGGGCGATGTTCAAGGGCCGGCCGCAGAAGGACGTGCGCATCGTCGCGGTGATGCGGATGCTGCGGGTCGGCTTCTACGCGCGCAAGGAGACCGACATCAAGACGATGGCGGATCTCAAGGGCAAGCGGCTCCCCACGGGCTTCTTCAAGCAGCGCATCGCCTTCATCTTCCAGCGCGGCATGATGGCCATTCACGGCATCGACATGAAGGACGTGAAGACGGTGCCGGTGCCGAACAACTCGCGGTCGGTCCAGGACCTGATGGCCGGAAAGATCGACGCGCTGTCGATGTCGATGTCCTCGGGCGCGACCCGGCAGGCCCATGCCTCGGTCGGCATTCGCTATCTCTCGCTCGACAACTCGCCGGCGGCGCTCGAAAAGCTGCACAAGTTCGCGCCGGGCACGATCATCGAGACGGTCCAGCCCGGGCCGTTGTTCCCCGGCGTGACCGAGCCGACCAACGTGCTGGCCGCGCCCTTCGTCCTGAACGCCGGCACCAAGACCTCGGAGGAGATGGTCTACAAGCTGGTCAAGGCGCTGCACGAGAACAAGAAGCTGCTGGTCAGCGTCTTCAAGGGGCTCGGCGCGTTCAATCCGGGCCAGATGTATGTCGACGTCGGCGTACCCTATCACGCCGGCGCCATGCGCTATTACCGGGAGATCGGGCAGGTCAAATAACGCCCGCGCCCGCGCTTCGATGGCCAGGATCCGGCGCATCACGGCCGAGGCGGTGCCCGAGCCGCCGCCCGGCCTGTTCTCCAACGCCCTGCTCGTCGGCGACACGCTCTATGTCTCGGGTCAGCACGCCGGCGCGCCGGGCGGCGGGCTGCTCGGGGACGGCTCGATGGCCGACCAGACCCGCCAGGCGCTCACCAAGATCAGGGCCTTCGTCGAGGCCGCCGGCGGCACGATGGCCGACGTGGTCACGCTGACCGTCTATGTCACCGACATCGGCCGCAAGGCCGAGGTGAGCGCCGCCCGGCGGGAGTTCTTCTCGGGCGATCTGCCCTGCTCGACCCTGGTCGAGGTGTCCGGCTTCGCCGAGCCGGAGCTGGCCGTCGAGATCGAAGCGGTTGCGGTGATCGGGGCGGGTGCCGCATAACCCGGTCGGGTCAATCACGCAAAGCGGCACTGATGGGCAAGAAGCTCACCTCGGTCACCATCGTCGGCGGCGGCACCGCCGGCTGGATGTCGGCGGTCTATCTGGCGACCCAGCTCAACCGGCGGGCCGACAGGCCCATTGCCGTGACCCTGATCGAATCGCCCAACGTGCCGACCGTCGGGGTCGGCGAGGCCACGGTGCCGGCGATGCCGCACTGGCTGCGCCGAATGCAGATCAGCGAGACCGAGTTCTTCGCCCGCTGCAACGCGACCTTCAAGCTGGGCGTCCGCTTCACCAACTGGAACGTGATGCCGGACGGCTCGCCGCGCGCCTACGTCCATCCCTTCGACGGGGTCGGCGACCTGATCTGGGACGTCAGCCCGGCCTATCACTACTACCGCTTTCATGGTCCGGCCGACCCGGCCGACTATGTCGGCATCTATTCGCCCGCCGACGCCCTGATCGACGCCCGCAAGGGGCCCAAGCGGCTGGAACAGGACGACTTCGAGAGCGTCACCAACTACGCCTATCACCTCGACGCCGGCCTGTTCGCGGGGTTCCTGAAAGAGATCGCGCTGGCGCGCGGGGTCACGCATGTGCTCGACGACGTGGTCGAGGTCAAGCAGCGCGAGGACGGCTTCATCGACACGCTGGTCCTGAAGGAAAACGGCGAGCATTCGGTCGAGCTGGTGATCGACTGCACCGGCTTCCGTAGCCTGCTGTTGCAGGACACGCTCGGCGTGCCCTTCGAGTCCTACGACAAATACCTGTTCAACGACCGGGCGCTGGCGCTGCAGATCCCGCACGCGGACCCGGACGTGCTCGAGCCCTGCACCCGGTCGACGGCGCTGTCGTCGGGCTGGTCCTGGCGGGTGCCGCTCCATTCCCGGATCGGCACCGGTTATGTCTTCTCCAGCCGTTTCCAGGACGACGACGCGGCCGCCGACGAATACCTCGCCCATCTGGGCGACGTGCCCAAGGGCGCGACGCCCCGCGTGATCGCCATGAAGGTCGGCCGGGCGGCGCGCAGCTGGGAGAAGAACTGCATCGCCATCGGCCTGTCGGGCGGCTTCGTCGAGCCGCTGGAGTCGACCGCCATCTATCTCATCGAATCCGGCCTGCGCTGGCTCGGCTCCTACTTCCCTGACGCCGACTTCGCGCCCGCCCTGGCGCGGCGCTACAACGCGCTGACCGAGCGGCTCTACCGGGAGATCCGCGACTTCATCGTGCTCCATTACATCACCTCGAATCGCACCGATTCGCCCTATTGGCTCGCCGCGCAGCACGAGCTGCCCGTGCCGGACTCGCTGGCCGAGGCGCTCGACGTGATGAAGCACGCCTTGCCCGATTCCGACGACTTCGACCAGGGCCTGCTGTTCAACCACTATTCCTACCTGCTGGTGCTGGCCGGCAAGGGGCTGCTCGACGACCTCGACCTGCCGCTGTCGGACCGGATCGCGGAGGAGGACTGGAAACGGTTCTCCCGCACCATGCGGCGGACCAAGGCCGACATGCTCCGGGCGCTGCCCGACCACCGCAAGCTGGTCGACGCCATTCGCAGCCGCTCGAAGCACGCCGCCGGCGCCCGCGCGGGCGAGGAGGAGGCGGCGGTTCTGTAACCGCGCCCTGTTCGGGTCGCCGGACCGCGTTCTCGACGACACCCCCACCTCGATCCTCCCCCTCTGAGGAAGGGAGAGAGGTATCGGTGCCTCGAGAATTGTCCCCTCTCTCTCTTCAGAGGGGGAGAGCAGGGAGGGGGTGTGTCGATGCCGCATCCCTCGCTGCGCAGGGCTGGTCGCCGCGGCCCCTTCACAGCCACCCCGCCCGCGTGGCTTAATCGGTCCAGCTATAGAAAACGCGACACCGGGAGGAAGCGTGACATCCCACCGCGAAGAGACGGTCACTGTCGCCGGCTGCACCATCCGGGTGCTGCGCGGCGGCGAGGGTCCGACGATGTTGTATCTCCACGGGGCGGGCGGCCTCGCCGGCTGGGCCCCCTTCATGGAGCGGCTGGCCGGCTCGTTCGACCTGTGGGCGCCCGAGCATCCGGGCTTCGGCGACACGCAAGACCCGGCCTGGCTCGATACCATCCATGACGAGGCCTATTTCTATCTGAGCCTGATGGACCGGCTCGATCTGCGCGAGGTCCATCTGGTCGGCATGTCGATCGGCGGCTGGCTCGCCGCCGAGCTCGCGGTGCGCAATACCTCCCGGATCGCGTCGCTCACCCTGTGTGGCGCATCGGGGCTCCACGTGAAGGGCGTGCCCAAGGGCGACTTCTTCATGTGGGAGCCGGAACAGCGGGTGCGCAATTCCTTCCACGACCAGGCGGTCGCCGAAAGGGTGCTGGCCCAGCCGGTGTCGGAACAGCAGCAGCGGGTCAACCTGCGCAACCAGCGCACCGTCGCGCTGCTCGCCTGGAACCCGCGGCTCTACGATCCGCATCTCTACAAGTGGCTGCCCCGGATCGACGTGCCGACCCACATCGTCTGGGCCGACGACGACAAGATCCTGCCGCTCGACTACGCCCGGGCCTACGAGGGCCTGATCCCGGGCTCGACGGTCACGGTGATCGAGGCCTGCGGCCACCTGATGCATGTCGAGAAGCCGGACGTCTTCGCCGACACCGTCGCGTCCTTCATCGCGGGAGCGGGCTCATGAAATTCACGCTCTTCCACCTGATGCCCTATGCCGACCTGGACCTGTCCTTCACGGACACATACCCGACCTGCTGGACGATCCTGCCGAACAGCTACTACGACCCCAAGAAGGGGGCGAAGCTCTACAACCGCTATCTCGACGAGCTCGAATACGGCGAGGAACTCGGCTACGACATCCTCGCGGTCAACGAGCATCACCAGAACGCCTACGGCATCATGCCGTCGCCGATTGTCACCGCCGCGGCGCTCTCGCGCCGGACCAGCCGGGCGGAGATTGCGATCATCGGCAGCGCCATTCCGCTGCGCGACCATCCGCTGACCATCGCCGAAGAACACGCGATGATCGACAACATCACCGAGGGCCGGCTGATTTCCGGCTTCGTGCGGGGCATTGGCGCGGAATATCATTCCTGGGGCGTCAGCCCGGCCCAGTCCCACGACCGCTTCCACGAGGCCCACGACCTGATCATCCAGGCCTGGACCCGGACCGGTCCCTTCGCCTTCGAGGGCAAGCACTATCACTTCGACTATGTGAACCTGTGGCCGCGGCCCTACCGCGAGCCGCACCCGCCGGTGTGGATCCCGTCGCAAGGTTCGCAGGAGACCATCGAGTGGGCCTCGCACCCGGACCGCCGCTACATGTATTGCCAGACCTTCAGCCCGTGGAAGGCGGTCAAGCATCACCTCAACCTCTATCGCGAAAGCGCGTCCCGCCAGGGCTGGGAAGCGGGGGACGACCGGCTCGGCTGGCTCCTGCCGATCTATGTCGGCGAGACAGAGGCCGAGGCGATCAAGGAGGCCAAGCCCCACTTCGAGGCCTTCCGCAACAAGTTCCTGCGCATGCCCTTCGAGATGCTGCTGCCGCCCGGCTACCTCTCGCTCGCCTCACAGCAGCGGGTCGCCGCCGCCAAGGCGCAGCTCTCCGGCGACATGACGCTGGAGCAGGCCGTGGACATGGGCATGATCGTCGTCGGCGACGCCGAGAGCGTGCGCCAGAAGATCGAATTCTTCTGGAAGGAGATCCGGCTGGGCAATCTGTTGTGCCTGCACCAGTTCGGCACGCTGCCCGCCGATCTGACCCGCGCCAACATGGAGCGGTTCGCCCGCGAGGTGATGCCGAAGCTGCGCGAGGTCACGGGCGCCGCGGCGGCCGCGGCGCAGTAACGCTGGCTTCCTGCGCCCGGTCCTCACCACGGGTTGCCGCACGGCATCCGATGGACAACCGTTGCTGCGTCCCCCGCAAGCTGGCATGATCCCTGGAACAGCGAAGGCGCCGGCCGAACGGCGCCCGGCCCGATTATCTCGGAAGCCACCATCCAGGGAGGATGAATATGTGCAGCACCAATAAAGTGCTTCGGCGCCGTTTCCTCGGCGCGGGTCTTGCCGCCGGCGTCATCATGGCCGCGTCGGCCGGCGCGGCCGTCGCCGACAACAAGACGCTCAAGATGGCCTTCTTCGCCAGCCCCAAGCATCCGATCAGCGCGCGGCTGATGCAGCCGATGGCCGACGACATCACCAAGGCGAATGTCGGCCTCGCCGTCAAATATTTCCCGGGCAGCCAGATCGGCGGCAGCCCTCCGGGCGCCTTCAAGCGCGTGCTCAACGGGATCGCCGACATCGAGTTCGGCCTGCAGGGCTACACCTCGACGGTCTTCCCGCGCACGCTGCTGCTCGAGATCCCGGTGCAGTACGATACCCCGACCAAGGCCACCGAGGCCCTGTGGAAGATCTACGACAAGCACCTCAAGCGGGAATACAAGGGCACCATCGTGCTGGCCATGTGGTTCACCGACGTGCCGGTGATCATGACCAACAAGCTGGTCCGCAAGCCCGACGACCTGAAGGGTCTCAAGCTGCGCACGCCGTCGCGCAACCAGGCCGAGATCATCAAGGCGCTGGGTGCGATTCCGGTCGCCATGCCGATGACCCAGACCTACGGCTCGCTCGAGAAGGGCGTGGTCGACGGCGCGATCGTCGGCATCTCCGTGGCGCGCAGCTTCAAGCTCGCCGAGGTGGTGAAGAACTATATCGTCGACCTGCCCTTCGGCTATTCGCCGCAGATGGTCGTGATGAGCGCCCGCACCTACAACAGCCTCACGCCGGCCCAGAAGAAGGTGATCGACCAGCATCGCGGGCTGAAGTGGAGCCTCAAGGGCGCCGAGCTTTACGAGAAGGCGCGCGAGGACTCGATCAAGCTGGTGCGCGACCGCAAGGACACGCATATCGTCAAGCTGACCGACGCCGAACGGGCCGCCTGGGTCGCCAAGCTCAAGCAGATCCACGCCGACTGGATCAAGCGGTTCTCCAAGCAGAACCCCGCCTATCGGGCGATCATCACCGACTACCTGTCCAAGTCGTAGGCACCGGCAGGGCGTACCCGCCCGCGCCCGTCGCCGCCCTGTCCGGAACCGGACCGGCGGCGCGGGCCGGGTCTCGGCCATGCCCAGGAGACCCGCCTTCGTGGCCCAGAAAGAACCCGGACCCGCCCGCGCCATCAAGCTGGCCGCAACCGTGGCCGCCTATGTGGCGGGGGCCGTCCTGTTCGGGCTCATGCTGGGGACGACGGCGGACGTGGTCGGGCGCGCCGTGTTCAATTTCCCGCTGGTCGGCATGTTCGATCTGACCCATTTCGCGGTGCTGATCATGGTGTTCCTGGGGCTGGCCTACTGCGGCTACCATGGCGGCCATATCGTGATCGAGCTGCTGTTCGACCGGTTCGGCCCGGCCACGCGCCGACGGCTCATCCGGATCATCAATCTGGCCGGCGCGATCCTGTTCGCCGTGCTCGCCTGGCGCGCGCTGGTCCAGTCGGGCACGGTGCGCGAGATCGACGAGGCCTCGCAGCTTCTCGAGATCCGGAAGTATCCTTTCTACTGGCTGATGGCGGCCGGCGCCGGTCTGTTCGCCCTGGTCATGCTGTTGCGCGTGTTCATTCCCGAAGCCGAATCCGAATCCGATCCCGGCCTGGATGGGGAGGCCTCCGAGCGGTGAGCGCCACCCTGGTCGGCGTCCTCGCCCTGGGCGTCCTGTTCCTGTTGATCTTCATGCGGGTCCCGGTCGGGATCGCACTCGCGCTGTCGGGGCTCGGCGGCTACTGGATCCTCAACGATCTGGGCACCACCCTGCGCCTGATGGGCAGCATCCCGTTCGAGATCGCCTACAACTACGACCTCTCGATCATCGCCCTGTTCGTGCTGATGGGGAATTTCGCGATGGTCTCGGGGATGAGCCGCGACCTCTACGCCATGGCGCGCGGATTCGTCGGCCACTGGCCGGGCGGGCTGGCGTCGGCGACGGTGGTCGGCTGCGCCGGCTTCGCCGCGGTGTCGGGGTCGAGCCTCGCCTCCGCCGTGACCATGGGCCGGGTCGCCCTGCCCGAGATGGAGCGCTACGGCTACAGTCCGAAACTGGCGACCGGCTGCGTCGCGGCGGGCGGCACGCTGGGCATCCTGATCCCGCCCTCGACCGGCTTCATCATCTACGCGATCCTGACCGAGGAATCGATCGGCCGGCTGTTCCTGTCGGGCGTCATTCCGGGCCTTTTGCTGACCGGCCTGTTCATGGCGACGATCGCGGTGCTCGCCCGGCGCGACCCGACGCTTGCGCCCCGGGCCACCCGCCAGCCCTGGAGCGAACGGCTGGGCTCGCTGGGGCGGGCCGTGCCGCTGCTCGGCATCGTCTTCGTGGTGCTCGGCGGCATCTATCTGGGCTGGTTCACGCCGGTCGAGGCGGCCTCCGTCGGCGCCTTCCTGACCATGATCCTCGCGCTGGTCCGCCGGCGCCTGAGCTGGGCGGCCCTGCGGAGCTGCCTGCTCGACACGATCAAGACCTTCGCCATGGTCTTCCTGATCGTGATCGGCGCCTTCCTGTTCAACCCCTTCCTGGCGCTGACCCAGATCCCGGGCAACCTCGCGGGCTTCGTCGGCGGGCTCGATACCGCGCCGGTGATCGTCCTGCTGCTGATCGTGCTCGGCTACATGATCCTGGGCACCTTCCTGGAAGGCATCGCGATGATGGTCCTGACGATTCCGATCGTCTTCCCGCTGATCAAGGGACTGGGATACGACCCGATCTGGTTCGGCTGCCTGCTCGTGGTCGTGCTCGAGATGAGCCTGATCAGCCCGCCCCTCGGGTTGAACGTGTTCGTCGTCAAAGGCATCGCGCCGACCGTGCCGATGGGGGATATCTTCCGGGGCATCCTTCCCTTCTGGCTGGCGATGATCGTCTGCGCCGCCCTCCTGATCCTGGTTCCGGACCTGGCGCTGCTGCTGCCCAACTCGATGCTGAACTGACGGCGGATCAGCCGAAGCGGACGTGGAGCGGCTGATGGTCGGAGCCGACCGCCGCCGCGTCGATCCACGACCCGTTCGCGGTCGCCGCGAGATCCGCCGTCGCGAAGATGAAGTCGATCCGTTCGCCCTCGCAGGTCTCGCCGGCGTCGGGGTCGTTGCCCGCTTCGGCCCAGGTGTCCGGCAGGCCCGCGTCCGCGATGCGGCGATGGTCGTCCGCCGCCGCGGTCATGTTGAAGTCGCCGG
>CAMYMQ010000376.1 GCA_947259335.1 uncultured Alphaproteobacteria bacterium | reverse complement strand
GGTCATGGCTGACACCGGCGAACCGCGACTGCCGCCGCCGACGCCGGTCGCGCTGCTCGACGCCACGCTCGGGCTCGTGTCCGGCCTGATCTTGTTCGGCCTCATGACGATCACCGTCGTCGACGTGGTCGGGCGCTACCTGTTCAACGCGCCGCTCCCGGCGGGCTACGAAATGATCCAGATCGGCATGGCGCTGGTGGTCTTCGCGGCGCTGCCGGTGTGCACCGCGCGCGACGAGCAGATCCGGGTCGAGGTGTTCCAGCTCGTCTTTCCCGTGCGGGTCCGCCGCGCGCTCGGCTTCGTCAGCCTGGCGATCAGCCTGGTCGTGCTGGCGGGCTTCGCCTGGCTGCTGTACCTGCGGGCACATACTTTCGCCCTGTCCGAGGAAACAACCTCCAACCTCCAGGTGCCGCTGGCCCCGCTCGCCTTCTTCATCGCTGCGTCCTGGGCGGTCTGCGCGGTCATTGCCGCCCTTCAGGTCGGACGCTGGCGGCGCGCCCGCGCCGCCGCGCGCCCCCGGTACGAATGACCGCGTCGCTGCTCGGATTCGGCGCCCTGTTCGCGCTGCTGGCGATCGGCGTTCCGCTGGGCTTCGCGATGGCCCTGGTCGGCTTCATCGGGTTCGGGCTGCTGGTGAGCTTCACGGCCGCCTCCTATTCGATCGGCCAGATCGTGTTCGACAACGTGATGAACTACAGCTTCTCCGTGCTGCCGCTGTTCATCCTGATGGGCAACTTCGTGGCCCGCTCGCGGCTGGCCGAGGACCTGTTCGCCACCGCCCAGGCCTTCGTCGGCCATCGCCGCGGCGGGCTGGCGATGGCGACCATCGTGGCCTGCGGCGGCTTCAGCGCGGTCTGCGGCTCGAGCGTCGCGACGGCCGCGACCATGGTGAAGGTGGTGATGCCGTCGATGCGCCAGCGCGGCTATTCCGACGCGCTCGCCTCGGGCGCCATCGCGGCGGGCGGCACGCTCGGCATCCTGATCCCGCCCAGCACCGTGCTCGTCCTCTACGGGATCATCACCGAAAGCGACATCGGCAAGCTGTTCGCGGCCGGCATCCTGCCGGGGATCGTCGCGCTGGCCTTCCTCCTGCTCGCGATCGTCGCGACCACGCGCCTCGATCCGGCGTCGGGGCCCGCCGGGGAGCGGCAGCCCTGGCTGGCCCGGCTGAAGTCGCTGCGCCGGACCTGGGGCATCCTGGTCCTGTTCGCGCTGGTGATGGGCGGCATCTATTTCGGGGTCTTCACGGCGACCGAGGCGGCGGGCATCGGCGCGGCGGGGGCTTTCGCCTTCGTGCTGCTGCGGCGCATGCTCGCGTGGAGCGATCTTCGCAAGACGCTCGTCGAGACCGCCAGCACCACCGCGCTGATGTTCGTCATCCTGTTCGGCGCTCTGATGTTCTCGAACTTCATCGAGGCGGCGGGTCTGCCGGGCGCCCTGAGCGCATGGGTGCGCGCCCTCGATGTCGCGCCGGTCGTCGTTATCCTGATTATCTTCGCGATCTACCTGGTCCTCGGCTGCGCGCTCGAGAGCATCTCGATGATGCTCCTGACCGTGCCGATCTTCTTCCCCATCGTCACGTCGCTGCACTTCGACCCGATCTGGTTCGGGATCTTCGTCGTTGCCGCGACCGAGATCAGCATGATCACGCCGCCGGTGGGCCTGAACATCTTCGTCATCCGGGCGATGGCGCCGGAGGTCCAGCTGGGAACGATCATCCGGGGGCTGGTGCCCTTCATCGTCGCGGAGATCGCGCTGGTCATCCTGTTGATCTTCCTGCCCGACCTCGCGACAGTGCTGCCGTCGCACATGAAGTAGGGGAGAGACGTGCAGCCGAAACCGAAAGAAAAGCCTTTGGAAGCGAAGCGCGAAGAACGGTCGAACCGGCGCGGCGACGCCACGCGGGCGCGCATTCTCGACGTCGCCGAGCGCCTGTTCGCGGCGGAAGGCTTCTCCGAGGTGTCGCTGCGCCGGATCACCAGCGAAGCCGATGCCAACGTCGCCTCCGTGAACTATTACTTCAAGACCAAGGACGCCCTGCTCGAAGCCGTGTTCGTGCGCCGCATCGTGCCGATCAACAAGGAGCGGATGCGCCGGCTGCAGGACTGTCTGGCGTCCGGCCTGGAAGGTGACGATCGGCTGGAGGGCGTGGTGCGAGCCTTCGTCGAACCGCACATCCGGATGACCAACAAGTTCGGACCGGGCGGCACGGTTATCATGCAGATGCTTGCCCGCTACGCCTCCGATCCCAAGCGCAAGATCGAAACCATCCTGATGCGCCAGTACAACCCGGTCTGGGAACGCTTCTCGAAGGAGTTTTCGACGCTGCTGCCCCATCTCAGCATGCGGGCCGTCTACTGGCGCTTCTACTTCCTGCTCGGCGCGCTCTACTATCTGAACTCGGGGCGCCAGTGGCTCAGCGACAGTTCCGAGAACCTGTGCAACCCGACCGACGTCGAGGCGTCGATCGAGCATCTCGTGCCGTTTCTCGTCGGCGCGCTGAAGCAACCCGAAAGCGAACAGAAGGCATAGGCCGTCGGCGCGCGCGTCGATCGGCCGGGCATCCGACAGGGAGAGCGGCTTGAAACTGGTGACCTATGACGACGGGCGGGGCGGGACGCGGATCGGCGCGCTGACCCGGGACCTCGCGCACATTGTCGACCTCGACGGTGCCTGCGAGATCATGACCGGCAACCGGTCCGCCGCGTTCGCAGACATGCTGTCCCTCATTGCCGGCGGCCCGGCGGCCCTCCAGCAGGCCCGGGACCTCGTCGGCGCGATCGAGGAAGGCGGCCGCGCGGCAGCGCTGGTCCCGGCCGGTGACGTCTCCCTGAAGGCGCCCGTGCCGGTGCCCAGCCAGATGCGCGACTGCCTCGCCTTCGAGAAACACTACGTCCAGGCCCGTGCGATGCGCTTCCGCAAGATGGCCGCGCGCGAGCCGGACCCGGAGGCGGCGTGGGAATCCTATGTGGCGAGCGGGCAGGTGACGGTCCCGCCGCTGTGGTACGAGCAGCCGATCTACTACAAGCAGAACCGATTCAGCGTCGTCGGCCCGGAATCAGAGGTGCTCTGGCCGCGCTATTCGCAGGTCATGGATTTCGAGCTGGAGTTCGGCGTCTTCATCGGCGCGCAGGGCAAGGACATCCCGCGCGAGACCGCGCGCGACCATGTCTTCGGCTTCTGCATCTTCAACGATTTCAGCGCCCGCGATGCCCAGGCGCGCGAGATGGTCGGCCAGCTCGGTCCGGCCAAGGGCAAGGATTTCGACACCGGCAACGCCATGGGCCCCTGGCTGGTCACGGCCGACGAGATCGCCGACCCCTACGACCTGACGATGATCGCCCGCGTGAACGGCGAGGAGTGGGCCCGGGGCAATACCGGCGAGATGCACCACAGGTTCGAGGACATCATCGCCCACGTCTCCGCCGACGAGACCCTTCACCCGGGCGAGTTCCTCGGGTCGGGCACGGTCGGCGGCGGCTGCGGCCTCGAACTCGACCGCTTCCTGTCGGACGGCGACGTGGTGGAACTGGAGATCGACGGCCTCGGCATCCTGCGCAACCGGGTCCGGCGGCAGGACTGAGCTGCAACGCCCGCCTGTGCGGGGGCGCGCGTTTTTCCGGTCGTTACGCTGTGGAGAAATGCGGTGGCTGGGGGACCAGGATTCGAACCTGGACTAACGGGGCCAGAACCCGTCGTTCTACCGTTAAACTATCCCCCAGCAGAGGGTCCGGCGGGGCCGGCATACGGTCTTTTCCGACCGTCGGGCGCGCTGCCTATCATGGCGCGGCGGCGTGGTCCAGATAATAGGGCTCGGGACGCGGTTCGCAAGGGGTTGCGCTGCCGCCCGGACGCGGCCGATTGACCCGCCGGGCGCCGCGAAGTCAAGTCCGTCGTCAAATTGCAATGTTGGGCCGATCCGGCTAGCCTTCGAGCATGGCGCAGACGGCTTTCAGGCAAACGGGATTGGCGAACGACCGGCGCACGGCGGGCGAGGCCTATGCCGCCGTCGACCTCGGCACCAACAACTGCCGCCTGCTGATCGCCGAACCGACCCCCAAGGGCTTCCGGGTCGTCGACGCCTTTTCCCGCATCGTCCGGCTGGGCGAGGGCGTGGCGTCCACCGGACGGCTGTCGGAAAGCGCGATCGAGCGGACGATCGAGGCGCTCACCGTCTGCGCCGCCAAGATCCGGCGCCACCACACGCTGCGCGCCCGCCACGTCGCCACCGAAGCCTGCCGCAAGGCCGAGAACTGTCTCGACTTCGTCGGCCGGGTCGAGGCCGCCACCGGCCTGAAGCTGGAGATCATCAATGTCGCCGAGGAGGCGCGCCTCGCCATCGCCGGCTGTGCGCCGCTGCTCGACCACCGGGTCCCCAATGCCCTCGTCATCGACATCGGCGGCGGCTCGAGCGAGGTGATCTGGCGGCGCGGCGCCAGGGGACCGGAAAGCGATGTCGGCGTCCTGTCGCTGCCGCTGGGCGTGGTCAGCTTCACCGAACGGTTCGGCGGCGACCGGTTCAGCCGGGAGCTCTACGAGGAGATGGTCGAGGCGGTCCACTGCCAGCTCGGCGCGTTCGAGGACGAGCACGGCATCGCCGAACACGCCCGGGCCGGCACCGTCCAGATGGTGGGCACGTCGGGCACGGTGACGACGCTGGCCAGCGTCCACATGGGCCTCAAGCGCTACGTCCGCTCGCGGGTCGACGGCTGCACGATCCGGTTCTCCGACGTGGCCCGGATCAGCCGCGAACTGGCGGCGATGGATTTCGAGGCCCGGTCGCGCATCGGCTGCATCGGCCCGGACCGCGCCGACCTCGTGGTCTCCGGGGCGGCGATCCTGGAAGCCATGTGCCGCAAGTGGCCCGTCGGCCGCATGCGCGTCGCCGACCGGGGGCTGCGCGAGGGCATCCTGCTCGGGCTGATGGCCCAGGACGGGCACCGTATCCGCCAGCACGCTTCCGCGGCCTGACGCGATGCCGCCGAACAACAGCCGGGGTGGCGGGCGACGGCCGCCGAGCGTTCGCGTCAAGAGCGCCCGCGGGCGCAAGACGTCGTCGACCGCGTGGCTGCGCCGGCAGCTCAACGACCCCTATGTCGCCGAGGCCCAGCGCCTGGGCTACCGGTCCCGCGCGGCCTTCAAGCTGATCGAGCTGGACGACAGGCTGCGCCTGCTCAAGCCGGGCCTGAAGGTCGTCGACCTGGGGGCGGCGCCCGGCGGCTGGACCCAGGTCGCGGTCGCCCGGACCAAGGCCGCCGAGGGGCAGGGACGGGTTGTCGCGATCGACCGGCTGGAGATGGACCCGGTGGCCGGGGCGACCGTCCTCCAGGGCGACTTCATGGAAGCCGAGGCCCAGGCCAGGGTGCGGGACGCGCTGGGCGGGGCGGCGGACCTGGTGCTCAGCGACCTGTCGCCGTCGACGACGGGGCACAAGTCCACCGACCACGTGCGCATCATCGCGCTGGTCGAGGAGACGATCGTCTTTGCCGAGGAGGTGCTGGCGCCGGGCGGCGCGCTGATCGCCAAGGTCTTCCAGGGCGGCGCCGCCGGCGACGTGCTCGACCGGGTCAAGGTGCTGTTCGACAAGATCCGCCACATCAAGCCGGAGGCGAGCCGCAAGGAATCGCCGGAGGTCTACCTGGTGGCGACGGGGTTCCGCGGCAAGGCATAGCCGCAGGGCCGCTGCCTAGACCGGCGCCACCTGGGCGAGCCGCTCGCGGATCTCGGCGTCGCTTTCGCCGGTCAGGTCCTTGTCGATCTCGGCGATGACCGCCTCCGAGGCTGCGGGCGAGAGATGCTTGCGCAGGTCGCCCATGAACTGCGGCGGCGCCACCAGGATCAGCCGCTGAAAGTCCTGCTTCTGGGCATGATCGGACAGGCGCTTGCCGATCTCGGCGGCGGTGTCGCGCTTGTCGCGGCGGACCGGGTCCTCGTGCGGTTGCATGGCGTGGCGGCTGCCGTCCCCGCTGCTCTCCAGCGCGCGGCCGGGTCTGTCGGCGAAGTCCTTGCCGCCGTCGCGCGCGTGTTCTTCCTGGACGATCCGCTCGATCGGGGTGCCGGGACCGTTCGACCGCAGAATCCGCAGATGACCGGCGTCGGCGACGCAGATCCAGGTCGTCTTGGAATTGGTCATGGCGGCGGGTCCTCGTATCTGTTGCGCGTCTGGTCCTTCACTATCTGGTCGGTCGCCGGGGCCGGCACAAGGGCATCGGTCACCGGAAGCGGTTCCGAGTCAGGCGATCTCCGCGCCCGAGTCGCTGCTCAGCAGGTGGGCCTCGTGGCCCGCGCCGCGGACCGCGTCGAGGATGCGCTGGACATGGTCCGGGTCGCGGGTTTCGACCACCACGTCGAGTTCGGCCATCTTCAGCGGCACGTTGTGGAACAGGCGCTGGTGATAGACCTCGACGATGTTGCCGCCGGCGTCGCCGATGATCTGGGCGACCCGGCCGAGCAGGCCGGGCTGGTCGCTGATGTCGATGCGCAGCCGCACCAGGCGCTTGTTGCGGACCAGCCCGCGCATCAGGATCGCCGACAGCAGCCGCGAGTCGATGTTGCCCCCGGACAGGACGAGACCGATCCGCCGGCCGGCGAACCGCTCGGGTTCCCGCAGGACGGCGGCCAGTGCGGCGGCGCCGGCGCCCTCGGCGACCGTCTTCTCGATCTCGATCAGCATCAGGACGGCCTGCTCGATGGCGTCGTCGGGCACCAGGAGGATGTCGTCGACGGTGTCGCGGATGATTTCCCGGGTGATCCGGCCCGGCTGCTTGACCGCGATGCCCTCGGCGATGGTGGTGCCGCCGGCCTGGGGCGGCTCGCCCTTGAGGATCTGGCTCATCGCCGGATAGAGGTCGGATTCGACGCCGATGACCTCAATGCCGGGCTTGAGCGCCTTGGCGGCGGTGGCGACGCCCGCGATCAGCCCGCCGCCGCCGATGGGCACGACCAGCACTTCCAGGTCCGGGTCGCCGGCCAGCATCTCGAGGCCGACCGTGCCCTGGCCCGCGATGATCGCCGCGTCGTCATAGGGATGGATCCAGGTCAGCCCGCGCGCGTCTTTCAGGGTCTCGGCATGGGCCGCGGCCTCGCTGAGGTCCTCGCCGAACAGCTCGACCGTCGCGCCGAACACCTCGGTCTGGCGGATCTTGGTGAAGGGGGTCGCCCGGGGCATCACGATGGTCGCCGGGATGCCGAGCCGCTGGGCGTGGTAGGCGACGCCCTGGGCGTGGTTGCCGGCCGACACCGCGATCACCCCCGCCTGGCGCGCCGCATCATCCAGCCCGAGCAGCTTGTTGAGCGCGCCCCGCTCCTTGAACGAGGCGGTGTACTGCAGGTTCTCGAACTTCAGGACCAGCGTCGCCCCGCAGATCTCCGACAGGGTCCGCGAGTGCTCCAGCGGCGTCTTGCGGACGGCGCCCTCGATCCGGGCCGCCGCCGCTTCGATGTCCGCCAGGCCGACCGTCATTGGGCGCCCTTGGGGACCAGCGTGAGCGTGCCCACGGCGGTCTTGCGGTCGGCGGCGCTCAGCGGGGCGAGCGTCCAGTGGCGCAGGTCCCGCCAGGCGACCAGCAGGTTGTCGTAGAAGCGCGAGTAGGGATTGCCCGACGGGCCGGTGGCGATGGTAAAGCGCGACTTGTCGAGGTCGTCGAAGGTGTAGATGCCGCGGTAGCCCGGCCCGTGCCGATCGGCGAAGGGAGCCGACTTGTCGCGCACGTTCATCGCCGCCTTGTTGACCGTGTGCGGCCCGCCGCTGTTGGCGATGCGCAGGCGGGTGAGCTGGTTGAGCCCCGGTACCATGCGGAAGACCGGATGGGAAAAATCGGCGAAATGCGCGTCGCCCCAGCGCCACAGCGCCGGATCGTCGCCATAGCGGTCGCGCAGGAAGGCCAGCGCCGCATCGAGGCTGGCGCCCAGGATGTCGGCGCAACTCTCCGTCGCCTTGGTCGTGCGGTCGTCGCACCAGTCCTTGTGTTCGGTCAGGATGTTCTTGACCACGTCGCCGCGCAGGCCGGCGAAGCGCCGGCCCATCTGGCCGAGCTCGTCGGCATAGAGCCGGCGGTTCAATTCCGCGAACCAGGCCATGAAGATCAGCGGCTCGCCGCGGTCCAGCGTCATCGCGCCGTCCCATTTGGCGAGCCGGGCGAGGGCGGCCTGGGCGGCGGCCTCCCTGGGCTTGAAGGCCGACATCAGCGGCAGCAGGTCGCGTGCCATCAGCGACACCACGTCGGCCTGGATCGCGGCCGTGGACGCGAGCGTGTGCTTGTCCGTCTTGGCGAGCAGCTCGGTGATCCGCGCCGCCCGGTAGTGGTCGCCCCATTCGCGCGACAGGAAATAGGGATAGTCCTTGCCGACAATCTTGCTGTTGGCGTTGACGATCACGCCGCCGGGCGGATTGAAGGCCTGGGGCAGCTTCTCGAACGGGATGAAGCCCGACCAGTCGTGGTCGCCGGTCCAGCCGGGGGCGGGCATGTAGCCGATGCCCGTCTTGCGGATCGGTATTTTGCCCGGGACGTAGTAGCCGATGTTGCCGTCGGTGTCGGCGTAGACGAAATTCTGCAGCGGGCCGATGTAGCGGCGGAGCGAGGCGCGGAAATCGTCCCAGTTATTCGCGGTGGCGAGGCCGAACAGGGCGTCGGCGGTGGTGTCCTTGTCGCTGAGCCAGGGCGCGGACAGGGCCATCACCTGCCGCGGCACGGCGGCGACGGCCGAGTGCGCGCTCGGCGGCGGCTCCTCGTCGGGCAGCACCGGGCCGTGGCGGGTTTCGCGGACGATCAGGGTGACGTCCGCGCCGAAACGGACCTTGATGACCTCCTTTCGGGTCTTGAAGGGCCTGGGCCCGTCGGGGGTCAGGTATTTGGTGTCGTCGCCCGGCGCGAGCTTCTCGATGAAGACGTCGTCGCTGTCGATATAGGTGGTAGTGACGCCCCAGGCGATGTGGCCGTTGTGGCCGATCACCAGGGCGGGCGTGCCCGGCACCGTGGCGCCGACCAGCTTCATGTCCGGCGCCTCGGCGCGCACCAGGTACCACAGGATCGGCGCGGACAGGCCCAGATGCGGGTCGTTGGCCAGGATCGGCTTGCCGCTGGCGGTCTTCGTGCCGGCCACGGCCCATTCGTTCGACGCGCCGGTGCTGATCATCCCATGGGGCAGGGCGGCCCACAGCCGGTCGAGCGGCAGCGACCGCAGCAGGCCGGTCTCGTATTTCCGGATCGTCACCGGCGCGTCGCCCGGATAGGGCGGGAACAGCACCGGGATCGCCTTCTCGCCGGCGGCCTTGATCAGCCGCAGCCGCAGCAGCTCGTTGCGCCAGTTGCCCGACAGCTGGATCGCCATGGTCTTGCCCCAGACCAGCGAATCGGCCGGCGTCCAGGGCTCGAAGTCGATGGCGAGCAGATTGAATTCCGGCGGCAGCGGCCCCTTGCGCGTGCGCAGCCAGGCGTTGACCCCGTCGGCATAGCCGTCGAGCAGTTCGCGGGTTTCCGGCTTGAGATGGGGCAGGCTCGCCTTGGCGCGGCGGTAGAGCCCGAGCGTCCGGATGAAGCGGTCGATCTTCAGGCCCGGGCTGCCGACCAGCTCGGCCAGCCGGCCCTGGCCGATGCGCCGCTGCATCTCCATCTGGAACAGCCGGTCCTGGGCGTGGACGTAGCCGATGGCGAAGGCGACATCGCGCCGGGAGCCGGCCTTGATGAAGGGGATGCCGCGCTTGTCGCGGGTGATGGTCACCGGCCCGGACAGGCCCGCGACCGTCACCTGGCCGTCGAGGCGCGGCTGCGAGGTGCGCAGCCAGAAGAACAGCACCACCCCCGCGATCGCGATCAGCAGGAACAGCCCGATCAGGCCCCGGAAGGTCCACTTGAAGAACTTGCGCATGCGGCGCCCTCGCAAACGGTATCGGCCGGCCCGGCCGGTCGAAAACCCGCCGGCGGCGGGCCGAAGCTGATCCGTCATACCGCGATCGGCGTACCGGGTTAACCGGTTTCGACTGGGGAGCCTCCAGCGCCTTGCATCGCGGGCGGCGGCGCGTAGGTATGGACCGATGAGCAAAAGGAGAGCCGATGCCCGCTTCGGGTGAGCCGATCGCGGACCGGTCCGCACCGCCTCCCGCGGCCGCGCCGTTCCGGCCACGGCTGCCGTGGCTGGGCGCGGACCTGCAAACGGTCCGCAACATCTTGGTGCGGCCGCAGGCGGATCTGTCGGGTCCCGGTCAGAGCGATCTGTGGTTTCCCATGGAGGACGGCACTGGCGACGTGCTCCACGGCTCGCTGAACCTGCCGGGCGGCACGGGCGATCGCCCGCTGGTCGTCCTGATCCATGGCCTGACCGGCTGCTACGACAGCTTCCACGTCCAGACCTCGGCCCGGCTCCTGCTGGAGCGGGGGTATCCCGTCCTGCGGCTGAACCTGCGCGGCGCGGGGCCGACACTCGGGCTCTGCGCCGAGCAGTATCACGCCGGCCGCAGCGCCGATTTCGCGGCGGTGATGGCGCAACTGCCCGGGTCGCTGACCGGCAAGGGTGTCGCCGCGCTGGGCTATTCGCTGGGCGGCAACATGCTGCTGAAATATCTGGGCGAGACGGGCGAGGGCAGCGGGCTGATCGCGGCGGGCTCCATCTCGGCGCCGATCGACCTCGCTGCGACCAGCCGGCGCTTCCACCGGCGCCGCAATTGGGCCTATCAGCGCTATCTGATGACGCGTCTCAAGCGAGACACCCTGGCGGCGCGCGATCTGCCGGAGGACTACAAGGCGCCGATCCGCCGGTCGAAATCGATGATCGAATTCGACGACATCTATATCGCGCCCCGATTCGGTTTCGCCTCGGCCCAGGACTATTGGGCGCGCAGCTCTGCACTACCTTGGCTCGATGAAATCCATACCCCGACCCTCGTGGTTCACGCGCTGGACGACCCCTGGGTCGATCCGGAGGCCTATCGGCGCTTCGAGTGGGGGCGGAACCCTGTCCTGTCCCCGGCGATTTCGCGCAAGGGAGGCCATGTCGGGTTTCATGATCCGACGCGCGTGCCGCTGTTCGACCGCCTGTGGCTCGATTTCCTCGAGAAATGTCTTGAAAAGCACCGCTGATCAACGGGTTGGGGAGGTTTCCTGAAAAGCGGAAAATTTCCCGGAAAAGGCTTGCAATAAGTTAGAATGCTTCTAAGTATTAGAGGCATTCAAAACGGGGCAGCGGCGAGCCATCGGCGCGATGACCGCCGGGGTGGTTGCCCGAACACGGTTCGCCCGCCCGCGAAGACACCGGATGAAAGGACAGAAATCCATGCGAGTTCCGAACGTTACCTTCAAGACCCGCGTCCGCGACGAGTCGGTCGAGGGCCCCAATCCCTTCCGCTGGGAGGACCAGACCTCCGACGACATCTTCAAGGGCAAGAAGGTCGTGCTGTTCGCCCTGCCGGGCGCCTTCACCCCGACCTGTTCGTCGACCCACCTGCCGCGCTACGAGGAGCTCTATGACGAGTTCAAGAAGCTCGGCGTCGACGAGGTGATCTGTCTGTCGGTCAACGACGCCTTCGTGATGTACCAGTGGGGCAAGCACCAGGGCGTCGAGAAGATCAAGCTGCTGCCCGACGGCTCGGGCGCCTTCACCCGCAAGATGGGGATGCTCGTCTCCAAGGACAATCTCGGCTTCGGCATGCGCTCGTGGCGCTACTCGGCCTTCATCGACGACGGCGAGATCGAGAAGATGTTCGTCGAGCCCGGTTTCGACGACGAGTGCCCGACGGACCCGTTCGAGGTGTCCGACGCCGACACGATGCTCAACTACCTCAAGGGCGCTCTCGCGCAGAAGGCCGCCTGACGAGCTCCCGTTCCGTCCCTCCTGAACCGACTGGCCCCTTCTCCCGTGCCGGCTGCAACCGGCCCGGGGTGGGGGCTTTTCTTTGCCCGCTCGCGCGGGCCGTCCGGAGCTATTGCACGTCGATGCGGACCCGGCCTCCGCTGGGGGTGAAGCGGATCGGCCGGGTCACCGTGCGGCCGCAGACCCAGGCGGTCCACATCTCGCTCCAGGAGTCGCCGCGCCGCTTGGGCCGGCTGCTGATCCGGGTCGCGATCACGTCGAAGCGCTTGCAGCCCGGCACCACCTTGCGCGCCTCGCGCAGGAAGGCGGCGCCGGCGCGGAGCTGGAGGTTGACCCCGGTCAGCGACCGGCCCGGGAAGCCGACGATGGCGTGGAGCCCGCGCTTCTTCGAGGCGCGCAGGTAGACATTGTGCCACACCTTGCGGCCGCAGCGCTCGACCTCGACCCGTTCCGCCCATTGGCCGGCGACCGGCACCTTGCGGGTGCTGACGAAGGCCGGAAGCCCGGTCACGGAGAACAGCCGGCGGTCGCCGGTCAGCTTGGCGGTGGCGCAGCGCGGCGGCATCGCGGCGTCGTAGGCCAGCACCTTCTCGGCCAGGAAGCTCGAATAGGGCAGCGACGCCAGGTAGGCCTTGAACTGCCGGGCCAGCGCGTCGCGCGACTGGGCGGCGGCGGGGGTCGAGGCGGCGAGCATCACCGCCAGGAGCGCGGCCGAAAAGGACGCAAGAATGCGGGCGCGGGGCTTGCCCCGCAGCGTGATTTGGGCGCGGGACATATCCCGCCGGGCGGCGAGCGGACGGCTCATGCGCTGACGACCTCCCCCGTGACGTCTGGTGGCGTGAAGGGGCGCAAGTGTAGCAGCATTGGCGGGCGGGAGACCCGAATTTCCGGCGGTGTCGATGCGCGCCATGCGGACAGGTGCGCCATGCCGCCTGCCGGCGCCGTGGGTTGCTGTATAATCGGGCCTCCCCATCCACACCGGAGCCGCCCGTGCCGATCATCGAACCCGAAGACACGTCCCTCAAGAACCTCCGCGGCCTCCACCTCTGGCATGGCGGGCTGTCGAGCTGCTCGCAGCGGGTCCGCATCGTGCTGGCCGAAAAGGGCCTCGACTGGGAGAGCCACGTCGTCGACATGGCCGCGGGCGAGCACGCCGGCGCGGCCTATCAGGCGATCCATCCCAAGGGGCTGGTGCCCGCGATGGTCGACGATGGCGCCCTGCTGATCGAATCGATCGACATCATCGACCATCTCGACCGGCGAACCCCCGAGCCGCCGCTGCGCCCCGGCGAGGCCGGCGAGGAAGCCGAGATGCAGGCGTGGCTCGCCAAGGCCGACGCCGCCCAGGCGGATCTCAAGACCCTGTCCCACGAATTCCTGTTCCAGGCGACCCACAAGCGGTCGCCCGAGAAGCTGGCGGCCTTCCTGGCGGGTCACCGGAACGAGACCCTTACCGCCTTTCACCGGGAGTTCCACTCCGAGGCCGGCATTCCGCGCGACAAGGTGGCCGCGGCCGCCAAACGGACCGACGCGGGCTTCCGCGAGTTGGACGCGGCGCTGGCCGGGCGCGACTGGCTGGTCGGCGGGCGCCTGACCCTGGCCGACGTCGCCTGGATGCCGAACATCCACCGCATGGCGCTGATGGACTGGCCGTTCGAGCGCTATCCGCATCTGGTGCGCTGGAAGGAACGGATCGAGGCGCTGCCCTGCTACCGGCAGGGGCTGGTCGACTGGGAGCCCTCGCCGCTGCTCGACGCCTTCGCCGCCTATGTCGCCCGGCGCAAGGAAGAGGGGACCGACGTCCGCTCCTACCTCTAGGGCGGCGTCTCCGACCCGCCCGGCGCGGCGGCCCGTCAGGTGGCGGCCCATCAGGCGATTGCTTGCCAGGCGATTGCTTGTCAGGCGACGGCGAGCAGCCGCTTCAGGCCCGCCTGCGACTTGAGCAGGTCGGCCAGGGTGTAGCCGTCGAGGACGGCCAGGAAGGCCGCCAGCGCCTCGCCGAGGATCGGTTTGAGCAGGCAGGCCGGCTCGATCGCACAGGCGGTGCCGCCCTGCTGGAAACATTCGACGAGGGCGAGGTCTTCCTCGGTTTCCCGGATCAAGCGCCCGAGGTTGATCTGTGCCGGATCCCGCGACAGGCGGAAGCCGCCGCCGCGGCCGCGGACGGTGGTCAGGTAGCCGAGCTGCCCGAGCCTGTGGACGACCTTCATCAGGTGGTTTCGGGAAATCCCGTAGCTTTGCGAGATTTCATCGATGGTCGACAGGCCGTCGATCTTCGTGCCCGCGAACATCAGCACCCGAAGGCTGTAGTCGGAAAAATTGGTCAGTCTCACCGGTTGTTCCTTTGCGGCCGTGCCGGGCCGGAGAGCGTGCGGCCGCCCGCCGCACCGAATCCGGTTATAAGATATATTTTGTATATTGCTTTTCAAACAATAAAAGAGGTAATTGAAATATATCTTACTTGTTCGGGAGACGATCTCATGACCGCACCGGCGGCGAAACGGAATGTCAGGCTCCACCAGAGCCTCCACGGCAGCCTCTACGCGGCGCTGGTGTTGAGCGTCGTGTGGACGGTCGCCGCCTGCTGGTTCTTCTTTTCCCGGGAGCTCTATACCGGCCTCCAGGTCGCCGTCGTGACCTTCTTCGCGGCCGCTTTCATGGCGACGCCGGCGGCCCTGTGGCGCCTCTCCGGTCAGACCCGGAAGGGCGATCTCACCCTGCGGCAATGGTGCGACGGCGAGCTCGACATTTCCGGCGGACCCATAGAGGCGAAGCACGCGGCGATCATGATCCTGATCGCCCCGATGGCCGCCGCCGCCGGCATCACGGCAATCGGCTTTGTTGCCGCCCTGGCGTCGCGGGGTATGCTGTAGCGTGCGGCTGCGCCCAAAAGCGGCCGGCGCGAGGATGAGGCAACCGGTTCGATGACCAGGCCCAAGGGCGAAACGCCCGCGACACCCGCCGACAACCCTGACGAGGATCCCATCGAGGACCCCAACGAGACGCGGTCCTATGCGTCGCCGCCCTGTTTCATGCACGAGGTCGACCCGGCCTATTTCGGGTTCGAGGCGGAGCCGCCGCCCGCGCACCGGGACACCGTGCAGGCCTGGCGCCGCGCCGAGCGCAAGCGGCTCAGGGAGGTCCG
>CAMYMQ010000375.1 GCA_947259335.1 uncultured Alphaproteobacteria bacterium | reverse complement strand
TCGGCGGTTTCGCCGGGCCGCTCGCCGGGGTGCTGACCGGCCTCGACTGGGCGGCGAACAACGCGCCCGAGTGCCCCTGGGTCGCCACCTTCGCCACCGACGCGCCCTTCCAGCCGGCCGATCTGGTCGCCCGGCTGCGCGCCGCGGTCGAGGGGGAGGGGGCGGATATGGCCTGTGCGCGCTCCGGGGGCCGGGACCATCCGGTGTTCGGGCTGTGGCCGGTGCGCCTGCGCGACGATCTGCGCGCGGCGATGGCGGCGGGCGTGCGCAAGGTCGATGTCTGGACGGGGCGGTTCCGGCTCGCGGTCGCGGACTTCGCGGCCGATCCCGTCGATCCCTTCTTCAACGCCAACCGGCCCGACGACCTGGCCGAGGCCGAACGGCTGGTCGCCAAGAGCGGGTAGGGCGCGTACAGGCAACTTGCCGCCAGGCGCCCGATGCGATGCCAGGTCCCGATCCGATGGTTTCGTCTTCACGGCGGCCGGCTGGTCTGTGGTCGCGGACCAGCCGGTTCGAGACGTCAAGCTATCGTTCCTGTCGCCGACGACGGGCTATTTCTCTGGGAGACCGGCTTTGCGGAGGCCGTCCATCATCCTTTGATAGGTCTTGATCGCGACGGGGTCAGTTGACGCGGCCAAAAGCTGGTATCGGCGCACCGTTATGTTGGGCATGAAGCTTTTTAGTCTTTGGAGAGATGCCTTCGCCTTGGTCATCTGGCCGAGGTGGGCATAGGCTGCCGCGAGGGCTGCGTAGTTGTTCACGTGCTTGCGGTTGGCCACGACCCCCTTTTGCGCGGTTTCTATCGCTCGCGCATCTTCGCCCAAGATGACCTGTGCGCGAGCGATCACGGCGTACCAGACCGAGCGCAGAGGATCGCGCGGGCTCAGCTTGAAGGCGCGCTCTACCCAAAGTATCGCCTCACGCGGCTTGCCAAGTCGAGTAAGGGCTACGCCGGAAAAGAAGTAGGCCGGAGCGTGATTGCGATTGAGCTCGATGCATTGCCGCATGAGCTCAAGTGTTTTTCGGGTGTCGCCGGCAACGTAGTAGATGAAGCCGAGGGCATAGACAGCGTCAGCGTTCTTTGGATCAAGAGCAAGCGACCGCTCGCCGGCTTTGATGCCTTTCTTGATCCCTTCCGCGCGGGACATGCCCCAACCGTAGTTTGCTGCACGGGCATAGGCGTAGGTGGCTAAACCCAGGGCCTCGGCATTGTTCGGGTCGAGTTCAAGCGCACGGCTGACATAGTCAAGCGCCGCGGCGTTAGTCTCTGGCGTTTGAGGCTTGTTCCACAATTCGGCCCACGCGCGAAGCGCCAGATCCCTCGAATCGGGATTCCTTTTGGCTCTCTGAGCTGTCTGGCGACTCACCGCTTCCTTGAGTTCAAGGTTGAGCGCCCTCGCTATCCTCCCGGTGACCACGGTCTGAAACGCGTGCATGTCATCGGTGGATTTTTCATAGCGATCAGACCACAACACTTGGCCTGTCGGCCCGTCAGTCAATTGCACGTTCACCCGTACATTAGACTTTGCCCGACGCACGGTACCCTCAAGCAGATAGCGAACCTTGAGCTCACTTGCGATTTGCTTGGCGTCGATATTCTTGCCCCGATAGGTTGCCGCCGTTCTGCGAGAGATCACAAAGCTGCCGGAGATCCGCGAAAGGTCGGCGGTAACATCTTCGGTGAGCGCGTCGGCGAAATAGTCCTGGCCAGTGTCACCGCTGAGATTCTTGAATGGGAGGTCCGCGATCGACAAACGGGGGCGGCCGAGATTTGGCGGCTCGTAGGCGTCGCTACCGGCGACCAGGGACAGACCAAACCATCCAACCGTCGCGACCACCAAAAGGCTTGCCACCAAAGACACGATGCGAACCAAGCGTCGACTGGCGGGACGGCCCGGCTTGGGCGACCCAACTGATTGGCCACTTTCTGACAAGCAATAGACGTGAACTGGGCGGGAGATGTTTTTAAGTGCCTGCTCGCCGCAGTCGACGAACGGATGGTCGAGCTTGTCGCGAATCTGCTCCCATGCTGCACGCGAGATGCAGACGCCGTCCGGGTCCGCGAAGCTCTCGAGCCGGGCGGCCACGTTCACGCCGTCGCCGTAGATGTCGTCGCCATCTATGATGATGTCGCCGAGGTTGACACCGATCCGCATCGAGATTCGCCGATCGTTGGGCTGGCCTGAATTTAGTTCGGCCATGCCGCGCTGGATCGCCACGGCGCACTCGACAGCATCCACCACGCTGGCGAACTCAATCAGCGCCCCGTCGCCCATCAGCTTGACGACGCGACCACCGAACACCGCGATTTCAGGGTCAATCAGATTTTCTCTGAGGTTCTTGAGCGCGCTGAGGGTTCCCGCCTCATCGTCAGCCATCATTCGACTGTAGCCGACAACGTCAGTCGCCAATATCGCCGACAACCTTCTTTGGGTTCGCTCTCCGGCCACTTCGATTTCCAATCAAGAGCTGATGGCAAAACCTACGCTGCTACAGAGGAGCGGTCCATCCGAGTCATCTGTCTGGCTAGGGTCAAACTGCGACATCGCCCTAAGCTGGCCCGGCGTCCGCCTTTCGATCGGTTGGTGACGCGGCCAAAGCGCACTTGCAGTCGCACGCGCCGGCCTCCCGCGGGGCGTCTTGCGGGTCCGCCGTTCAATCCTCCTCGTCCCGCACCGGCACCAGATGGATGACGTCGGCGTTGATCAGCTGCTTGCCGACGTTCTCGAAGTTGACCGTCACCCGGTTGCCCACCACCGACTGCACCTGTCCCAGGCCCCAGCCGGACTCGGTGGGGTGGCGGACATAGGCGCCGGGGACCAGAAAGCTGCTCATGGCTCGACAGTTAACCTTTTCTTAACCATTGTGCGGCGATTGAATGCGCTAAGCAGCAATGGCCTACCCAGCATCAGGAAACGGACCCCATGAGCGTAACACTGGACATGCGAGTCGTTCAGCTTCTTCACTCCAGGGTCTGTCACGACCTGGTGGGACCGGTCGGGGCGGTCAACAACGGCCTCGAACTGGCCGCGGAAGGCGAGGGCGGGCTGGACAGCGAGGCGATGGACCTGGTGCGCACCAGCGCGGCCCAGGTCGCCGAGCGCATCCAGTATTTCCGGGTCGCCTTCGGTTATGCCGCCGGCGCGATCAAGACCATGCGCCAGGTGCGCGATCTGCTGACCCCGTCGGTGATCGGCCCGAAGAGCACGCTGGTCTGGCCCGAGGAAGAGCTCACGGGCGACTGGCCCTATGGCGACCAGATCCTCAAGCTGCTGCTGCTGATGAGCCACCTCGGCGGCGAATGCCTGCCGCGCGGCGGCGAGGTCGAGGTCTTCGTCGAACCGGAAGGCAGCGAGTTGCGCCTGACGATCACGGCCTCGGGCACCGGCGCCCGGGTCGAGCCGACGGTGCTCGCCGCTCTGCTCGGCGAGGCGACGATCGACGAGCTGACCCCGCGCAGCGCGCAGGGTTACTTTCTGATGAAGCTCGCGGAATATTGCGGCGGGACCATCAGCGTCGACTATCCCCAGGACGAGATGGTCGCGATCCGCGCGACGGTGACGGGCTTCGAATAGGGCGGGGGCCGGCGCGCCGGCCCGGCGGTTTCTTCGACAGCGCAAAAGAAAAGGGCGGGTTCTCGCGAACCCGCCCTGACTTTCCCCGGATGCCGCCGATCAGGCCGCATCCTCGTCCGCCGTGACGACCTCTTCGCCGTCGGTCGGCTCGCGCAGCACGTAGCCGCGCCCCCAGATGGTGTGGATGTAATTCTCGCCGCACGCGTTCGACAGCTTCTTGCGGAGCTTGCAGATGAACACGTCGATGATCTTGAGCTCGGGCTCGTCGATGCCGCCGTAGAGATGGTTGAGGAACATCTCCTTGGTGAGCGTCGTTCCCTTGCGCAGGGAGAGGAGCTCGAGAATTCCGTATTCCTTGCCGGTCAGGTGCAGCGGCTGGCTCTCGACTTCCGCAGTGCGCGTGTCGAGGTTAACCGTCAGCTTGCCGGTCTTGATGATCGACTGCGAATGGCCCTTGGACCGCCGCACGATCGCCTGGATCCGCGCGATCAGCTCGCGCTTGTCGAACGGCTTGGTCAGATAGTCGTCCGCCCCGAAGCCCAGGCCCTTGATCTTGGCGTCGAGCTCGGAGAGCCCCGACAGGATCAGGATCGGCGTCTTGATCTGGGCCGCGCGCAGCCGGCGCAGCACTTCGTAGCCATCGATGTCCGGAAGGAGCAGATCGAGGATAATGATGTCGTAATCGTATAGCTTACCGATTTCGAGCCCATCTTCCCCGAGGTCCGTGGAGTCACAGACGTATCCTTCCGACCGGAGCATCATCTCGATGCTCTTCGCCGTGGCTGAGTCGTCTTCGACAAGTAAAACCCGCATATCTCACACCATTTCCAAAGGCTGTTGCCTCAATCGCGAATAATCAATTCGCCCCGCTGAACATTGGGGAAGGTATACTCCAATGGTTAATAAAACGTTGCTCGGAAAACATCCAGTTTCTTTTAACTCGTTGTCAACCTGCCTCTGGTCCAATGCTCGGGCAAAGGCGGGCGCGATTTGTGCGACCCAAAAAGCCTGAGGACAGTGGAATGACATCGCAGCGGCCGTGGGTCGGCCGCTCCGACCGCACAACGAGGATCGATCATGAGTCGGGTGGCACCTAGACTGCTCAGCAGTCACCGCTGGGAGCTCAACGAGAAGCTCCAGCACTTTTCGAGCCTTGCGCGCCTGCGGGCGACGCTCGAGCGACAGTTGAAGGCCTTCGGCGACGAAACGCCGGACGAGGACGTGGAGCGGTCGCAGCGCCGCGCCCATCTCCAGGAGTCGCTGGATCAGATAGACCGCCAGATGGAAGAGGCGCGGTCGGACGTGAACGCGAGCGTGCGCGTCCTGCGGATGCTGGAGAACGGCGGCGTCAGCGGTCATACCCAGATCCCCGCCGAGTTCCTCGGCCGCTAGCCTCCCGGGGCGCCTGACACGACCACCCGACCGGCGGGCCGCTCGCGCAGCCCGCCGGTTTCGTGTGTCCGGACCCAGGGGGCAGGGCACCTTAAAGGGGGCAGGGCGCGGGACGGGAAGAGGGCGCGGGAGGGGAACCGCGCGCGGAAGGGAATGGAGCCTGGGGCGGCAATGGCGCGCGGGCGGGCGGCCGAAAGCAATTCGGCCGCTTGCAGGAAGCGGCCGATCGCGATCAGTGTTCCGGAGAGGGAAGGGTCAGTTGTCCCGGTCCCGGTTGCGCGTGGCGTAGTCCGACGGCAGCACGTCGATGCCCGCATCGCGCAGGTCGCCGGCCGGGCCGGCGTCCCGGAAGGTGTCCGAGCTGCGGTATTGCTGAATACGGGTCACGCGCAGGCCGGGCAGGCCGTGACGCTCGATCATCCGCTGCCAGGACAGGAACTCCTCGACCGACAGATGATAGCGTCGGCACGCCTCGTCCAGGCTGAGCAGTCCGCCGCGGACCGCGGCGACGACCTTGGCCTTGCGACGGATCACCCACCGGCGCGTGGTCGGGGAGGGAAGATCCGCGAGCGTCAGGGGCTCGCCGTCGGGGCCGATGATATGGGTCGGCCGGTGCTGGTTGGGTTCTTGGGTCATCGCTCACTGCGTTGCGTGGTAACAGGTCTTCCGCAATGCAGTGGGTATAGAGGGTTGCGTTTAAAAAACCGCTAACGCCAAGGGTTAAGGAGTGGTTTCGAAACGCGGGGCGGGAGCCGATCGCGATTGGCCGATTAGGGCCGTTTTCGGCGCGAATTGACCCTTGCCCGGTCGGGGCGATCTCCATATAGTCCGGCGACTTTTTGACCGGCGCGGTGAAGCGATGAACGAAGGAAGGCCCCTTGTGCCGCCTGATTATCGGCCGACGGACGAAGAGCCTTTCATGAATCCCGTGATGCGCGCGTATTTCCGTCAGAAACTCTTGTTCTGGCGGGGCGAGATCCTTCGCGAGGCTGGTGAAACGCTCCAAACCCTGCAGGAGGAAAGCCTCCACGAGCCGGATCTGGCCGATCGGGCGACGCTGGAGACGGATCGTGGCCTGGAACTGAGGACCCGCGACCGACAGCGCAAGCTGATCTCCAAGATCGACGCGGCGATCCGCCGGATCGAGGACGGCAGCTACGGCTACTGCGAAGAGACCGACGAGCCGATCAGCATACGCCGGCTCGAGGCCCGGCCGATCGCCACGCTGAGCCTCGAAGCGCAGGAGCGCCACGAGCGCATGGAGCGCACGCAGCGCGACGACTGAACAGGCGGCACGGCGGTGGCGTGCCGGATGTGCCACCGCGAACCACGCCAGAAAGGCGAGCGGAACCGATGACCGAGGCCAACCTGTTTCAGGCCCTGCGGTTGCGGCGTCCGGTCCGGATGGCGCTGTCCGCCGCCGGCGCGGTCGCGGGCCTGCTCGTGGCTCAAGCGGCCGCCGTCGGAGCGGTGCCCCCTGACGAGGCGGGCAAACTC
>CAMYMQ010000374.1 GCA_947259335.1 uncultured Alphaproteobacteria bacterium | reverse complement strand
GGCGCCTTCCGGCGCCGGCGACCATTGCGCGTCGATATCGTGCGGGCAGCGGTGCAGCAGGCGGCTCCACTCGCCATAGAAATTGCGCAACGGCGAATCGTCCATGGCCTGGTTATCCTCCTCCCGCGCGATGATGGAGTAGGGCAGGGAGCCCGCCGCCATGTTGGCCCACTGGGATTCCACGGCCCACAGGTCCTCCGGCAGGTTGCGCCCCGCCGGCCCCCAGACCTGGTTGTGCTGGCGGATGCGCGAGGCGCGGGTCTCCGCGCTGTCGCTCTTCAGGCCGATGCCGCGGCATTCCAGGATCGTCAGCCCGGGCGCGACCGGGATCAGCGTGTCGATCCGCCCGACGGTGGCCCGGATGTTCAGCATCGTGTCCGGGAAGATGTCGGCGACGATATGGCCGTTGGGCGCCATGGTCGGGAACAGGTTGGTGGCACGGCTGTCGAGCTCCAGCCGTTCGTAGCCGATGGCGAAGGGCTCGAACACGTTGTGGCCCCATTGGGTCGGCCGCCAGCGGCGCTTGGTGTAATTCTTCTGGCCGAGACCCGTCGTGCGGTTCAGCACGTGGAGCAGCTCGTGATAGCCCTCGCAGTTGGTCTCCACGAACAGCTTCCAGTTGGCCTTGAACTCGGCGCGGTGAAGGTGGAAGACCTCGACCTCCTCGCTGGTCAGCACCGGGTCGAAGTCGTCGAGGACCGGCGCCAGGAAGTCGTCGATCGGCTCGACCGCGTCGTCCAGGCAGACCCACACGAAGCCCAGCCGGATCTCCGTCTTGACCGCGCGCAGGCCGACATGCTCCTCGCGCAGGCCGCAGCGGTTGTAACCGTCGCGGCGCGGGATCTTCTGGCAGCGGCCGCTGCTGGTGAAGGACCACAGGTGGTAGAAGCACTGGATCCGGTCCTGGCCGAGATTGCCGGCCGGCTTTCGGATCAGGGCCGCGCCCCGGTGTGGGCAGACGTTGAAGAAGGTGCGGATCTCGCCGTCGAAGCCGTGGACCAGGAACAGGTTGTGACCCGCGAGCGTGACCGTGCGGAAATCCCCCGGCTCCGGCAGTTCCGACCGGTGGCAGATGAGCTTCCAGCGGGCGCCGAAGATCGCCTGCATCTCGACGTCGAACAGGCCCGGATCGGTATAGATCCGGTTGTCGAGATAGTGGGTCTCCGGCAGGATCGGCGGCGCCGTCCAGGACAGGGGCTTCTTCATTCGAACCGTTTCGCTCTCGAATCCGGGTAAAGACTAGCACAGGCGTCGGTAAAGCGACCTCAGCCGCCGCTGCCGCGCCGCGCCATGATCTCGATCTCGACCTTCATCTCCGGCCGGGCCAGACGGGTGCACACGGTCGTATTGGCCGGGCGAATGCCGTCGAACTTGCGGCCGACGACTTCGCAGACCGGGATCAGGTCGTCGGGATCGACGATATAGACGCCAACGCGCAACACGTCGGCAAGGGACGAGTTGGCTTCTTCGAGGGTGGCCTCGATGATACGGAAGATCTGCTCGGTCTGTTCGACAACGTCGTCGGAGATCTCGCCGGTCGCGGTGTTGAAGCCGGTCGTGCCGGACATGAAGATCCAGTCGCCGTCGATGACGGCACGCGAGAAGCTCGCCAGGTCCTCGAACTTCGATCCGCTCGTCAGCAGTTGCCGCGCCATTCCTGTTCTCCTTGAAACGTCAGATTTTCGGATCGAACGACGGCAGGTCGTAGAGGATCCGGCCGTAGTTCGAGGCCTGGGCGTCCCAGGCCAGGGCGATGTGTGAGGCGACCACGCGGATGTCGCGGAAGTGCCGCTGCAGCGGGCTGCCCTCGGCGTTGCCGCCGGCGCCCTGGAGCGCCATCAGCCGGTCGACCGCCTGAACCAGCAGCTTGCCGGCGAAGGCATCGTTGCGCCGCCAGCGGGCGCGCTCCTCGAGGGTCGGCACCTTGCCGGCCTCGGCGACCGCGTGAACCTCCTCGCAGTCGCGCTGGAGCAACACCCAGGCGGCCTCGATCTCGGCGGCGGCTTCGGCCGCGCGCATCTGCGCCGTCGGCTGCTCGGCGAGCTTGAACCCGCTTTGCGTCTTTCGCGAGGTCATCTGCTCGCGGATGATGTCGAGCGCGCCGCGGGCGATGCCGATGCCGGGGGCGACGATGCCCTTGCCGAACAGCGAGAACAGCGGCATCCGGTAGATCGGCCCCGGGTTGACCGCGCTGCCCCGCGTGGGCTCGCCCCGGCAAGCCTCGGACCGGATTGTCCGGTATTCGGGGATATAGACGTCCTCGCAGCGCATCGAACGGGAGCCGGTGCCGCGCAAGCCCGTCGTCCGCCAGTCGTCGATCAGCTCGACCTCGGACAGCGGCGCGGCGCCGTATCGGTGCTCCATCCGCGAGCCGTCCTCGGTCGGCGTCATCATGTTGAAATGGTTCCACTGGCAGACGTCGACGCCGCTGGAAAAGGTCCAGGTGCCATTGAGCAGGTAGCCGCCGTCGACCGGCTCGACCTTGGCGTCGCCGGTCGGAGTCGAGCCGCAGATCAGGGTATCCGGATCGTCGCCCCAGACCTCGTCCTGTGACCGTTCGTCGAACATGCCGTGCATCCAGCTGTGGCTGGCGACGACGGTCGTCACCCAGGCGCTCGACCCGCAGGCGCGGCCCAGCTCGGCGCCGAGATCGATCTGCAGGGCCTGATCCATCTCGTAGCCGCCGTAGCGCTTGGGCAGATAGATGTTGTAAAGGCCGGCCTCCTTGATCGCGTCGTGGTTCTCCGGCGGGATGCGCCGCAATTCGTCGGCCTTCGGCGCATTCTTATAGAGGGTCGGCAACAGCGCCTTGGCCCGGTCGATCAGCTCGTTGCGGTCCACGTTCGATCCCGCGCTCGTTCCTGCTGCCATCTGTCCTTCTCCCAACTGCGATCCCCGGTCCGCGGGCGTCAGCGCCGCCAGTACGGTTGCCGGCGTTCGAGCAACGATGCGATGCCCTCGGCCGCCTCGTCCCGACGCATGAGCTCGAGGACCCGCTCGATCTCCTCGGCGCCGCGCTCCTCGCTACGGTTGTCCTGGTTGTAAAGCTTGATCATTTCCTTGGCGTAGCGAACGCCGACCGCCGGCAGGCGCGCCATCTGGCCCGCCCACTCAAGCGTTTCGGCTTCCAAATCGGCCGCCGGCACGATCCGGTTGACCAGCCCGATGGCCAGCGCTTCCTCGGCCTCGACGAAGCGGCCAGTCAGGATCAACTCGGTCGCCTTGGCCAGGCCGATCAGCTTGGGCAGGTTGCGCGGGCAGCTCCACTCGCTGACGAAGCCCGACGACACCGCGATCTCGGCCATCCGCATCCGGTCCGAGGCGATACGCAGGTCGCAGGCGATCGCCATCTCGAAGCCGCCGCCCGCGGCGACTCCGTCGATCGACGCGATGATGGGCTGGGGCAGGGTTTCCAGCTTGGCCAGCACGCGCCGGCCGAAGACATGGGTCTGATCGTTGATCATCCACCGCGCCAGCTCGCCATACTCGCCTTCGAGGCCCCAGGTCTCCTCCGGCAGATCCAGCGGCAGGGTCTCCTCCTTGAGATCGCCGCCGGCGCAGAAGTCGCCGCCCGCGCCGCGCAGGACGACCACGTTCGCGCGCGAATGCTTTGCCTCGGCCAGCCGCGCGTCGAGCTCCAGCAGGATGCGGGGGCCGAGCGCATTCTTGCGGTCGGGCCTGTTCAAGGTCAGCACGCCGACGACGGCGTCGTCGGCATCGGGGACCGGGCGCAGGTCCCAGTCGACGAAACGGAATTTCATGCGTCTTCCCTAAATGGTTCTGCCCGACTTTTCCCAGTATGGCGCGCGCAGCTGGCGTTTGGCGATCTTTCCGGGGCCTGTCTTGGGCAGCGGATCGTCGCGGAAGATGATCCGCTTGGGCACCTTGTAGCCGCCGAGCGTCTTTCGGCAATGGGCGATCAGCGCTTCGGCGTCGACCGCCGCGCCGGCGCGCGGCACCACGATCGCGGCGACCGCCTCGCCCCACTTTTCGTCCGGGATACCGATCACCGCCACCTCGCCGACCGCTTCGTGCTTCGAGATCACGGTCTCCACGTCGATCGGATAGACGTTCTCGCCGCCGGAGATGATCATGTCCTTCTTGCGGTCGACGATGTGGACGTAGCCGTCCTCGTCGCGATAGCCGAGGTCGCCGCTGTAGTACCAGCCATCGCGCAGGGCGCGGGCCGTTTCCGCGGGATTGTTCCAGTAGCCGCGCATGACCTTGGGTCCGGTCACCGCGATCTCGCCGATCGTGCCGTCAGGCAGCGCCGCGCCCGCGTCGTCGACGATCCTCAGGTCGACGAAATGGGCGGGCAGGCCGGCCGAGGCCGTCCGCTTGCGCTCGGATTCGCTGCCGTCGAACTTGTGGTCCGCCGCGTCGAGGAAGGTCGCGAAGCCGTTGCATTCGGTCATCGCGTAGACGTGGCTAAGCTTGGACCCGAAGGCGCGCTGGACATATTCGACCTGGCCGCCGGGGGTCGGGGCGCCGCCATAGACCAGGTGGCGCAAGGCGCTCAGGTCGTACCGGTCGAGTCCGCCCTGGTCGGCCAGCATCGCGAACAGGGTCATCGGCGCGGCGCTCATCGTCACCCGCTCGCGGGCCATGAGCTCCAGGGTGCGGGGCGGCTCGAAATGGCTGACCACCTGGCAGCCGCCGACCATGGCCAGCGGCCAGATCAGCATGGCGGTCGCCATGTGGAACAGCGGCGCGGCGTGGAGCCAGACATCGTCGGGTCCGATCCGCAGGGAGATGATGCCGTCCAGCGACCCGAAGTGACTGGTCGCGTTGGTCAGGCACACGCCCTTGGGAACGCCCGTCGTCCCGCTCGTGTAGTAGATCATCATCACGTCGTCGGGCGCGGTCTCGACCGGGTCGGACAACGGCGGCGCTTTGCCCAGCAGTTCCTCGTAGCCGAGCAGGGGTAGGGCCGGCGACCCCTCGGTCATGATTCGGATCGGGTCGAGGCCGGCGCCGGCCGTCGCCGCGTCGACCAGGTCCGCGAAGCCGTCGCCCATCAACACAAGGCTGACTTTGGCGTCGGCGAGGACCTGCGCGACTTCGCCGGGCGCGAGACGGAAGTTGACCGGCACGATCACCAGGCCGGCGTGGGCGCAGGCGAAATATATCTCCAGATACCGGGCCGAGTTCTTGTCCACGACCGCGACCCGGTCGCCGGTCGAGAGCCCGAGCCCGAGCAGGGCCGCGGCGAGCCGGTGAACCCGCTCCGCCAGTTGGGCATAGGTCATGCGCGTGTCGCCGTCGACGACGGCGGTCCGGTGCGCGAAGTGCTGCCGCGCTCGTTCCAGCGCACGGGAGATCGGGAACATGGTTCCAGTAACCGGTGGATTCACGACGGCGGAACCCTAAGGCTTCCGTATCGCGCCGGTCCAGCCTCGCCGTGGTCCGGGCGTCGGCATGGCAGTCGCCCCTGCGGAGCATGGCTTGCAGGCTAGCGGTCTTCGGCCCACGGGTCGGCAACCTTCGGCCAATAGGGAACCGCGACCCGCTTGAACGGAATGTTGGCGAAGTCGGGCGTGATCGCGCCCGGCGTGCCCAGATAGAGGACCTCGCTGCCGATCGGCGCGAAGCCGGCGTGGAAATGCTGTGACGATTTCACGACCACCGCGCTTCTGGCGGCCAGATCGATGCCGAACTGGGTGAAGGCATCGGGATCGAAGGTCTGCTGGCGGACCGAGATCAGCACGAGATCGAGACCGTTGGCCTCGACCCAGGCGGCGTCGCCGATTGGCATCCGGCTGGTGCCGAAGCTCTGGCTCGCGTCGTCGATCACCTTGCGGACCGTGACCGTCAGGTCGACCGGTGCGCCCGAAGCGGGGCCGCTCTTGCCGCCGATCCGCAGGTCGAAGGTCGCGCCTTCCCCGGCTTCTTTGCAGAAACGCACGGCGATCGGGTCCCAGAACAGGCCCATCGCGATGTTGGTCAGCCCCCGTTCGAGAACGGCTTGCAGCACGAAGGTCGAATCGCCCGGAGCGCCCCCGCCGGCATTGTCCGACACGTCGGCGACGATCACGGGGGAGGCGTTCGATGCGGCGACGCGGTCAATGCCGTCGGCGAGGCTGAGGTAAGTCGGCGCCGTCTGTTCACGCAGCGCCCAGATCTGCGCGCCCAGCGCTCTGGCCGTCGCCGCGCCGAGCGCGGGATCGTCATCGGTGACCACCACCATCTTGGCCGTCGTGTCGGGGACGTCGGACCAGGGAAAGCCGTGGGCGAAGGAGACCGAGAGGATGCCGGGCTGCTTCTCGGCCGCTTTCAGCGTGTCGACGAAGGCCGTCATTGGCTCCCGGGTCGTTGGCCAGACCCCGACCATCCGGCAGTCGTGGACCGAGATCGCTGGCCGGGTCCGGCCCTCGACCTTGCCGAGTAGAAGATCGAACAGTTCCGCCGCCCGCTCCTTGCCGTCGATATGGGGATATTCCTTGAAGGTGATCAGGGCGTCGGCGGCGTCGGTCATCGCCGCGGTGATCGAGCAGTGGAGGTCGAGCTCGGCGCCGATCGCGGCCTCGGGCCCGGCGGTCTCGCGCAGCCGGGCGAGAATGTCGCCCTCGCAATCGAAATAGCCGTCGGCGACCATCGCGCCGTGCATGCTGACCAGCACCATGTCGACGGGCAGGGCGGCCTTGAGGTCGTCCATCAACTCGTCGCGCAGGGCCTCGTATACCGGGCGCACGGTGGGACCCGCCGGCTGGGCGAAGGCGGCGATGCTCTCGACCACCTCGAAGCCCCTGGCCTCGGCGGCCCGGTGCCAGACGTGCAAGGGCTCGGTGAACAGGTTCGGCGGGTGCGCCGTGGCGTCGCCGTGGAACAGGCCGGCTTCCAGAAAACTCGCCCAGCCGGTCGGGATCGGCGAGAAGGTGTTGGTCTCGGTGCCGAGACAGGCGATCAGGACCTTGGTCACGCGGAGGCTCCCGGCTCGGTTGGGCTTGGCCGGCTGCACAGTAGCGGACGCCCGCGCCCGACCTCAATCTTCCCTAGTCGCCCGGCCGGATAAAGCGCTGGCGGTCCTGGATATCCTTCACGTCCTCGGGCCGGTCGAACACCGGCGCGTCCGTGGCGCCGGCGTCGCGGGGCTGGCCGATGGCCCGGAACCAGTCCTCGAGGCCGGGTGGGAAGATGACCCACAGGATCTTCATCCGGGTGTCGCCATCGTTCTGGACAAAGTGCAGGACGCGCCGGCCCATCAGCATCATCGAGCCCGGTTCGAGCTCGTGGCGCTCGCCGTCGACGAGGGCGTGGCCGGTGCCCTCGTACACGAACAGCAGCTCATGGCTGCGCTCATGCCCGTGCTCCCGCACCGCCGCTCCGGGCTCGAGCACCTGGATGCCGGTCGAGAAATGATCGAACGGCGAGTTGTCGGGCGTGATCTTGCTGATGATGTAGCCGGTCGACGGGCTCGGCTGCCAGTAGGATTCGCCGTCTTCCGGTCCGAGCACGATGGCGGGTCCCTTGTCGGCGTGCGGCATGGTCATCCTCCCTGATAGATCGTCCGGTCAGGCCTCGGCCAGAAAGCGCCCGACGACATCGTTGTAGGCCTCGGGCCGGGTCAGCGGAAACAGGTGCCCGCCGTCCTCGAACCGGTGCGATCGGCAGCCGGGTACGGCGGCGATCAATTCCTTCGCATACGCTGGCGGCAGAAGTGTATCGTCGTCCGCGAAAAGCACCAGCACGGGCCGATCCGCGGAGGACAACAGGCCGGCATGGTCCGACGCGAGCAGGGCGTCGATCCGCGCGGCTGTGATCTCGGTCGGCGGCTGGGAACGCGCCGAGGCGGCGACGATGTCGTCGAGGCGGCCGGCGTTCGCGTCGAACCAGTCGCGGCCGTAGAGCCAGTGAAGGCTGTGCCGGGCATAGGCCTCGGCCCCGAGGCCGGTGAGCACCGCGCGCCGGGCCTCGAAAATTTCCCGGAAGCGCGCGTCGACCCGGTGCCAGGTCGCGCCGAGGACGTAGCGCGTGAACCGCTCGGGGTGGCTGGCCGCCAGCCACTGGCCCATGGCGCCGCCGGTCGAATGGCCGACGAAGGCGGCCTGCCCGACGTCGAGCGCGTCGAGGATGCCGACCACGTCCCTTGCCAGCCCCGAGATCGAGAAGGGTGGCTCGGCGGGACCGCTCCGGCCTACGCCGCGATGGTCGAAGACGATGACGCGGTGCGACTCCTTGAAGGCCTCGATCTGCGGCCGCCAGAAGTCGCCGCTGCCGCCGAGCCCCGCCGCGAGGATCACCGGCGGTCCGGCGCCGTGCTCCTCGACGTAGATCTCGGCGTCGCCGGTGCGGACGAGGGCCATCGCGGCGGCTAGTCTGCCGTCTCGGGCGTCTGCGGCACGTCGTAGCTGTCCATCAGTTTCCCGACGATGCCGTGGACGTCGTCCCAGGGCGCGTTGATGAAGTTGTAGTTGCGCACCGAGAAGGCCGGTCCGACGAAGAATTTTTCATAGGAGGTCGCCCGGCTGGCATGTTCGGAGCCGATCAGGTCCCAGGCCAGCTTGAACAGCTTCATCCGTTCGACCGCGCCGTGGCGGCTGGTCGACCAGTAGTCGTCGAACACCTCCCTGAGCGCGGGATCGCGCAGGACGGAGATGCTCGCCGGCATCTGGAAGGTGCCGCCGCCCATCAGCTCCCGGATGATGTCGATGATCGGCGAATGGTTCTCCATCGCCCAGTTGAGCGCGGCATACATGTAGCGCCGGTTGTAGAGCGTATAGCCGTGGTCGATGGTCTCGTAGGCCTGGAGCTGGCCGTCGACCATGGCGGCAAAACCGGCCTCCATGGCGGCGAGCCGGCCCAGCGTCTCGCGCACCGCGGGGATGTCCCGCGCGCCGGTGGCTTCGGTCACCAGGCTGGCAACGCCGAGGAGGAAGCGGAGCTTGGCCGCGAAGCGGACGTTGCTCTGGTGGTTGGACAGGACGTGCGCCGAGGTCTTGACGAAGATGTCGCGCGACAGCGGCGCGTTGTTGTGGACGATGACCCGCTCCCATGGGACCTCCACGTCCTTGAACACGAGCATGCAGTCGGATTCGTCGAACCGCCAGGTTAGCGGCTTGTCGAACTCGAAGGCGATATCGGTGGCGAGCGGCGGGCGCGCCCACAGGCTGAGCCCGTCGAGGTTGAGCGGGATGATGCAGGTGATCGACTCGGCCGCCTGGTCGGGGGCCAGCGGCAGGATGTTGCCGACGATGGACTCGTTGGCGATGGCGGCGCCCGTCGCGAGCATCTTCATGCCGTTGAGGATGACGCCGTGCTCGGTCTCGCCCGTGACCCGCAGCGCCGGGGCGGGGATGCCGCGCGACTGGTAGAATTCCGGATTGCGCGCGCCCTGGGGCGGAACGATGGCATAGGCCGCGTAGAGGTCGTTGGCGCGCATGTGCTGGTAGAGCGCCAGCATGTGGTCGGGAAAGCCGCCCTCGGCCTCGAACACTTCCGGCTTCATGCTCATGCCTGTGATCTGGCTGCCCAGCGCGTCGAGGGAGCGGCCGAGCAGGCCGTAGGAGAACTCGGCCAGGAGCCGGTGGGCGTTGGTCCGCTTTTCCAGGTCCTCCTTCGAGCGGGGACGGAGGTAGTACATCGAGTACCGTTCTCCGTCCTCCTCGAAGGTCATGAGATGCCGCAACGCCGGGTCGGCCTTCATGTCATAGAGTGCCGCGAAGGTCTGCGTGGCGTTGCGGAACGCCGGGTGATCCGTCGGATCGGTGACCAGCTCGTCGCCGATGTAGATTCGGCGGCCGTCCCTCAGGCTGTCGAGATACTGCTCGCCCGTTCGGATCATCGGCGTGCTCCGGCGTTGCGCGGCGAAGGATGGCTAGAGGCGTTGCGCCTTGGGGCACTGCTGCCAATAGGTGTCCTTCTGTTTCTCCATGACGATGGCGGTGGTCTTGATCGTCGGCTTGCCGTCGGCGCCGATGACGACCTCGCGCTTATACCAGTTCTGGATCGGCACGCCGTTGATGTTGAACGCGATCGTTTCCTTGATCGTCGGGTACGGCGTGTGGCGCAGGGCCTTCGACAGGGCGGCGAGATCGTCGAGCTTGCCGCCGACCTTCTTCAGCGCGGCGGCGAGGACGCGGGGCGCATCGTAGCCGTGGGCGGCATACCAGGACGGGTGGCGTCCGAACTTGGCGGTGTAGTCCTTGATGAACCGCTTGTTCACCGGCGTGTCGGCCTCGGGCTTCCACGGCGCGGTGTGATAGGTGCCCACCGCCGCGGCGCCGATCGGCTTGAGGGTCAGATAGTCGATCACGGCGACCGAATAGAGCTTGATGGTCTTGCTCGCTCCCGACGCGCTCCATTGCTTGAAGAAGGCGATCCCCATGCCGCCCGGCGCGAACACGAAGACGGCGGCCGGCTTGGCCGCGCGGATCTTGGAGATCTCGGCCTGGAAGTCGTTCTGGCCCAGCTTGAACAGATTCTGGCCGACGATCTTGCCGCCCTTGTAGAAGCGCTTGAAGCCCGCGAACATGTCTTTGCCGGCCTGGTAGTTGGGCGCCATCATATAGACCGACTTGACGCCTTCCTTGGTCATCAGCTGGCCCATCGATTCCGCGAACTGATCGTTGTTGAACGAGGTCGCCAGGAAGTATTTGCTGCAGCGTTTGCCAGCCATCGGACCCGCGCCGGCGTTGGTGGTCAGCATGATCCGGCCGGCCCGGGTGACGATTCGCTGGATCGGCATCAGGACGTTGGACCACATGATGCCGGTGACGACGTGAACCTTGTCGCTGTTCAGCATCTTGCGGGCCGCGCGCAGGCCGACATCCGGCTTACGCTGGTCGTCGCCGACGACCATCCTGGTCGGCACGCCGCCGAGCTTGTCGCCGTCCTTCTTCCAGCCCTCGTGCTCCATGCCCAGCATGAAGCCGTTGAGCTGCTCCTTGCCGAGAATCGCCGCCCCGCCGGACAGCGTGTTGATGTACCCGATGCGCAGTTCCTCGGCTTTCGCCACCGTGGCGGTCAGCGCGATGGCGGCGACCCCGCCAATCAAAAGACCCATCCTCATCTCAAAGCTCCCTTGTCAGCATTTGGATATTGCCGACCGATCCGGCCCGCCGACGGCAGGTCAGGAACGGCTGCGGGCCTCTCTTGCGGATGAAGACCCTGGGCAGTCGGCACCGAAGCCGGGCGCCGGATGCCGTGCAGATAGCTTAGTAGCCAAGCTAAATCGTAGGGCGGCCGCGGCCCGGGACGCAAGCACTATTCGGAGGGCGCGCGCGCGGAGCAAAGAGGGCATTCGGTGCAGGGCGTTCGACCTGGAAGGGCGGCCGGGTCCGGTCCGCCGGTCGTCAGGCGCGTCGCAGCGCCGCCAGGAAAGCCGCCGCGGCCTGGTCCAGCGGGCCGCCGTTGTCGATGGTGTAGACGTGCGGCCCGGTCACCTCGAGGGTGACTGCGCGTTCGAGGCGGCGGGCGATATCGTCGGATGTCTCCCGGCGGCGTTCTTGCAGGCGTGTGAGGACGACCGAGGCCGGCGCCTTGACCTGGATCACCCGGGTGTCGGCATACCGTGCGCGCGCGGTATCGATGACGGTGCGCGAGACGTTGACCACCACCCGCCGCCCTTCGGCGAGGAACCCGTCGATCGCCGCCGGTATGCCGTATCGCAGCCCGTGGCTCCGCCAGGACAGGGCGAAAGCGCCCCGGCGGTCCCGCGCCTCGAAGTCCTCGACCGTCGCGCTGGTGAAATCCTCGGACCCGGCGTGGGGCGGCCGGGTGATGACCCGGCGGGGAAAGGCAAAGCCCTCGGGTTCGCCGAGATGGCGCCGGGCCTCGCCGATCAGCGTGTCCTTGCCGGCGCCGCTCGGGCCGACCACCAGGAACAGGCGGCCGCCCGTGGGGTCCGGCGACGGCCGCCCGGCCGCCGTCATGGTGCCAGGCAGCCCTGGAGGATCTCCGCGAAATGCGTCAGGTCGGGAGTGCGGCCTTCGGGGTCCTTGGCCAGGTCGTCCCACCGGCGCAACGATACCGCGTCCCGGGCGAAGGGCTGCGTGAGGAAGGCCTCCGCCGCCTCGCGGGACATCGGCCCGCCCTGCACGGCCATGCTCACCTTGGAGGCGCGCGAGAGGGTGTCCCAGTAGCGGGCCTCGGTCGCGCACAGGCAGCGTTTGGCGATGACGTGCAGGCGGATCGGTTCGGTCACGGCGGGCGGGAGCCAGGCCGAAAGCCATTCGGCGCCGCGGTCTTCATGCCGCCAGTCCATGCCCTGGTCGGCCAGGCCTTCGTCGCCGCCATCGACCAGATGGCCGATGTCATGGAGCAGGGCGGCGGCGATCAGCGGCGCCTCCGCGCCGGCCTCCTCGGCGTGGGTCGCGGCCTGGAGGGCGTGGGCCAGCTGATTGACCGCCTCGCCGCCATAGCGTTCGGCGCCGAAGGCCTCGAAGAGCCGGACGATCTCGTCGCGAATCACCATCGATCAGGTGACCCGTTCGCCCTGCCGCCAGACCTCGCGGATGATCGGCGACCCGTTGATGACGCGGACGCGCAGGAGGTCGGCGCGCTTGCCCGGGGCGATTTCGCCGCGGTCGTCCAGCCCGACGGCGCGCGCCGGGCTCAGGCTGACCCGCCTGACCGCCTCGGGCACGCCAATGGCCTCGACCGCGTCGGGCAGCCGGAAGGCCGCCTGGATCAGGCTCGACGGCACATAGTCGGACGACAGGATGTCGAGCAGGCCTTCGCGGGCGAGATCGAGCGCAGAGACGTTGCCGGAATGGGAGCGGCCGCGGACGACGTTGGGCGCGCCCATCAGCACGGCGAGACCATGATCACGCGACCAGGCGGCGGCGTCGCGAGAGGTCGGAAACTCGGCGATTGCCATGTCGTCGGCGACCGCTTCCTCGACATGCTCCCGCGTGGTGTCGTCGTGGCTGGCGAGCGCGATCCCAAGGTCGCGGCACTTGGCGACGATGGCGCGGCGGTGGCGGTCGCTGTTGCGGACCTGCTGTTCCCGGCGGGCGGCGACGAACGAGTCGAGCGCGTCACCCTTGAGGTTGTATTTGCCGCCGTAATATTCGGCGAACTTCTCCAGACTCGTGAACTGGCGTTGGCCCGGCGTGTGGTCCATCACCGAGGCCAGGGCGATCCGGTCGTGCCCCGCGAAGGTGGCGAACTGGTCCGAGGTGTTGTCGCAGCAGACCTCGCAGCGCAGGTGGATGCGGTGGTCGGCGCGCAGCATGCCGGCCGCGTCGGCGTCGTCGATCGACTGGATGATGTCTTCGATATGGCCGGCGATGGTGCCCTCGTGGTCCCACTCGCCGACCCGCAACGCGTCGAACACGGTGGTAATGCCGGCCGCGACGAGTTCGGCGTCATGCGCGATCAGGGCTGCCGTGAACGGCCAGACGACGCCCGGGCGCGGGATGACGTGGCGCTCCAGATTGTCGGTATGGAGCTCGACCAGCCCTGGCAACAGCCAATCGCCGTCCCAATCGTGGCTGGCGGCTGCCGCCCGGCCGGTGTCGATCGTCTCGATGTTCCCGTCGCGGACGGTGACCGTGCCCGCGACGACGGCGTCGGCGGTGACGATTCGGGCGTTGGTTATCTGGGAGTCGGTCGCGGGCATGGGAGCTTTTCGAAGTGGCGGCGCAAGGTAGATTTGATACGGCGACCGGACCGTTGCGCGCACATGAATTTAATATGACGCCGCAGCCCCACCGGTCAGGGGGAAGCGGTCGACGATGCGAAAGTCGGCGCCCGGCCGATCCTCGACGAACAGCGACACCGCGTCGAGGGTGAGCGGCTCGGCGAGTACAGCCGCCGAACGCGCGCCGAGGGCCTCGGCCAGGGCCGTGGTCTCGGCAGCCTCCACCGGACCGCTGAGCGTCATGTGGAAACGGTAGTCCTCGAAGACGTAAGGGTAGTTCCAGCGGCGAAGGTGCGCGCGTTGGCGGGCGGTCAGGCCGTCGCCGCGCCGGTCGATCTCGGCAGCCGTCAGGGGGCGGGCCAGCGGCTGGAACCGCTCGACACAGCTGTCCGCGAGCGCGCGGACGGCCGCATCGCTGCCGGCAAGCGTCAGGGCCAGGAAGCCGCGAAGGTTTGAGAGTTCGAGACGGCCGGCCGCGACTGGAGGCTGGGTCCGGGCGAAGGCGGCGAGCGCGTCCCGGAGGGTTTCGGCCGCGCCATGCTCGCGGAGCGCGAAGGGCGCCTTGAGCGTTGCGTGAAAGCCGTAGCGCCGGGGGGCGGCGGTCAGCGCCGCCAGCCGGGCCGCAGCGAACCCTTCGACGCGCGGCTGCGCCACGGCGCT
>CAMYMQ010000373.1 GCA_947259335.1 uncultured Alphaproteobacteria bacterium | reverse complement strand
TCAAGGTCCGCGGCCTTGGCACGCTCGCCCGACGGCTCGGGCCGCGTCCCGGCGCCGGGTGCCGTCAGGACCGCTGGCTGTGGTCGCGCGATCCAGGCATCGGGATCGTCATCGTCATCGTCGTCCCCGGGCGCGCCCCCGGAAAACGGGTCGAGCCGGGCCGGTTGCGGCCGGGCGATCCAGGCATCCGGATCGTCATCGTCTTGCGTCTCGACATCGGGTGAGCCGCTGGGACGGGCGCCGAGCTGCGCTGGCTGCGGACGGGCGATCCAGGCATCCGGATCGTCGTCATCGTTGCTCTCCCTCGCAGCGCCAGGATGGGCGTCGAGGCGGGCCGGCTGGGGCCGGGCGATCCAGGCGTCGGGATCGTCGTTCATGTCGTCGTCTTTCTCTGCTGACGCAGTCCTGGGGCCGCGCAGGTCGGCGAGGTCGATCGGTCGGGGCCGGGCGAGCCCGGCTTCCCAGGCCAGGACTTCGGCCCTGGTGCGGGCCGCGGGAGGGGTGAACGGGACCTGTGCCTCGCCGGCCGCCGCCATCGGCGCCTGAACGGCCCGCTCGGCGACGCGAACCGTATCGAGCGCCACGGGCCGGTAGGTGACCCGCTCGAACTCCGGGCGGTGCGGAACCGGCTGGGTCGCGTCGAAGCCGACCTTCGGACCCAGGTAGTCCGGGAAGGACGGATTGAGACCATGCCCGAAGGATTCGTCGATCACGACGATGCCGGTCCTGGGATTGAAGCGGGTGGCCATGGCCCATTCGACGTCGGTCGCGCTGTAGATGTCGACGTCGTCGTCGACCACGGTGACCATCTTGAGCGGCGGAAAGGCGGCGAAGGCGGCCATGATGGCCTGCTTCGACCAGCCGGCGCGGGCCTGCCGCATCTTGACGACGGCGTGGTAGAAGCCGCCGCCGCCGTGGCTGAAATAGACGTCCGAAACGCCCGGCACCTGGCGCTGGAGCAGCGCCAGCACGTTGGCCTCGCCCAGCAGACCGACGGAATTCCACACTTCCATGCCCGACAGGATGGTCTGGAAGACGGGCCGGGCGCGGCGGTGGATCCTGCGGACATGGACGACCGGCCGCGGCGCGACCCTGGCGTAGCAGCCGGTGACCTCCGCGAAGGGGCCTTCGTCGGCGACCTCGCCCGGAATTATCTCGCATTCGAGCGCCCACATGGCGTTCGCGACCATGTCGTCATGGCCGTTCGACGCCTTGACCAGTTCCAGCGGCCTGCCGTCGAACTCGCTGGCGATGCCTAGTTCGTCACTCTCCGCGGGGGCGGCTTCCGCCGGCGCGGACGCCGCGAAATGCAGGCCCGGGCCGACCCCGCAGTTGAGCGTGAAAGTCAGGGTGCGGCCGAGCTTGGCGGCCTTGTCGAGGTAGAGCTCCAGATGGCGGCCGGCATCGATATTGACCCGCAGCGTGTCGCGCCCGGCCACCTGGAAGCGCTGGATCGAGGCATTGCGCACGCCCGTCTCCGGGTCCTTGGCGATGACCACGGCGGCGTCGAAATAGGGGCCGCCGTCCTTCTCCGCGTGGATCGGAACCGGGATCGATGAGAGGTCCACCTCGCGCTCGGTGACGTCAAGCACCGGACCCGTCGGGACGATCACCGGATCGACCGGCTTCTGCTGCCAGCGGCGAATGCAGTCGGCGACATGCTGCGGCAGGCCCGCGGCGTCGCGGCGCATGACGTCGGCGAGCAGGTTCCGGTTCCAGTAAAGGCCGACGAAGACCGGCCAGGCATGGCCCTTGACCTTCTCGAACAGGACGGCGCGCTCCCCGCCCTCCATCCGGTGGGCGAGCCCGGCCAGGTCGTAGGCCGGGTCGACCTCGCTCGTGACCCGGGTCAATCGGCCCATCCGGTCGAGATCGTCGATGATCGACGCCAGGTCGTGAATATGCGGTGCGGCCATGCGGGCCTAATCTCCCAGTCCGTCCCCTGCCCCGCCGAACCGCCGCCGGCTGCGGCCAAGGGCCCGTCGCGATCAGCGATCTTTATAGCAGATCGGCACGGAATCCGTCATGTCCCGCCGCCGCGGGGCTCGGCCTTACTCAACCAGAATAGGGTTAACCCTTCCTGAACCGGCGCACCGGCGGCGCGCCCCCGTCGTCCTCCGGCTCCTCGCCCCACCGCGTCACCAGATCGAAATCGATGTCGAAGTCGAACAGGTCCAGCGCCCGGCCCACCGAATGGGAAACGATATCGTCGAGCGACTCCGGCCTGGCGTAGAAGGCCGGCACCGGCGGCATGCAGATCGCCCCCATCTCGGTAACCTGGGCCATGCTCCGCAGGTGGCCGAGATGCAGCGGCGTCTCGCGCACCATCAGGACCAGCTTGCGGCGCTCCTTGAGGACCACGTCGGCGGACCGGCTGAGCAGGTTGTCGGTCGTGCCGGTGCAGATCTGCGACAGGGTCCGGATCGAACAGGGCGCAATCAGCATGCCCTCGGTCCGGAACGAGCCGCTGGAAATCGCCGCGCCGATATCCTGGATCGGATGGACGATATCCGCCAGGGCGTGCACGTCCGCCACCTTGCGCGCCATCTCGTAGGCCAGCGTGATCTCCGCCGACTTGGACATGACCAGATGGGTTTCGATGTCGGTTCCGCGCAGGGCCTCCAGGACGCGCACGCCATAGACGATGCCCGAAGCCCCGGAAATGCCGACGATCAGTCGTTTCTGCCGTTTGCTCATGGCGTGGGAGGATATGGGTTGGGGACTCCGGCGGCAATAAAATTGCACGCCGGCGGCCCTGGCGGATCCCGGCGGACCGCGCCCGCACGATGTTCCTTTTTCGCCCTCCCCGCTCTATATGTTGCGCAACACCGATTGCCCGGCCGGAGGCGGTATCCATGACCGACGCCTACATCTACGACGCCGTCCGCACGCCGCGCGGCAAGGGCCGCAAGGACGGGGCGCTGCACGAGATCACGCCGATCCACCTGGCCGCGACGGTGCTGGGCGCCGTCCGCGACCGCAACGCGCTGACCACCGGCGACGTCGACGACGTCGTGCTCGGCTGCGTCACGCCGGTGGGCGAACAGGGCGCGGACATCGCCCGGCTGGCCGCGCTCAAGGCCGGCTATGACCATTCGGTCACCGGCATCCAGGTCAACCGTTTCTGCTCGTCCGGCCTCGACGCCGTGAACCTTGCGGCCTCGCAAGTCATGTCGGGCCAGGCCGACCTGACCATCGGCGGCGGGGTCGAAAGCATGTCGCGGGTGCCGATGGGTTCCGACGGCGGCGCCTACTCGATGGACCCGGCCGTCTCGATGCCGCTCTATTTCACGCCCCAGGGCGTCTCCGCCGACCTGATCGCGACCCGGGAAGGCTTCACGAGAGACGACGTCGACGCCTATGCGATGGAGTCCCAGAAGCGCGCGGCGGCGGCGTGGGACGCCAGCTATTTCAAGGCCAGCGTGGTGCCGGTGAAGGACGTCAACGACCGGGTCGTGCTCGACCGGGACGAGCATATGCGTCCGTCCACCGACATGCAGTCGCTGGCCTCGCTCAACCCTGCCTTCACGGCGCTGGGCGAACAGTACGGCTTCGATTCCGTGGCCATCCAGCGCTATCCGGACGTCGAGCGGATCGAGCATGTCCACACGGCCGGCAACTCGTCGGGCATCGTCGACGGCGCTTCGGCGGTGCTGATCGGCACCCGGGAGATGGGCGAGAAATACGGCTGGACGCCCCGCGCGCGCCTGCGCGCCTTCGCGTCGAACGGCTCCGAGCCCTCGATCATGCTGACCGGCCCCGTCGACGTGACCCGGAAGGCGCTCAAGCGCGCCGGCATGGAGATCGGCGACATCGACCTGTTCGAGCTCAACGAGGCCTTCGCCTCGGTGGTTCTGTATTTCATGAAGCACCTGTCGGTCGATCACGACCGGATCAACGTCAACGGCGGCGCCATCGCCATGGGCCACCCGCTGGGCGCGACCGGGGGCATCATTCTCGGCACGCTGCTCGACGAGATGGAGCGGCGCGACGTCGAGACCGGCCTCGCCACCCTGTGCGTCGGCGCCGGCCAGGGCGCGGCGACGATCATCGAGCGGGTCCACTAGGCCGCCGCGCGGTCGTGGCGCAGGCCCGACCCGCCCGAATCGGTTGACGATCCGCCCGGAAGCGGGCAACACGGGCGCGACCACACACCTCATCACACCCGACCGGGCGGAGAACACATCATGAGCCTTCAGGAAGTCACCGAGCGCGTGCGCGAACGAGTGGGCGAGGATTCGGGCCTGGGCGCCGTCGTGAAGTTCAACTTTGGCGACGACGGCGTGCTGACCATCGACGGCAAGTCGACCCCGAACACCGTCTCCAACGACGATGTCGACGCCGACACGACCGTCACCATGAAGCTCGACGACTTCAAGAAGATGGCCGCCGGCGACCTCGACCCGACCGCCGCCTTCATGATGGGCAAGATCAAGGTCTCGGGCGACATGACCGTGGCGATGAAGCTGAGCCAGGTGATCTGAGGGAACGGGGCCCGTCTCCGATTTCGGCTGCGGTGAGGGGCCGGAATGATTTTTCTCGAAGGTCTAGCGACCTTTCCATTTCCGATGCAATTGGCGCTGGGCTTGACCGCCGCCGCGCTGCTCGCATGGATCGTTTCGGTTCTCTATTTCGGAGTTCGATTTTTGCGCCTCGCCCTGCAGAGGCGCCCGACTATCGTACCCCCGAGACGCGCTGCCACGTTACTCCTTACGTATGCTGTGGCTTGCCTCGCTCTCGGCTATTTTACGCCAATCAAAAATGACCTTGTCGAAACATCAGTCGGGCTATTGGTCGTTGGATTGGTAATTGGTTTGTTCTTATGGCCGATCCTCAAATCCCGAACAATTATCCTGATGTTTTCCTTTGTTATAGCCTTCAGTCTCCTAGGATTGTTGGCCGTCTTAATGCTACGGTCTGCTCTTCCGCCGTCGCAGGCGATCCGCACCTGGGCTCCGCTTATTATGCTCGGGGTTCAGATCGTCTACGCAGTCGTTTTCGTTGTCTTGATGTCGTTCGCCGTGAGCGACGCGTTTGGGCGCCGTCGGACTGGAATATATTGGGCGGCCTTCATAGGTGGCTTCGTGCCGAAGAGTTACCTCTCCACTGCAATACTTATTAGTTCCATCACGATCGATGGACCCAATCCCGAAATGTTGGTCCTTACCCTCGCAGATCTGCAATCCTATTCGATATATTTCTTTGTTTCTCTGCCGCTCCTGCTCTGCCTCATTTCTCAACGAAGTAACAACGACGAAACGGCAAAAGGCGGGTCTCCATGAAAACCTATAAAGGCACCTTCCACGTCGAATGGGCCCATTGCGACGCCGCGGGCATTGTCTTCTACCCGCATTTCTACACCCTGTTCGACCAGGCGACCGAGCGGCTGTTCTCGGCCAACGGCATGTCCTATCCGGAGCTCAAGCGCGACTTCGACGCGCCGGGCATGCCGCTGCTCGAGACCGGGGCCAAGTACCAGAACGCGAGCAAGCTGGGCGACACGCTGACCCTCGAGACCTGGGTCGACGAGTGGGCGGGCAAGACCTTCGTGGTCAAGCACCGGCTGACCCACGCCGACGGCCGGATCGCGCTGGAGGGGTTCGAACGGCGGGTGTGGATCACGCACGATCCCGAACGGCCCGCGGGCTTCCGCGCCGTCGAGGTGCCCGACGCGGTCAAGTCCCGGTTCGCCGACTGACACGCCGCCCCGCGCCGGGGCTTCTGCACAGGCCTCAGTCTTCCGAGTCGTCCGTCTTCTTCTTGCGCCTCGCGCGCTCCTTGCCGCCGGTGGCGATCCGGCCGCTCAGCCGAAAGGTTCCGTGGACGACGGCCCCCGGCCGCGGCGGCCCGGGCAGGTCGACCGGCGCACAGACCACGTCGATGACCCCGCCCAGCGTGTCGACCAGCGCCCAGTGGAACCGCCTCTGGGTCAGCGTGTTCATCTTGACGTCCGAGTCGATGATGATGCCCGTCATCACGCACAGGGCCTCGGGCGGGTCGATCACGTCGCCGTCGGCCCCGAACAGGCCGGCGGGAATGAACGAGCGCGCGGCGAAGGCCAAGTCGGTGCGGTCCTGGGACGCGTAGAACGCCTCCTCGCTCTCGAACGACTCGATCTCATAGGGAAAGGCGGCAAGCTGCACCGTCACCGGCGCGGGCAGGCCGAGGCCCCGGTGGAGCTGCAGGTCGGGCGCGTCGAACACCAGCGGATAGTCGCCCGAATCGTCGCCGTCCGTCTTCGGGTTGGCCCAGCCGTAGAAGCCGCCGTCGAGCTCCCCGCCCTCGGCCGGCTCGATCCGCTTGGCCAGGCGCACCCGCATCTCGCCCGGGCCCGCGAAGTGCGGCGCGGCGCCCTCGACCCGGCCGAAGCGGCCCTTGCGCAGCCAGATCTCGGCGCCCGAGGGATCCGTCCACTGGCCATAGGCGCGGCCGAACCCGATCCGGCGGTTCATCGCGGCAGACTCGAACTCGGCGAGCGAGGGCGCGAGATCGTCGAACTCCTCGGCCTCGAAGCCGATCGCCTGATAGGGGCTGCGCATCAGACTGAGGCCGGCTTGTCCGCGCCCGCGCGCAGGGCGCGGACCTTGTCGCACAGCTCCGCGATCTCCGCCTCGACCGCGCCGAAGTCCGCCAGGTGCCGGACCGTGTCCTCCAGGTAGTCGGCGCAATGGCCGTTCTTGCCCGCGGCCCCGGCGATGATCTCGGCCTGCTGATCGAGCGTCAGCGGCGGGCAATATTGCGGATGATCCGGCGCGGCGACGAAGGCCAGGGCCGGGACGGCGGCCGGCCCGGCGGCATCGGGCGTGTCCAGGGCGACATCGAGCCAATGCGGACGGTACACGCCGCCGAACATCTCGCGGTCCCACAGCGCGGCCAGGTCGGCCTCCAGGGTCTCGCCCGCCAGGCGGTAGACGACACCGTGGCACCGCGCCTGCTCTGCCGCTTCCAGGCCGAGCCCCAGCCCGGGCCGCTCGGGGGTCCCCCGGGAAGCCATGGTCCAGAAACAGAAGCTGCGGCGGTAACCGGCAATCGTCCCGGTGCGCCGCTCGGCGGCGTCGAAACAGGGCCGCCACATCAGCGAGCCGTAGGCGAAGACCCAGACCGGGCCCCCGGCCGGGCGGCGCGCGAAGGCTTCCTCCCGGGTCGCCGCACGGACCTCGTCGGCCAGCGGGACGAAGCGGACCGTCGGCCAGGGGATGGGGTCGCCGGCCGCCACCGCGCCTAGAGGCCGATCTGCCGGCGCACCGCGGCGCCGAGCCGGGTGTCCGGATCGCGCATGTCGAGAATGCATTCGAAATGGTTGCGGCCGGCGATCTCGAAATAGTCGCAGGGCTTGCCCTCGTCCGTCGCCGCCTCGGCGAAGGTCCGCGCCTGGCGGCGGAACTCATCGGTCTCGCCGTCGCCGGCGGCGACGATCAGCGGGCAGTCCAGGTGCGACAGGTGCCGGATCGGGCTGTTGCGGATCACCCCCGCCTCGTCGAGCTTCAGGTAGCTGCCGCGGTGCGACAGGTTGAGCGGATGCAGGTCGTAGTTGCCGCTGACGCACAGGGCGCCGGCGATGGGGTTGCCGGCCAGCCCGTTGGTCGCCTTCCAGTCGGTCGTCGCCATCATCGCGGTCAAGTGCCCGCCCGACGAATGGCCGCCGACAAAGACCTTCCCGGCATCGCCGTTCATCGACGCGGCATTGCGCCAGACCCAGGCGACCGCCTCGCGATTCTGGCGGACGATCTCGTCCAGCGGCACATGGGGGATCATGTCGAAGCCGACCGCGACCCAGGCCGCGCCCTCGGCGACGAGTTGCTCCGCCGCGAAGGCGCTCTCTTCCTTCGACAGCTTCTGCCACTGGCCGCCGTGGATGAAGACGAAGACCGGCGAGTTCGGCGCCTTGGCCGGGAAAACATCGAGCAGCGCGCCCGGCGCCGGGTCGTAGCGGATGTTGCGCCGAACCTCGAGCCGGTCGTAGGCGGGCCGGCTCAACGTAGCGTAGCTGCCGACCACGTCCGCCAGGTTCGGGGCCCAGGCCGGATTGTGATACTGGTGGTTCAACTGCTCCTGGTCGTAGTCCAGAAAAATCTTCTCGCTCACGCCCTGCTTCCCTTGCCCGTCTATGACGCCAGTCCCTTGTGCCGGTCGAGGAAGTCGCCCAGCGCCCGGTCGAACTCGGCCTGCCGCTCGAGGTTCACCAGATGGCCCGCGCGCGGAACCATCACATACTCCGAGCCCTTGATGCGGGCGTGCATCTCCTGGCCCATCTCCGGCGTGGTCAGGCTGTCGAACTCGCCGAAGATCAGCAGGGTCGGCACGGCGATGTCTTCGAGCTCGGCCGTCCGGTTGAACATCGTCGTCGCTTCCACGGTCTTGATATAGCTCTCCTTGTGCAGCGCCGCCATGCTCGCCACGAGGCGATCGTACTGTTCGTCGGTGACGTCCGGCCCGCACAGGGTCTTGGCGACCACCGGGGCGATGTCCTTGGGCTCCTTGCCCTCCAGCAGCGGCTTCTGCCGGATCTCGACGAACTTGCGCTTGTCCGCGTCGGAGAAGTTCTGGAAACCGGTGAAGGTCGACACCAGGGTCAGGGTCGCGACCCGCTCGGGGAACAGGGCGTGGAAGTCCTGGGCAATGCGCCCGCCCATCGACAGGCCGCACAGATGCGCCTTGTCGGCCCCGAAATGGTCGAGCAGGCGGATCAGGTCGCGGGCGAAGTCGGAGAAATCGAGCGGCCCGTCGTAGTCGTCGCTGCCGCCGTAGCCGCGGGCGTCCCAGGCGACGGCATGGAACCGGTCGCCGAACAGTTCGACCTCCTCGGTCCAGTTGGTGCGGTTGCCGCCGATGCCGTGCATGAAGACGAGCAGTTCGCCCTCGCCGGCATGGTCGATGCACAGGGCGGGGTCGGACAGGATGGTTTCAGTCTTGATCTCGGCCATGGCGGCTTCTCCTGGTGCTGGCGGCGGACGCGGTCGGAACCGGCCCCGCGCCCCTTCCTAGTCTCGACCGGCGGTCGGGTGCGCCCGCTCACCCCTTGCGGAAGCGGCGGGACAGCGGATCGATCACCAGCTTCTCGCCGGCGATGAAGACGATGACAACGGCGAAGCAGGCCGCGAACACCGTGGCGGCATCGGACATCGTCTGGGCCCGCTGCATCAGAAATCCCAGCCCGCTCTCGGTGCCGAACAGCTCGGCCACCAGCGCGATCTTCCAGCCGACGCCATAGGCGATGCGCAGGGCCGCGACGATGTAAGGCATCAGCAGCGGCAGGGTGACCTTGAAGAACACCTTGACCCGGCTGCGCGTGAAGCTGCGCGCCATCTCGATCATCTCGGTGTCGAGCTCGCGCAGGCCGGCCGCGACATTGACCAGGCAGAACGGGATCAGGATGGCCATCTCCACGAAGACGATGGTCTCGTTGGACGGCCCGAACCAGATGCTGGCGACGATCGCCCAGCCGACCGACGGGAAGGAATTGAGGAAGGGCTGGATGCGCTCGTGAATGATCACGCTGAGGATCGGAAATCGCTGGGGCAGGATCGCCAGGAAAGTGCCGATCACCACCGCCAGGATCACCGCGATGACGACGCGGGCGGTGCTCGATACCGTGTGGAACAACAGGTCGGGCACGAAGAACAGCCGCGCGGTCTCCCGCGCCACCGCGCCGGGCCCCGGCAGGATGTAGTCGGGCATGTCGCGCGAGAAGACCCACCAGGCGGCGATCACGAGGATGATCAGGCCCTCGGCGAGACCATGGTCGACCAGCGGAATCCGGAAGCGGCCCGCCGCGCGCGGGGCGCGACCTTCAGGCGCCGTCATGGTGCCGGTCCAGGCGCCGCTGTATGGGCGCGAACACATAGCGGTCGGTCGAGAAGACGAAGGCGATGATGATCAGGATGATGCCGAAGATCAGCGGCATGTCGAAGTCGTTGCGCGCGAGGTTGAGCAGGTAGCCGAAGCCGGTGTTGCCGCCGAACAGCTCGGCCGTCAGCGCCACTTTCCAGGCCACCCCGAAGCTGACCCGGAGCGTCGCGAAGATGAACGGGAAAAGCGACGGCACCACGACCATCGTGAAGGTGCGCCAGCGGCTGCGCGTGAAGCTGCGGCTCATCTCGATCAACTCGGTGTCGAGCGAATCGAGCCCCTCGCGCATGTTGATGATGGCGAACGGGATCAGGACCATCGAGATGACGAAGACGACGGTGAAGTCGTTCACGCCGAACCAGATGATCGCCAGCATGATCCAGCCGATCCCCGGGAAGGAATTCAGGAAGGGCGTCGCCCGCCCGTGCATCATCAGCCGGGTGCGCGGCAGGTAGAAGGCGAGGAAGGCGCACAGGCAGCCGATGACGAAGGAGATCACCACCGCGCCGATGATGTGCGCGAAGGATATGAACATGTGGCGCAGTTCGTACCAGTCGCCGAAGAAGGCGACGAGCCGCTTGCCCACGGCCCAGGGGCCGGGCATCTCGTAGCTCTCCACCATCGCGCCCCACAGGGCCCAGGCGGCGAGAACGGCGAGCGTGAAGGCGTGCCCCGCGAACCGGGCATTCCGGTTCGCGGGGCTGACCGCTTCGGTCATGGCCGGGGATCTCCGCGCGTATCTACTCGCGGATGGCGTCCTTCCAGACCACGTCGGCCGCCTTCGGATAGGTCTTGAGGATGCCCATCTCCTTGGCGTTCTGCCAGACGACCTCCATCGACTTCATGTCACCATCGCTGACGGCGGCCGGGAATGCGGAATACTGAGCCATCCAGGCCTTGAAGAATTCGGGGTCGATCTTCGAGTCCTTCGAGATCGCCGCGCCCACCTTGTCGGCGTTCTTCATGGCATAGAGCGCCGATTCGCGGAGCATCCGGTTGAACTCCTTGAACGCGGCCGGCTTGGCCTTGAGCTTCTCCGGATAGGTCACGTTGACCGCCGCCACGGCGTTGACCCCGAACATCTTCTTGATGTCGCGGTTGGTATAGGCCAGCGCGCGGTAGTTGCCCGTCTTCAGCGCCTTGAAGGCCTGGGCGTGGATCAGGGTGGCGGCATCGACCCGCCCCGACTCGAGCGCGGTCAGCAGCGCCGGCGCCGGGATCTGGACCCAGCGGAAATCGCCGCCCTTATAGGAGACATTCATCTTGTGCGCCTTCCACAGCGCGATGCGGATCCAGGTCGTCCCGGTCGAGCGCAGGGCGTAGTTGCCGATCGTCTTGCCCTTGAGGTCGGCGATGGTCTTGTAGGGGCTGTCCTTCTTGACCCAGACGCCGGCGCCGACGCTGTTGTCGGGCGCGCGCAGGGCGGTCGACAGGACCACCAGGTCGAGCCCCCGGCGCTTGGCCAGCGGGATCGCCATGACCGCGTTCATCAGCACGTCGAACCGTTTGGTCGGGGTCGACTGGATCAGGGCCGGGATCGCCAGCGCCTTGGCGTCGATCTCGATCGTGTCGGATTTCACGATGCCCTGCTTGATCGCATAGAGGACGCCTTCGAGCGACGGATCGAGCAGGTAACCGTAAGTGACCTTGTCCTTGGCCAGCGCGGTCGCGCTGGTCATGCCCACCGCAAGGGTGGCGGCAACCAATGTGAGTTTCTTCATGACGCAAGCTCCTTTCCCTGTGTGTTTTCTTCCGGTGCGTTTCGCTCCAGTTCCTCGAACATCGCGACCAGTTGGTCGCGACGCGCCCTTAGGGTCGGGGCCGTGTCGAGGGCACGCGGCCTTTCTTCGTCGAGGCTCATCACCTCGAGGACCCGGGTCGGCTTGTTAGACAAGAGCAGGATGCGGTCGGCCAGCGTCAGCGCCTCGTCGATGTCGTGGGTGACGAAGACGATCGTCTTGCCGGTTTCCCGCCAGATCGAGATCAGTTCGCTGCGCAGCCGTCGGCGCGTGTTGAGGTCGAGCGCCGAAAAGGGCTCGTCCATCAGAATGATGTCCGGGTTGACGGCCAAGGCGCGGGCGATCGAGACACGCTGGCGCTCGCCGCCCGACAGCATGCCGGGATATTTGTGCATGTCGGCGGCCAGCCCGACCAGGGAGAGGTAGCGTTTGGCGGTCGCCTCGCGCTCGGCCTTGCCGGTCCGGTCGAAGCGCAGCTCCATGCCCAGGGTCACGTTGGCGAGCGCGGTGCGCCACGGCGCCAGCCTCGGCGACTGGAAGACATAAGCCAGCTTGTGCCACGCCTCACGCGGCGGCAGCCCCTCGACCAGGACGGTCCCCTCCTGGACGTCGAGCAGGTCGCCGATCAGGCGCAGCGAGGTCGACTTGCCGCAGCCGCTCGGCCCCAGGATGCACAGGAACTCGCCCTCGCGGACGGAGAAGGACATGTCGCGATAGACGGTCTCATCACCGAATTTGACCGTGATGTCCCGCAGTTCGAGGATTGGAGCGTCGCTCGCCATGCCTGTCAGATCTCCCTGCGCGATCGCCCCAGGCCGGCGGGATCGGCGACGGCGGCGACGATGTCATCAAAGCACATCGTCAGCCGTGTTGTCTCATCGTAGGGTGGCCAGTCCGGCACGGCCTCGGCCTGCGGACGACCGGTCTTGACGAAGGCGGCCCAGGCCGACTGCATCGCGTCGCCCAGACCCGCGATGGCGGCGGGATCGGCGCCGGCGAGCATCGGCGAGCCGGTCCAGGCGCCGGGGTTGTTGAACACGAAGGGCAGTTCCAGGCAGTGGCCCGAATCGAGCCCCGGCATCGGCGACTGCCAGTCGAACCGGTAGGCGAAGACCGCGCGCCCGAGGCGCCCGACGGCGTCCGCGAACTCCAGGCTCGGCCGCTCGAACTTCAGATAGGTCTCGGCGTCACCGACCAGCTCCGCCGCGCTGCCACCGGGGCGCCGCCGCCGG
>CAMYMQ010000372.1 GCA_947259335.1 uncultured Alphaproteobacteria bacterium | reverse complement strand
GGTCGATGATCGCGAGCCGGGTGTGGACCAGCCCGACCGATCCCGCGACATGCTCGCCGCCGCCGTCCGGCCCCCGGTGCGACAGCGCCGCGCGCATGGCGACCAGCGCCGTGCGGTCGGGCGCCGCCCCGTTCTTCATGATAATGCCGGCGATGCCGCACATGCGGGCGCAATCCCCTTGGGTGTCGGTTCTTCGATGAGGCGATGCGGCCGCCGCAGCCTCGGCGCGGAAGATGGCCGAATTGGGAACGGAAGACCATAGCGTCTGCCCGATGGCCGCCGGGCTGCTATATATCGTCGTTAACCCGTCCCCACTCCGCCGGTCCGCAGAGGCAGCGATGAGCACACTCGCCGAGAAGGTCCACCGCTTCACCTCCCACTTCAGGTTTCACCTGGTCAACGCGTCGCTGTTGATCGAGGTCGACGGCGACGGCTGCTACGAGAAGGTCCGCTTCGACGAGCCGACCTATCTTCGCTACGAAATCGACAAGGTCGAGGGCGAGCTGGAGTCGTTCGACTGCGTGATCGTCGTCCACGACTGCGGCACCGAGATCAGCGAGGAAGAAGGCCTCTACGTCAGCCTGCCGCGGGGCAAGCGTCGCGGCGCGCGCGCCTTCAAAGTCGAGCTTTTCGTCAACAGCGACGATTTCCAGAAGTTCCGGCACCTGGCCGACATCATGATCTCGGACGACCGCTACGATCTCGAATTCTACCTGCCGTTCACCGGTCTCTCCGACATCGCGGACTTCCCCAGCGACGACATCGTTTACGACATGGCCGGGATGCGGTTCGAACTGGAGCGGCAGAAGCCGGAACCCGCGGCGCCAGAGAAACCCGCGGTCAAGCCGGCGCGCGCCCGATCGCGTAGCCGGTGATCTCCGGGATCATCACCCCGGTCTCGATATCCACGAAGCCGGCGGCGCGCAGCCAGTCGGCGCTGTCCTCGGCGGTGAAGGAAACCGGGTCCGTGCGCAGGGCCAGATAGGACAGGAAGAAACCGGCAGCGGCGAAGGGGCCGCTTCGCTGCGGATCGAGCATGAAGTCGTGGACGACGACCAGGCCGCCGGGCTTGAGCGCCGCGCGGGCGCGGTCGACCAGCGGCGGGATCTCCGCCTCGCCGACCGCGCTGAGCAGGTAGGACATCAGCACGGCGTCTTGAGCGCCCGGCCAGTCGACCTCGAGCGCGTCCCCCGGCAGCAGGCGGATCCGGTCGGCCATGCCGGCCTCCTCGACATAGCCCCGGGCGACATCGGTGACCGTCGGGAAGTCGATGATCGTCGCGGCCATGTCCGGATACTGGCGGCACAGCACGATCGAATAGGCGCCGGTGCCGCCGGCCACGTCGAGCATCGTCTCGACGCCGGCAAAATCGAGCGTCTTGGCCATCAGCATCGCGGGCCCCATCGACCCCGCATGCTGTGCCCGGGAGAAGGCTTCGGCCTCGGCCGGATCCTCGAGCATCGAACTCATGGAGGCATGCGCCAGTGCCGCATCGTCGCCGGCCAGGCCGGCATCGAGCGCGAGCATGTTGGGATAGAGCTGCCGGTCGATCTGGTAGCGATAGTAGTCGCCGAAGTAGGCCGGCTCGCCGGGAACGAGGTAGCGCGCGGCCGCCGGCGAATTGGCCCAGTGGCCTCCCTCCTGCGTCACCAGCCCGGTGGAGGCCAGCGCCGCCAGCAGGGTCGCCAGCCGGTTCTCGGCGACGCCGGTCGCCCCGGCAAGGGCGGCGACACTCCGCGGCCCCGGCGCGAGATGCTTGAACAACTCGACATTGAGCGCGCCGAACAGCGCCTTCGAGGCGAAGAAGCCATAGGCGACATGGGAAATCTGGCGAACATCGGTGAGCGGATCGGGCATGGCTATCTCCGGTCAGGCGCGACGCAGGGACGGGGCGCAGGGACGGGGCGCAGAGACGGGGGGCACGCGGATACAAGACCACCTTCTCTCAAGGGCGGCAACTCGGTCACCCCGCCACCCCCGACCCCACGGCGGCGACCAGGCATGTCGTGCGACACTCTGTCAAATTAGAATGGTTCAAAACTAGACATTCAATATTAGATATATCTTATATTCAGTCGGGCGGGGCCCTGACGCCAGCCGCCGCCAGCCTCGACGATCCCCGGCCGCGCCACCCCTGACAAGAGGAGTGCTCCCATGGAACCGACCGCCGAAACAGTCCCGGCCTTTCCCCAGTTGAACAAGCCGGCGCCGAATTTCGAAACCAAGACCACCCATGGGCCGAAGTCGCTCGCCGACTACAAGGGCAAATGGCTGATCCTGTTCTCGCACCCGGCCGACTTCACGCCGGTCTGCACCACCGAGTTCATGGCCTTCGCCCGAGCCCACGACAAGTTCCACGCGCTGGACTGCGAATTGCTCGGCCTGTCGATCGACAGCAACTACGCCCACATCGCCTGGGCGCGGAGCATCGAGCAGAACTTCGGCGTCAAGATCCCCTTCCCGATCATCGAGGATCTCTCGATGAAGGTCGCCAACGCCTACGGGATGATCCAGCCGGGCGCGAGCGACACCTCCGCGGTACGCGCCACCTTCTTCATCGATCCCGAAGGCGTGCTTCGGGCGATGGTCTACTACCCGATGTCGAACGGGCGCAGCATCGACGAGTTCCTGCGCCTGTTGACCGCGCTGCAGACCAGCGACGCCAACGGCGTGGCCACGCCGGAGAACTGGCGGCCGGGCGAGAAGGTCATCGTCCCGCCGCCGCAAACGGCAGAGGGTGCCGACGCCCGCATGGACGAGGGCTACGAATGCACCGACTGGTACTTCTGTAAAAAGGATCTCGACGCCGCCTGACGCGGTGATCGGGATGCGGGAGCGCTGCCGCCCGCCCCCCTCAGGCTGGCGCGCTCCCGCAGACCTGTCCCTTCTTCGCCCGGCTCTCCCGCCGCGAACGATGCCGACCCGAAAGGAACCGAGCGATGGCCACCCCCCGCAAACGCGCCCCTCTCCTGCCGTGGATAATCGGTGTGGCGATCATCATTGCGGCCGATGTCGCCGTCGCGTCCTGGATGTTCCAGTCCGGTTGCCAGGCGCCCGGCATCGTCCAGATCATCGTCCTTGTCGCCATTCCGGCCGTCTATCTCGTCCTCGCCTATCTCACTTTCAGAAGCCAGGATTAGATGCGAGGCTCCGGACTCCCGTGGATACGGCATGGAGCGACCATGACATGAGCCTGTCAGCGGCAACCGTCGACGCCCTGCTCGAGGCGTTGGAGGACGAATACAAGGCGCGCGCCACATACCGGAAGGTCATCGAGGCGTTCGGGCCTGTCCGACCGTTCGTCAACATCGTGGAGGCCGAGGACCGCCACGCCCGCGCGCTGATTGCGCTGCTCGAGCGTCATGGCATCACGCCCCCGGAAGATAGCTGGCCGGGCCGCGTGTCGGCGCCCGGGTCGGTGGAAGAAGCCTGTGCCGCCGGGGTCGAGGCCGAGATCGAGAACGATGCGATGTACACACGCCTGCTGAAGGTGGTCAGCGAACCCGACGCCCGGCGGGTCATGGAAAACCTGCGGTCCGCGTCGCAGGACCGCCATCTGCCGGCCTTTCGCCGTTGCGCCTCGCGGGGCGGCGCCGGTCATGGTGGTGGTGGCGGCGGGAGACGACGCCGGCGCGGGCACGGTCCCGAACCAGAGTGACTTAGGCCCTGGCTCCTCCAGCCTGGGATCGATGAGGGACCGCGCGAACACACCGCCGCGCCGGTGCGCGCCGCTGGGACCGCGCACGACGAACGGCCGGTCTCGGTGGCGTCGGCGGTCCGGCGACCCCAGCCGCCGATGCCTCTAGGACGAGGCCTGATCCGGCAGGTCGTGGGCGTGCACGTCGGTGGCCGAGTGACTTTTGAGCAGGTCGATGGCGCGGGCCTCGTGACCGGCATCGGGGGTTCGCACCCAAAGCAAGATGCCGCCCTTGTCGATCTGCTTCTGGAGCGCCGCCGCATGGTGTTCGCCGACCAGTCCGGCCAGGGCGCTGCCGACGACCCCGCCGAGTCCGCCCGCG
>CAMYMQ010000371.1 GCA_947259335.1 uncultured Alphaproteobacteria bacterium | reverse complement strand
GCGCGCGGGACGGAGGTCAGCCGCGCGCCGGCCGCGCCCTCAGCAGCACCATCATCCGCACCCCGGCATAGGCCGCCAGCCCCAGGAACAGGTGCCACAGGAAGTGGGTGCCGACCGGGATCGTGTTGCACACATTGAGGTCGAGGGTCCGGAAGGTGAGCGCGACGATGGCGGCGCCGATCATCGCCGCGGTCCAGGCAAAGGCGGCCCGCCGGGTCACCCAGGTCGCCACGACCAGCGCGACGGCGATCAGGATGATCGCCGCGAAGATCACGACCCGGTAGCTCTGGATGACGTGGAACGGCACCAGGAAGGCCAGCGCGGAGAGCGCGACCAGCAGGGCGAGGCCGACATACCGGCCGCCCACGTGCCTTGCCCAGAAGAAGGCGACGATCACGAAATAGACGGCGCCGGGCAGCCAGTCGATCAGCAGCGTGAACTCGGTCCGCATCGAGTGCCAGGCGACGCTGCCGAGCCCCGTGAGCACGGTCAGCACCGCCAGCGTCCAGGCGACCCCGTCGGTATGCCGGCCCCGGAGGAGATAGATCAGCGCGAGGATGCCGAACAGCACCGGCGCGAAGCTGGTCAGCGTGTTGACCGGCTCGGCCGGGAAGGTGCCGAGCGCGTTCAGCGCGGTTTCGCAATAATAGGGCAAGGCCCCCTCCGTTCTGCCGGGGCCGCATCATAGGGCGGCGGCGGCCGATCGCGCATCCCTTGTGGTGGGCCCGGCCGCGCCGGCGACCGGACCGTCCGGGAAGACCCAAGACCCAGGGAAATCACCTTTATCCGTCCAGCTTAATTTTGATGGCAGTAGTCCGTCTGAATGTTGCTGACGGCCGCACCATTTGCGAACACCAACCAAACAAATTCCAGAAACGACTGCTATGGCGAGCCTATCGATGGACAGCGGAAGTGAGAGGGCGCGCCGTGATGGGCGCGCCCAGAATACTTGCGTAACGGCTCCATGAACAGACGCTCAACGCCTTATGCTTTCCTGCCTTCTAGGGCCAGATTAACTCCCAAAAATGCGACGATAATAGTAGCGGAATGCGACACCCCTTTCGGCCCCGAAATTTGAACATTCGCTGGTTCCGATACGACGTGATGGGTCACGTCGCTGGTCAGGAGGAGTAGCCTGAATGTATGTATTGGGCGTGGCCGAGAGCCATAATTCGTCCGCCTGCCTTATGCGGAACGGTCAAATTATCGGAATGCTCCAAGAAGAGCGCTTGACCAAAAGAAAAAATCAGGTTGCATTTCCTCGATTGGCCATCCAAGCACTAGTGGACGATCATCTTGACGGCGAAGTTTCTAGGATTGACCGAGTCGTTCTCGCCGAGAAGTGGGTTGACCCCTATGCGATCGCCCTCGATCGGCACGCTTCATTCACCGTCGAACAGCATGTGGAAGAACAGCATAAGCTTTGGTATCCACACTTTTACGGTAAAAAGAAAATCGATTTTGGACAATATTGGACACGCGAATTTAAATCGGGGCGAAGCCTGAACGTAGACCACAACTATGATTTTTCGTTCTTAGGGGACATGCAGTGGGATGCGGTCGCCAAACATTTCAGCCAAGTCGAGCGGCCCGCGGCGTTTAAGCGCCACTTTGGCTGGACCGGCGAACTTACAACGGTCGATCATCATACTTGCCACGCTTACTACGCAATCTACGGCGCAACTCTGCCAACGCAGCATCGAGATAATGCTCTCGTATTGACAGCTGACGCATGGGGCGAAGACCGCAACTGGTCGGCCTGGATGGCCCAACCGGATGGCACCCTGGAGTATGTTGACGGTGGGCCCGAACATTCGGTGGCTTGAATCTACAAATTCGTCACCCTTATTCTGGGTATGAAGCCTAACGAGCATGAATACAAGGTCATGGGACTTGCGCCCTACAGTCGGTCCTCAAACCATATCGCCGCGGCAGAGCGAATCTTATTCGAGGCCCTTGATTTCCGCGACGGCGCCTTTGTATCGGATCGACCACTTGCCGATTCATACTTCGACCTTAAGGAGCGCTTTGAAGGCCATCGTTTCGATAATATCGCGGCAGCCCTACAGAACTGGACCTCAAGTGTGACGTGTGCCTGGGCAAAGCATTGGCTGAAGGAAACGAATCGTCGAGTTCTGTGCTTCTCCGGCGGATTATCCATGAACATTCGCCTAAATGGGGACTTAGCAAAACTTCCGGAACTTGAGGTCCTTTCGATCCCGGCCTCGGGTGGCGACGAAACGCTCTCTGCCGGCGCTTGTTTCAGCGACACCGCCGAGCGCAGAGAAACGGTTATCCCAATTAGACACGTCTATCTTGGGCCAACCGCGGCCTTCGAAGACTGGCCGGCTCGTCTCGCAGAAACCGATATGACGGAAGGCGACTTTTCCATTTTGTGCGGCGTAACGAATCAACAGATCGCTGCCATGCTCGCATCGAACTTGATAATCGCCCGCTGCACTGGGCCAGCAGAATTCGGTGCACGTGCCCTCGGAAATCGCTCCATCCTGGCAAACCCCCGGCACCCAGACAACGTTAAGACGATCAACGACGCGATCAAGAACAGGGACTTCTGGATGCCCTTTACGCCGTCCATTCTCGCCGAGTATGCAAACGATTTATTGGAAAACCCGAAGAACATCGTCTCCCCCTTCATGACAATTGGCTTCGATGCAACAGATCGAGCCAGGACGCTGATACCTGGCACATTGCATTTCGCCGATGCCAGCGCCCGCCCGCAATTTGTCGACAAGGACACCAACCCTGACTATTGGTCACTAATTGATTCATTTCGCGCACTAACGGGCGTCCCGGCGCTGCTCAACACTTCCCTTAATCTACACGGAGAGCCAATGAATTTTTCAGTAGGCGACGCAGTTAGGACAGTGGCGCTTTCCGACCTTCAGTTCCTAGTCTTGCCGGGTTGTCGACTACTCTATAAGCGAACTTCTGCGCTCGCCCTGGAGACAGCGCTGGAAAGGGTGGCATACGCACGGTGACGCGTTGAAGTGTACAGGTAAATCAGAAATTAAAATAGAGAAAGGGGATCTCGTTTGCGGGCCGCGATATTATCATAGGCGCGCTTGCTGCAATCATTAAGGATGCCCATGCCAAAGGAAGGATTGACTTGCGACGTCCCAACGCAATTTTGTGGGAGGTTGGACCGAAAAAAACAATCACCAGCCCCACCGCCAGCATAGTGAGGTCGTTAAGATCAGCCAAGGGTAAATTTATCAGTTGTATCCTCTCACCAATATTCACCATCCTGCTAAAATAGGCTCCAGTCTGCGTTATGCTGTTGGTTGCAAACGGAAGCCATAGGATTGTAACGATCACGAACATAAAGCCGACTGAGGCCGCCTTTGTGAGCTTTCGGAAATAGTGATTGCCAAACCATTCGTTCGGAGCAATCCCTAACGTTCTCCGATTCCTATATACAAGCATGCAGGCAAAGTGCCCAAGCGCCCAGGCCAAGAAGCCCAGTCCAAATCCATGCCATAGACCACTGATGATGAATACGATCAAGACGGCAAGGGCCGTGTGGCGACTAAAAAAATCCTGCACAACCAAACGTTTGAATACATATTCACGGAAGAAATGGTATAGCGTTATATGCCAGCGCTTCCAGAATTCAGAAATATTAGACGATTTATAGGGTGCGTTAAAATTTTTTGGCAATCTCAATCCTAGCATGTACCCCAAGCCGATTGCCATGTCGGCGTAAGAAGAAAAGTCAAAATAGATTCGAAGGCTATAGATAAAAACGTTTAGCCAAGCCTCAACTATGGTTAGCGATCCTGTATTCGCGAACATAAGAGAATTAAAATCCGCCATAGGATCTGCCAACAAGACTTTTTTGGCGATCCCGATCCCGAAATATGTAAAGCCGACGCCAAAGTATCCCCATGAGAACCGAAGGAAATGCTTCCTGTAGGTTTGCGGTAGCAATTGAGAATGCTTGACGATAGGTCCAGAAACCAGCTGCGGAAAGAACATTACGAAAAAGGCATAATTTAGAAAGCTACGCTCACGGTCTTTTCCTTCCGCATTATCTATGACAAATGTAATTTGCTGAAATGTGATAAATGAAATCCCCAGCGGCAATCCGATCGCGCTAAACAACCCACCGGAATCTATGTCGGCTCCGCCCCCCACCCCGGCGCTGACTAGAATCTTAAAGAAGATCAGGTAGGACGCGTTAAAAGCGACGCATAGCCAGATCTTGGTACGGGCACCGATTTTTTCGGTCTTCGTGACCGCGAAGTTGACGACAATAGTCGCGATAACAAACAGGATGTCCGGTGGATTCCAGTACATATAATATATTATTGAAAGCCCGATTAGAGTTGTAATGACCACGCGCCTTGACTTCGTCGAGCGCGCCAGAAATAAAATCAATACGCTGCATGGTAAAAATGCATATAGGAAATGGGCGGAGCTAAATAGCATTTATTGCTTTGTGCAAATTTCGTCTGATGGTATGAGGCTGGACAGCCTCCGAGTAATTATTGATCCGTATCGATCTGCCATATGCGTATTGTCCAGCCAATGTTGATCGGTGATGTTCTCGGTCAAATAGCCTCCGTTAAGAAGCTCCACATTCCGGTATTGGGTCTTTATGTGTCTAAGGAAGCTTAAAAATCGAGCGCGTGCACGTGCGTGGCGTCTAAGTTCGTTTTGATACGTTGGGTGATAGGTTGTTTCGTATATGTAAATCTTTCTAACGCGCTTGCTCAAAAAGCGTATGGCAGAAGAAAAATCTTGAAAGGAATCTGGATACAAATGCGACTTTCCTATTCTCGCCGCCGTGCGACGGAAGTTGTCGGCGTCGAGTCTGGTGCCTTTCTGTCTGCGTTTGTAGTAGTGTTGTTCCAGCTTGGAAAAGTAGACGGATCCGTCGGGGCGTATTAAAAAGTTTTTCTTTCTGGATTCCGTGAGAGCGGTTTGCCGATCGTAGTATTGTATGAACGGAAAAACGGTATTTAAACTCGATGGCCATTGGATATTGATTAGTAGCGGATAGAGGCGGGCGATGCTGCTGGCGCCCAATCGCATGTCGTGTAACCACATTTCGGTGTCCCGCCACGGCAGGTAACCGGATTCCGTATTAACGCGTTCGACCAAACGAAAGAGGGTCGAGTGCACTGACCAGAAGACAATATCGCGATTGTGAAAGGCGCGTTCATAGAAAGATATCATTTTGCGGCTAGTAAAGGGCTCGGCTCCGACGTGGGCAAGGTTGTAGAGGGGCTTAACTTTGCAATGAAAGCCGGTTTCCCATGCGCGCGTAGACAAGTTAAATTGTGTTGAATTGCCAATGATGTAGATCGCCGAAGTTGGCCGATTATTGAGGAATTGTTTAAGCTGAAGTTCTTTGGTTTTGGGCAAAAGTGAGCTGTTCACTTGAACCGGGCCGCCAGTCTCGATATCGGCGGTGATAAAATTTACGGCCCTATTTATAGCTTGCGCCGCCACCCACCAATTAAAGAGAGGAAATATGTATAAGTAGGTGAGTGTTATGGTTAGAATTATAGTGACTTTTAGCTTCACAACTGGATGCTTTCAGGCTGACGATGTTTGGTAACAATTAGTGTTCGGAGGTTCAAGTGTATTGCTCTAAACGTTGGCTATTCACACTCGATCGGTGTGGCGGATGGGCGCTTCGGTAACCAGCGGTCTCGTAGTCCATTCGGACTACAGAGTATAAGGATTGCCGTCTTCACATTCTTACTTTTCAAACTGGGGGAAGGGGGCGTTTTGCATCGTATATATAAATAGAGTGGATGGTAATAGTTCTTTGAATAGTCGAATCCGTCAACGAAATTGTTGATTCCTGTGCGCTTGGATGGCGGAGTGCTTATTTGAAAAACATCGATTTGGCCCGAAGCGAGTACAAAGGGAGACTTTCGGGTTCGATAGGGCGAAGGTATCGCTGTAGGTAAACAGTCTCACGCATTGGCGCCTAGGCTTGTTATCCCGAATAAGACCCGCGCCGTGTGATCGCCGTCACACGTCCCCCGGCCGAACTCCGCTAGCGTCGTCCTTCATCCGGTCTTCGGCGGTGGACCAGTCGGGACAGGTTTCCAGGCCAGACAAACAGGAACAGGAAGGGACCGGGACCATGAAGAACACGCTCATCGGAGTTGCGGCTGCCGCCATCCTCGTCACCGGCGTGGCCGGCGCCGCCCAGGCCGCCCATCGCATCGACCAGGGCGCGGTCGGTGGTCCCGGCGACGGGGTACGCGCGGCCCGTGCCGGAAGCCGCCACCCCTTCACTGCCGATCGCCGCCTGCAGTCCAGCTACCGCCCCGGGCGGGTCTATGTCTGCAAGCGGCAGTATCGGTGGGTGCTGACCCCGCGCGGCTGGCATCGGATGCGCCTCGGCATTAAATGCGGGTACACCCACAATCGTTGAGCAGGCCGGAAGGCGTCGCCCGTCGCGGAAGCCGTGACGGCGGAGCTTACCGCGCCGCCGCCGGCACCACCCTTTCGAAGTGCCGCCCCGCGATCTCGCGAACCATCTTGTTGCGGATCGCTTCGGCGAAGTTCTTGAAGCCGCGGGCGACCACGATGAAGGCGCCGGGGCCGCCGATGACATTGTCGAAATAGTATTTGTCGAGGTTGGGCGGCGGCGGGCGGCCCCAGGGGTTGGGCCGGTCGTTGACGATGGGCAGGCCGTTGATGGTGACGCCCGCCTTGACCGCCTGGTCGCGGGCCTCGCGGACCGGCCGGCCGGAATTGTTGGGGCCGTCGCCGGAGATGTCGATGACCCGGCGCTCGCCCTTGTGGGGGCTGGCCTTGAGCCGTTCCATGGCGAAATCGATGGCGCCGCTGATCGATGTCCAGCGCTCGGTGATGACCGGGACGGCGTTGAGCCTGGCGACGAAGGCGCGGGCGCTGGCCGCGTCGGAGATCACGGCCCAGTCGACCACGGTGCGCTGGAAGTAGCCGCCCGCCCATTCGACATAAGTGACGGCGATCTTCTTGCGTTCGCCGGAGGTGATGGCCTTGAGGACCTGGGGATGGACCAGGGCGCGGAGGTAGCCTTCGCGCTGGAGCTGCGCCTCGAAGGCGTCGACGCTGCCCGACACGTCGACCGCGAGCACCAGCTCCAGGTCGACGGGCTCGGCGGTGGCGCGCCCGGGCCCCGCCGCCACGGCGGAGCCGATCAGGAAGATCGCCAAGAGCGTCCGCACAACCGCGCGCAAGGGGGCTCCCTTCAAAGAGACTCGCGGCCCCGTCGCGGGCCGGTTCCCGAATCAGACAAATCCATTGTGGCGGGGATGCGGCGGCCGTGCACCCGAATTTTGGAACCGCGCGATCACGTCTTGCGGCGCTTGCGACCCGCGGGCGAGCACGGTCGCCCCCGGTGGGCTGCGCGGGTCAGGCGGGGATCGGCGGCGCCTCGGGCGACCGCGCGAAGATCCGGTGGACCATCGGCTCGAAGACCGACAGCGGCGCACTCTCGAGGCCGGCGTCGATCGACGCGATGTCGTACTTGCGCACCCAGTCCGCGCTCCATTCGAACCAGGGATGGCCGCGCCAACGCTCGCGCACGGCGGTGTCGATGCCCGGATAGGTCGGGCAGTGGATCGTCTGGAAGTACATGTGACGCTCGAGCATCCAGACGGCCCGTTCGCTGACGTATGGGCGCAGCAGCGCCGCCGCGAACGCGCCGTGGCTGTCGTTGCAGGTCACAAAGCCCAGATCGTGCAGGAGGGTGACGACGATGGTCTCCTCGTCGGCTCCGTCCTGGAGCGCCATCGTCGCCGCCTGCAGGCAGTGCTCGTAGTTGTTGATCTGGTAGCCGAAGCTCGGCGCGTCCTTCTGGGCCGCGAGCATGCCGAGGACCTGGCGGGCCGGCTCGACCGCCATGTAGGGCGACCGCTGGAGGTTCATCGCCGCCCAGTCCCCGGCGGTGAAGTCCTCCAGACTGGTCCGTTCGATATAGCGCCAGTCCGGTTCGGCCAGCGGGCTGCGGGTGCCTGCGGGGCGGGTCTCGCTCATGGCTCCCCCTTTTGTCGTGCGGCCGCGCGCCGGGCGAACCAGCCCTGGCGGCGGGCGAGGACGGGACGGCCGTCGGCGCCGCCCATTCGGTTTTCGAGCCAGCGCACGCCGGCCGAGGCGATCATCACCAGCACCAGATATTCGAGGATCAGGAAGGTATAGATCTCCAGCGGCCGGTATTCGGCGACGACCAACTCGTTGGCCCGGCGGGTCAGCTCCTGCGCGCCGATGATCGACACCAGCGCCGACATCTTGAGCATGTAGACGAACTGGTTGCCGAGCGCCGGCAGGACCCGCCGGATCGCCTGGGGCACGATGACGTAGCGCATCTTGTCCCGCCAGGTCAGGCCCAGGCTGTCGGCGGCCTCGCCCTGGCCCCGGTCGACCGACTGGATGCCGGCGCGGAACACCTCGGCGATGAAGGGGCTCTCGGCGAGGGCCAGCGCGATCACCCCGGACCAGAAGGGCGGCAGCGAGATGCCGACCACGACCGGCAGGCCGTAGTGGACCCACAGGATCATGACCAGCACCGGGATGGCCCGGAAGAATTCGACATAGACCCGGTTGACGACGCGCCCGGTCCGGTTGCCGTAGAGGCCGAGCAGGGCGATCACCAGCCCGGCCAGGCTCGCCGCGACCATCGCCAGCAGCGACAATAGGATGGTCAACTCGAAGCCGAGCAGCAGGAAGCGCAGGTTGGTGCGGCCGGACGCGGTCTCCGGCGAGATCACGTACCAGCCCCAGTTGCCCGAGCAGCCGGCGAGGACCAGGGCCAGCCCGACGATCAGGAAATGGTTGCGCGAGCGGGTCATGGTCAGTGCGACAGGATCTTGTCGAGGAAGGTGCGCGTCCGGTCGCTCTTCGGCGCGGCGAAGAAGGCGTCGGGCGGCGCGGCCTCGACCACCTCGCCCGCGTCCATGAAGATCACCGTGTCGGCGACCCGGCGCGCGAACCCCATCTCGTGGGTGACGACGACCATGGTCATGCCCTCGCCCGCCAGCTCGACCATCACGTCGAGCACTTCCGAGATCATCTCCGGGTCGAGCGCCGAGGTCGGCTCGTCGAACAGCATGATCTTCGGGTTCATGCACAGCGACCGGGCGATGGCGACGCGCTGCTGCTGGCCCCCGGAAAGCTGGCCCGGATACTTGTCGGCCTGCTCGGGGATGCGCACCCGGGCGAGATAGTGGTGGGCCCGCTCCTCGGCGTCGGCCGCGCTCATCCCGCGCGCGCGCATCGGACCCAGGGTCAGATTGCGCAGGACGGTCAGGTGCGGGAACAGGTTGAACTGCTGGAACACCATGCCGACCTCGGCCCGGATCGCGGCGATGTGGCGGGTGTCGCCGTCGAGGACCATGCCGTCGACGGTGATGACCCCCTCCTCGTGGGCCTCCAGCCGGTTGAGGCAGCGGATCATGGTCGACTTGCCCGAGCCGGACGGGCCGCAGACGACGACCTTCTGTCCCAGGTTCACGGTCAGGTCGACCGACTTGAGCGCCTGGAAGTCGCCATACCATTTCGAGACGCCCCGCATCTCTATGATCGGCGCAGCCGCCATGCCCTCTCCCATCCCCGTCTCGGCCCCATCGTGGCCCCGTCACGGTCCCGTCCCGCCCTTGCCGCGCGGGACCATTTTGCACGCTTTCGCACGCGTTGCCGCCCACTAACTAACGTGTAATGATCCCAGCGTCATCGTCGCGCTGAGCTGCAGGGAGGGGTTTCGGCGCCAAAAAACAAGCAAGCAGAACCGGAGGGGTAGCATGAACGTCTGGAAAACCATCATCGCCGCGGCGGCGCCGGTCGCGCTCATCGTCGGCATCGCCGGCGGCGCGCAAGCCCAGAGCGAGTCACGCCTGAAGCAGATCCTCAACAAGGGCGAGTTGCGCGTGGGCACCACGGGCGACTGGGACCCGATGTCGATCCGCGACCCGGCGTCGAACAGCTACAAGGGCTTCGACATCGACGTGACCAGGGCGCTGGCCAAGGACATGGGCGTCAAGGTCGTCTACGTGCCGACCGACTGGAAGACGCTGGTTCAGGGCGTGGTCGCCGGCAAGTACGACATGACCGGCAGCGCCTCGGTCTCGCCGTCCCGCGCCAAGGTCGCCGGCTACTCCGATTCCTATATCGAGGTCGCCACCGTTCCGCTGACGCTCAAGAAGAACCTGGCCCGGTTCAAGGACTGGTCCGACCTGAACAAGGCCGGCGTCACCGTCGCGGCGACGCTGGGCACGGTCCAGGAGAAGCAGGTCAAGCTGTTCTTCCCCGCCGCCAAGAAGCAGATCATCGAGGCGCCCGCCCGCGACTTCCAGGAGGTCCTGGCCGGCCGCGCCGACGCCCACATCACCTCGAACGTCGAGGCGGGCAAGCTGATCGCGAAGTATCCCCAGATGGCGATCGTCCCGGTCAAGCAGGCGCGGCTACGCACGCCGATCGCGATGCTGTTGCCCCAGGACGACCAGGTCTGGATCAACTACGTCAACCAGTGGATCGAGCTCAAGAAGGCCCGCGGCTTCTTCACCGGGCTGGCCAAGAAGTGGCAGATCGCCGTCAACTGACGACCGGCGCGGCCAAGCGCACGGGGGCCGGCCACCGGCCCCCGTTTGCGTTCGGGCGCCCGTTACAGCCCTGCCGCCGGATGCGATGAGCGAGCCCGCCACCCTCCTGCTCCAGGAGTCGACATGGCCCGAGGTCGAGGCCTACCTCGCCCGCTGCCCGGGCCTGCTGATCCCGATCGGCTCGACCGAGCAGCACGGCCCGATGGGCCTGATCGGTACCGACGCGCTCTGCGCCGAGCTGGTCGCCCGCGCCGCGGCCGAAAGGGTGGGCGCGCTGGTCGCCCCGACCCTGGCCTACGCCCCGGCCCAGTTCAACCAGGCCTTCCCGGGCACGGTCTCGATCCGGGCCGCGACCCAGATGGCGCTCGTGACCGACATCGTCCGCTCGCTCCATGGCCAGGGCTTCAGCCATTTCTTTTTCGTCAACGGCCACGGCGCCAACCTCGCCCCCGTGCGCGCGGCCTTCCACGACCTCTACGACGCGCTCGGTGGCGACCGCCGGCTGCGCCTGAAGATCGCGAGCTGGTGGGACTATGACGCGGTGAACGCCCTGCGCGCCGGCTTCTATGCCGAGCGCGAGGGCATGCACGCCACCCCCAGCGAAATCGCGATCACCCAGGCGGCCAACCGCCGGGTCGATCCGCCAGAGGGCTTGGGCCCGCCGGAAATCCTCGATGCGGCCTTCCTGCGCGACCACGCCGGCGACCAGCATCCCGACGCGGCCAGCCACCGCGCCCGCTTTCCCGACGGCCGGGTCGGCTCCGACTCGGCCCTGGCCGACCCCGACCAGGGCCGCCGCCTGCT
>CAMYMQ010000370.1 GCA_947259335.1 uncultured Alphaproteobacteria bacterium | reverse complement strand
GGGATCGCCGTCGAGCGCGGCAAACGCGCTGGCCTTGTCCGGCGCCTGGCCCTGAGCCGGCGCGGAGCCGCTGTCGTGATCGGTCACGGCGATCCAGCGCAGGCCGGTGCAGGCGCCGGCCACCATGTCGGCGAACCTGGGCTGGGTGATCGCGGCGACCGCGCCCGAATGGTCGGCGAAATAGGCCATCTCGTCGGCCGCCGACCGGGCGTTGGTGGTCACGCAGATCGCGCCAAGGTTGGCGCAGGCGAACCAGGCGAACAGGATCTCGGGGCAGTTCTCCAGATGGACCAGGACGCTGTCGCCCGCCCTGACCCCGCGCGCGGCCAGCCCGGCGGCGACCCGGTCGACGCGGCGGGCGAACTGGGCGTAGGTCCAGGTCTCGCCGGTGCCCTCGAACGGCTCCCAGACGATGAATGGATGGTCCGCGCGGGTCCGCGCCCGCTCGGCCAGCAGGGCGGGGATGTCGTAATTGGCGTAGGGATGGACGCGGGGATCGGCGGCGGGGGGCATGGACGGTTCTGCGCGGCTTGAGGGAGGCGGCGCACTCTAGCAGTGGTTCCCGCCGGGTCCAGCCATTCGGTGCGCCTGCAGACCAATCTTACACTCGTTGCTCGAGCGTACTTCCTCAGGCGTTTCCGTGCGAGAGGACTGGACCGATGCGCGCGGCTGCGCTACGGCCCATGGCATGACTGCATCCGCCTACCAGTTCTGGATCGACCGCGGCGGCACCTTCACCGATGTTGTCGCGCGGCATCCCGACGGGTCGCTGTCGACCCACAAGCTGTTGTCCGAGAACCCGGAGCGCTATCGCGACGCGGCCATGCAGGGCATCCGCGACGTGCTCGGGCTGGCGCCCGACGACCCGATCCCCGCCGAGCGGGTCGAGGCGGTCAAGATGGGCACCACGGTCGCCACCAACGCGCTGCTGGAGCGCAAGGGCGATCGGACCTTGCTGGTCATCACGCGCGGTTTCGCCGACGCCCTGCGCATCGCCTACCAGAACCGGCCAAAGCTGTTCGACCGCCACATCGTCCTGCCCGAACTGCTCTACGAGCGGGTCGCGGAGGTGGACGAGCGGGTCAGGGCCGGCGGCGAGGTCGAGATGCCGCTCGACCTCGACGGCGCGCGGGCCTCGCTCCAGGCTGCCTTCGACGACGGCATCCGCTCGGTCGCCATCGTCTTCATGCACGGCTACCGCTACCCCGACCACGAGGCGCGGGTGGCCGAGGCGGCGCGGGAGATCGGCTTCACCCAGGTCTCGGTCTCGCACCAGGTCTCGCCTTTGATGAAGCTGGTCGGGCGCGGCGACACCACGGTGGTCGACGCCTACCTGTCGCCGATCCTGCGCCGCTACGTCGACCAGGTCGCCCGGGAGGTCCAGGGGGGCGAGATCGGCGACACGCGGCTGATGTTCATGCAGTCGAACGGCGGGCTGACCGACGCGCGCCTGTTCCAGGGCAAGGATTCGATCCTGTCGGGTCCCGCCGGCGGCATCGTCGGCGCGGTGCGCACGGCCGGGATGGCCGGCTTCGACCGGATCATCGGCTTCGACATGGGCGGCACGTCCACGGACGTCTCCCATTATGCGGGCGAATACGAGCGCGCCTTCGAGACCCAGGTCGCCGGGGTGCGCATGCGCGCGCCGATGATGCAGATTCACACCGTCGCCGCCGGCGGCGGCTCGATCCTGCATTTCGACGGCGCCAAGTACCGGGTCGGGCCGGATTCGGCGGGCGCCAACCCGGGCCCGGCCTGTTACCGCCGCGGCGGACCGCTGGCCGTGACCGACGCCAACGTGATGCTCGGCAAGATCCTGCCGGGGCATTTCCCGCCCGTTTTCGGGCCGAACGGCGACGAGCCGCTGGACGCCGACGTGGTGCGCGAGAAGTTCGAGGCGCTGGCCGGGGAGATTTCGGCGGCCACCGGCGACAAGCGCAGCGCGGTCGAGGTCGCCGAGGGCTTCCTCAAGATCGCAGTCGAGAACATGGCCAACGCGATCAAGGAAATCTCGATCCAGCGCGGCTACGACGTCACCCACTACACGCTCGCCTGTTTCGGCGGGGCGGGCGGCCAGCATGCCTGCCTGATCGCCGACACTCTGGGGATGACCAGGGTGTTCATCCACCCCTTTGCCGGCGTGCTGTCGGCCTATGGCATGGGCCTGGCCGACATGCGGGCGATGCGCGAAAAGGCCGTCGAGGCGCGGCTGGACGACGCGCTGGTGGCCGAGCTGAGCGAGACGCTGGACGCGCTCGGCGGCGAGGCGGCGTCGGAGCTGCGCGACCAGGGCGTGACCGGGGACCAGGTCACGCTGCTGCGCCGGATCCATCTGAAGTACGAGGGCACCGATGCGCCGCTGGTCGTCGACTTCGGCGACCGGGCGGCGATCCAGGCCGGCTTCGAGGCCGCCCACCGCCAGCGCTTCGGCTTCGTCGTGCCCGACAAGCCGCTGATCGCCGAGGCGGTCTCGGTCGAAGCGGTCGGCGCCACCGGCCGGGTCGAGGACCCCGTGGTGGCGCGCACCGATGACCGCGCGCCCGAGGCGCTGGAGACGGTCTCGATCTTCTCCGGCGGGGCGCATCACGATGCCGCCGTCTACGACCGCGCCGCGCTCCAGCCCGCCGACACGATCGCCGGCCCCGCCATCGTCTTCGAGGCCAACGCGACCACGGTCATCGAGCCCGGCTGGACCGGCGAGGTCACCGACCGCAACCACCTGGTCCTGACCCGCACCACGCCGGCGGAGCGGGGCGTCGCCGTCGGCACGAAAGTCGACCCGGTGATGCTGGAGGTGTTCAACAACCTGTTCATGTCGATCGCCGAGCAGATGGGCTCGGTGCTGGAGAACACCAGCTATTCGGTCAACATGAAGGAGCGGCTGGACTTCTCCTGCGCCATCTTCAACGAAACCGGCGACCTGATCGCCAACGCCCCGCACATGCCGGTCCACCTCGGCTCGATGAGCGAGAGCGTGCGCGCGGTGATCCGGGCCCGCGCCGGGACCATGAACCCCGGCGACGTCTACGTGCTCAACGCGCCCTACAACGGCGGCACCCACTTGCCCGACGTCACCGTGATCACGCCGGTTTTCGACGACACGGGAGAGGAAATCCTCTTCTACGTCGGCGCGCGCGGCCACCATGCCGACATCGGCGGGATCACGCCGGGCTCGATGCCGCCGGATTCGAAGACCGTGGAAGAAGAGGGCGTGCTGATCGACAACGTCCTGCTGGTCGACCGGGGGGAGTTCCGCGAGGCGGCGATGGTCGAGCTGCTGACCTCGGCCAGATATCCCGTCCGCAACGTCCACCAGAACATCGCCGACCTGAAGGCCCAGATCGCCGCCTGCGCGAAGGGCGTCCAGGAGGTCAACCGCATGATCGGCCAGTTCGGGCTCGACGTCGTGCGCGCCTATATGGGCCACGTCCAGGACAATGCCGAGGAGCAGGTGCGCCGCGTCCTCGGAAAACTGACTGATGGTCATTTCATCTCGCCGATCGACGCTGGCGGCCAGATCGAGGTGACGGTGAAGGTCGACCGGGAGGCCCGGACTGCCGTCATCGACTTCACCGGCACCTCGCCCCAGCAGCCGACCAACTTCAACGCGCCGTCCTCCGTGTGCCGGGCGGCCGTGCTCTATGTCTTCCGCACCCTGGTGGACGACGCGATCCCGATGAACGAGGGCGTGCTCAAGCCGCTGGAGATCGTCATCCCCGAGGGCTCGATGCTGCGGCCCGAATACCCGGCCGCCGTCGTCGCCGGCAATGTCGAGACCTCGCAGATCATCACCGACGCCCTCTACGGCGCGATGGGCGTGATGGCGGGGGCCCAGGGCACGATGAACAACGTCACCTTCGGCAACGCCACATATCAGTATTACGAGACGGTCGCCGGCGGCTCCGGCGCCGGCCCGGGCTTCGACGGCACCGCCGTGGTCCAGACCCACATGACCAACTCGCGCCTGACCGACCCGGAGGTGCTGGAATGGCGCTTCCCCGTGCTGCTCGAGGACTTCCGCATCCGCCGGGGCTCCGGCGGTGCGGGCCAGTGGCGGGGCGGCGACGGCGCGGTTCGCCGCCTGCGCTTCCTGGAACCGATGACCGTCGCCATCCTGTCGTCCCGCCGCGATGTCGCCCCCTTCGGCATGGCCGGCGGGGAGGACGGGGCGACGGGCAAGAACTGGGTCGAACGCGCGGACGGGTCGCGGGTGAAGATGAGCGGGACCGACAAGTGCGAGGTCGTTGCGGGGGACGTGTTTGTGATCGAGAGCCCCGGGGGCGGGGGGTATGGGGAGGAAATTGAATGACCCGAGCAGCAATTCTTGCATTGCTCGCTGGCCTAACGGTGTCCGTGGCCGCTCACGCCCAGACTCGCGAAGTCACCGCCTGGCTCTATGCTGACAACTATGTCGAGCTTTACGTCAACGGCCGGTTGGTGGCGAAGGACCCGATCGAATTCACGCCGCACAACGTCGTCGTGACGAAGTTCCGGGCCAGCTACCCGATGACGCTCGCGGTCGTGCTGAAGGACTTCGCCCATCCGCGTACCGGGCTCGAATACAATCACACCAGAATCGGCGACGGCGGCTTCGTTGCCCGGTTCTCGAACGGTGTCGTGACCGACGGCAGCTGGCGTTGTCTCGTCGTCTCCCGAGGGCCGGTCGATCGCCGGTGCCTGGACAACGACCCGGCACGCAGCTGCCGGGTACAGACCGGGCCCATGCCGAAGGGTTGGACCGGTGCGCGTTTCGACGACCGCCGCTGGCCGCGGGCCACCGTCCATGGCGAGAGCGCCGTCCGCCCGCTGCCCGTATACCGGCGCTATCGGTGGGGCGGGGCGAAGTTCATCTGGGGTCCGGACCTCGAGATCGACAACACCGTGCTCTGCCGCAAGACCGTGATGGCGCCGGTGCGGTAACCGGCGTCGGCGCGCGCATCTGTCGGCTTGATCGACCCGGGGGCGTCGCCTAGCCTTTTTCCACCGGCTGGATAGCAAGGAAAAAGGAGAACCGCCCCATGGACGCCGACACCAAGAAAACCGCCCTGCGGATGATCCCCTATGGCCTCTACGTGCTCACCGCCGAGGCCGACGGCGAGATCGGGGCGGCGACGGTCAACTGGGTCACCCAGACCGCCTTCGAGCCGCCGCTCGTGGCGGTGGGCGTAAAGACCGATTCGAACGTGTACGCGGTCCTCAAGAAGTCCGGCCACTTCGCGCTCAACATGCTCGGTAAGGACCATGTCGGCATGGCCTTCACCTTCTTCAAACCCGCCGAGGTCCAGGACCACAAGATCTCGGGCGAGCCCTATCACACGGGCCTGTCGGGCGCGCCGATCCTCGACCACGCCATCGCCGCGGTGGAATTCAAGGTCGCCGAGATCGTCGAGAAGGGCGACCACCACACGGTGATCGGCGAGGCGGTCAACGCCACCGTCTATCATCAGCCCGAGGGCCGGGCCGACCAGGCGATCCTGCACATGTGGGACCTGGGCGAGAAGGTCTTCTACGGCGGATAGGAGGGGGCGGCCTCGTCGCCTTGAAGGTCACGGCGTGCGTTCCGATATGGGGATAAAGTCCTTTAGCTCCCCTGTCCGTGACGCCGAGGCCGGATGTCCTGCCGCTCACACGCTCACGCCGAAGACCCGCCGGGTCCGGGACCGGGTCATGCTTTCCGGCCAAAGGCGGCTGCGGTCGACCGCGACCTGACAGAACCTGACATATCCGCGGGGGTGCCCGGGGCGACCCTTACTTGTCCTGACCTTTGGGCGACCCCCGACCGTCCCGACCTGACAGAACCTGACATATCCACCGGGGGCCCTGGATGGACCCTTACTTTTCCTGACCTTTGGGCGACTCCCGACCGTCCCAACCCTACAAAACCTGACACATCCGCCGGGGTGCCTGGGCCGACCCTGACTTTTCCCGACCTTTTGGCGGCCGTCGACCGTGCCGACCTGACGAAACCTGACAGATCGGGGCCGGGGGCAGGGACCCTTACTTTTCCGGGCCGCCGAACCGGCCGGGGCCCTGGGCCGCTATTCCGCCGCCGCCGCCGGGCGGGTCTCCTCCGCCCGGATCATCCGTTCGACCGCCCGGCGGGCGGGCAGGCGGGCGGCGTCGTGCTTGATGTCGACCAGCGGCGCGTCGGGATCGCGGTCATAGGCGGCCTGCTGGGATTCCAGGAACTCCAGGTCCTCGACGAAGGTCGTGGCGATCTCCTGGAACAAAACCTCGGTCGCTTCCGCGTCTTCCGGCTTGTAGCCGTTGGCCGGGGTCCAGAAATAGAAGCAGCTGTCCTCGGTCTCGGGCGTCGCGCAGTGCCACAGGCGCAGCGAGAAACCGCCTTTCTGAGTGCGCTCCTGTTTCGCGCCGCGGCCGACCTCCAGGGCGCCGGTCCACTGGGTCACGGCGGTGGGGGCGATGTATTCGAATTCCTGCCAGCGGTCGACGCGGGTCTCGTTGGTCCAGCCGGCGCCCTTCTGGTAGGTCGGCGGCGGGACGATGCCCTCCATCCAGCGGATGTAGTGGACGCCCATGTCCGTCTTCTTGACGTCCATGGTGGCGTTGACCTGGCCCATCTGGTTGCCGCCGCCGATGGTGTTGCGGTGGATGAAGGGGATGTGGGTCAGGTCCATCAGGTTGTCGATCAGGAGCATGTAGTTACACTTGACGTGATACATGCCGTGCTTGTGCGGCCAGTTCTCGTGGTCGTCGTTCCACGGGTAGTCGATGATCTGGGCCTCGTCGGCCTTGTCGGGATCGCCCATCCAGATCCAGATGAATTCCTGGCGCTCGACCACCGGGTAGCTGCGCACCCGGGCCTGGGGCGGGATCTTGTCCTGCCCCGGGATCACGACGCACTTGCCGTCGCCCGCGAAGACCATGCCGTGATAGCCGCACTGGAGGCCCTCGGGCACGACCTCGCCGAGGCGGAGCGGCGTGGCCCGGTGGCAGCAGCGGTCCTCGAGCGCATGGACCGTGCCCCCGGCATCGCGGAACAGCACCACCGGCTCGTTGAGCAGGGTGCGGGCAAACGGCTTGTCCTCGATCTCGCTCGCCCAGGCGGCCTGGTACCAGGCGTTGAGCGGCCACGGCTTTTCGGTGCGCACCAGCATGACATTTCCTCCTTGTCTGGCGCGGCGGTTCTTTCTGGGATCGGTCGACCGCGATTGCGCCGTTGTCAGAATTCTACCAGACCTCGCAGGATTTCCTTAGGGGATTGCCGCCCTCGTCGGGACCGGCCGCGCGTTGGCGGTCGCCTGACACTAGCCCGCGATCGCGTCCGCACCCTCCTTCAGATCCTGCAGCAGGCGGCGGACCCGGTCCGGATCGTCGCGGCCGTAGCCGCAGTAGTGCGCGACCCCGAAATCGGGCAGGAAGCGTCGCGCCATCCGCGCGCGTGCCACCATGGCATCGACCCCGTCGGCGAGTTCCAGGCCCAGGAAGACCTTGGCGTCGCCGATCTCGAGGTCCGCCAGCGGCGCAAAGAAGGCGTCGTCCGCATAGTCCATGACGGGGAGGTGGAGGAAGTCGATGCGCCGGGGCGCGTTGGCGACGATGGCGTTGGCGAGGCGTACGCAGAAACCGATGTCCGCGACCTCGCCCATGGGCCAGCCGCCCCAGGTGCCGTAGCACAGGTGGAACCCGACAAGGACGCCTTCCGGGATGTCCTCGGTCATCGGCGCCAGATAGTCCGGCGCGGTGAACCGCTCGAAGCGTTCGGCGGCGACGTCTCGCGCCGCCCTGTCGCCGGTCGCCTTATGCTTCTCCTGGGCGCCGAGGATGGCCAGCAGCTCGGTGCAGTAGTCGCACTGGATCGCAAGGTCCTCGGCCGGGACGTGGGCGACGATCTCGGCGATGTCGCGGCGGATCGCCTCCTCGTAGGCGCGCATGACGATCCGGCGGTCGCCGGCGTCTGGAAAGAAGGTGCTGATCGCGTCGTGGGGACAGGGCAGGGCGACCTGGAAGCGCACGCCCTCGGGGATCCGGCCCTCGTCCCGGAGCCTGCGGAAGACCTCGTAGGAGGTCAGGGCTTCCGACGCGTAGGGCAGGTCCAGGGTGGTTTCCGTGACCCCGGGTTTGAGCCGGAAGGTGCCGTGGGAGGCGCGCATCGCCTCGTCGTCGTGGCTCGACGGGCTCTTCAGCGCGTCGGCCGGGACGGCGTTGATCGCCTCCATGTCGGGGTTCTTCGCATAGGTGAGGTTGGTCAGGGCGATGACCCAGGTCGACCGTTCGCCGATCTCGCCGTCGGGCAGCGCGAAGACCCGGGAACCCAGCGTGTGCGCGCAGGTCCCGAAGACCTCGTCCACCGTTGCGAAGGGTACGCTGCCGACCAGCAGCACATCGCCCGAAATCGAAGCCAAACCGTCCTCCCGTCCGTTGCGCGTTTCCATGGATGCGGGCGCGGCGATACGTCAGCGCCGACCGGCAGCCTACACAGCCAGGTCAAAATATCAAATCACTATTCGATATTTTTATGGGAATTTGAAGAAATGGGGAATTTCTGCCATCTTGCGGCGACCACTTCCCTGGAGGTCGAGTCCCTTGGATCAGCCCGCGCCCCTGCGGTCGGAATACAAGCGCCAGAAGCGCGCCAAGCGGCGTGGCGAGGTGCTGGACGCCGCGGCAGCGACCTTCGCCGAACACGGCTATTACGCCGCAACGATGCAGGACATCGCGGCCCGGCTCGGCATGCGCCCGGGCAGCCTCTATCACTATTTCCGGTCCAAGGAAGAGGCGTTGGCCGAGGTCTGCCGCCTCGGCGGCCATGCCTTCGTCGAGACGATGCGGGAGATTTGCGCGGCGGACCGGCCAGCGCGAGAGCGCCTACTGGAGGCGATCACGGCGCATCTGGCCGAAGACTGGCGGGACTATGTGAGCAATTTCACCCTGCACAGGATGGCGGTGCCGGAATCCGTCGCGCCGGAGATGGCGCAGATCGCCCGCGACTATCTTGCCCTGTGGGTCGACCTGGTCCGGCAGGGGCAGGTAACGGGGGAAATCGCCAGCGATCTCGACCCGCGCACGACAGCAACCGCGCTGGTCGGCATGTGCAACGGCGCCGCGGCGGCGTTTCCGCCCCCGCGGGCGGCGGGCGACGGCGTGGCCGAACGGTTGTTCGCCTTGTTCCTCCAAGGGGCGGCGGCGCGCTAGGTCCGCGCGACGCCGCGATCATTGGGTCGGCAGGCGGCCCGACCATAAATGACCTGAGGTCATTATGGTCGGGGATGTTATCCTGAAGCGGGCTCAGGCCGCCTTGGCCTCGAGTTCGCCGCGGACGATCTCGGTGCCGGCGACCATCGCCAGCAGCTTGGCGTAGGCGCGCTCGCGCGGCAGGTATTTCATGCCGCAGTCCGGCGCCACGATGATCTGGGAGGCGTCCTTGTGGACCAGGGCGCGGCGGATGCGGGCGGCGACCGTCTCCGGCGTCTCGACCGCCTCGTCCTCCAGGTCGATCACGCCCAGCAGGATGGTCTTGTCGGGCAGGGTCTCCAGCACCTTGGTGTCGAGATTGGACTGGGCCGTCTCGATCGACACCTGGGTGCAGTGGCAGGCCGCGAACTCGGGCAGGAAGGAATAGCCTTCCGGTCGCTCGTGAATGATCGCGGCGTAGCCGAAGCAGATGTGGACGCAGGTCGTGCCCGTGATCCCGTCGAGCGCCGTGTTCAGCGCCTCGAGCCCGTATTCGCGCGCCATCTCCGGGCGCGCCTGCATGTAGGGCTCGTCGATCTGGACGACATCGGCGCCGGCCTCGAACAGGTCGCGGATCTCGGCATTGACGGCCACGGCATAGTCGAGCGCGGCTTCCTTGGTGTGCTCGTAGAAGTCGTTCTGGGCCTGCTGGCTCATCGTGAAGGGGCCGGGGACCGTGATCTTGATCGGATGGTCCGTGTTGGCCTTGAGGAAGGCGACGTCCCGGACCGCGACGGGATGCTTGCGCCGGATCTTGCCGCTGATGCGGGGCACCGGATTCGGGTGGCCCGACCGGTCGAGCGCCGTTCCCGGATTGTCCAGGTCGATGCCCTCGAGCGCGGTGGCGAAGCGGTTGGAGTAGCTTTCGCGCCGCACCTCGCCGTCGGTGATGATGTCGAGCCCGGCGCGCTCCTGGTCGCGGATCGCCACGATGGTCGCATCGTCCTGGGCCTGCTCCAGGAAGGCCTCGTCGATTCGCCACAGTTCGCGCGCCCGCACGCGCGGCGGAAAGCGGCCCGCGAGGTTGTCGCGATTGATCAGCCAGTCGGGCTGCGGATAGCTGCCGACCAGCGTTGTCGGCAGCAGCTTGTGCGGAATAAATGCCATCTTGGACCCCTCCCATTTCAGTGCGTTGGTTGCCCCGAAAATGACCCGACCGCCGGGGCCGTGCAAGGCGCAAAAAAAATTCATTGACGCGGGGTTCGATTGAGCCCATTTGCCGCAAAATTCCGAACGGCCCGACGGGCCCGGACCCAAAGCCGCCCATCGCAGACCCTCATCGATCGCGACGGGCGTGCCGCAAGCCGGTGACGGCGACCGCGACGGAGGCCGGTGACAATGGTGTCCCGGTTTACTGGTTCGGCGCCGCCCGCGGGTGGCATTGATGAGGGTCACCTACCATGAGTGTTTCCAACGGAAAGGCTCGCCCGCCTTCGGGCCAGCGTGCCGGCTCGCGTACCCTGGGTCCGGTCTCGGATCTCGAGCGCCATCTGCCCCATGAGTGGTGGCGCAGTCTGTTCAACGCCGTCTACCTGCAGACCGACGGCGACGTCGTCGAGAACGACGCCAACACGGCGCGCGAGATCGACATGGTCGTGCGCTTCGCCGGCCTGGAGCCCAACGACCGGATCCTCGACCTCTGCTGCGGCCAGGGTCGGCATGTGATCGAACTCGCCCGGCGCGGCTACCGCAATGTCACGGGTATCGACAGGTCGCGCTATCTGGTGCGGCTCGCCCGGCGGCGGGCCCAGCAGCTCGACCTGCAGACCGCCTTCCACGAGGGTGACGCGCGAAAGTTCCGGGTGCCCGACAGCAGCTTCGACGCGGTCGTGGTGATGGGCAACTCGTTCGGCTATTTCGCGACCGAGGAAGACGACCTTGCCGTCCTGGAGGCGGTCAAGCGCGCGCTCCGCGGGCATGGCCGCCTGGTCCTCGACCTCGCGGACGGCGACTGGATGCGGGCGCATTTCGAGCCCCGGTCGTGGGAGTGGATCGATCAGTCCCAGTTCGTCTGCCGCGAACGCTCGCTGGCCGATGACGGCGCGCGGCTGGTCTCGCGCGAAGTGGTGGTCCACGCCGAGAAGGGCGTCATCGCCGACCAGTTCTATGCCGAGCGGCTCTACAGCCGCGGCGCGATCGAGGACTTGCTGGAAGCGGCCGGGTTCTCCGACATCCGCTTCCACGCCCCGATCGAGGCCGAGTCGAGCCGGAACCAGGATCTGGGCATGATGGCGCGCCGCAACGTCATCACCGCCTTTGCCCCCCGCAAGGTCGCGAAAGCCAACAAGGCGGCGCCGGTGCCCTATCCGGACGTCACCGTGCTGCTCGGCGATCCGCGCCTGCCCGACTCGGTCAAGAAGGGCGGCAAGTTCAACGAGGAGGACATGGCGACCGTCGGCCGGCTCAAGGACGCGCTCGCCGCGCTCGACGGCTACCGGTTCGACTATTTCGACAACCATGCCGGCTTCGAGGCGGACATCAAGGCGCGCCAGCCCGGCTTCGTGCTGAACCTGTGCGACGAAGGCTTCAACAACAACGCCTTCCACGAATTGCACGTGCCCGCCTATCTCGAGATGCACGGCATTCCCTATTCGGGCGCCGGGCCGACCTGCCTGGGCATCTGCTACAACAAGTCGCTGGTCCGGGCGATCGCCCAGGGCCTCGATATTCCCGTGCCGCTGGAGACCTATTTCGATCCGGACGACACGGCCGCGACCATGCCGTCCGTTTTCCCGGCGTTGATCAAACCGGCAACCGGCGATTCCAGCATCGGCATCACCCAGCATGCCGTCGTCTCCAACGCAGAGGAAGCGAGCGCCTATCTGACCGAGCTTCGCGCCCTGTTGCCGGGCCGCCCCGTGCTGGTCCAGGAGTTCCTGTCCGGCGCCGAATACAGCGTCGGGCTGATCGGCAACTCGGGCCAGGGCCTCACCGCCCTGCCGCTGCTCGAGGTCGACTATTCGAAGCTCGACGAATCGTTGCCCAAGCTGCTGCCCTATGAGTCCAAGTGGCATCCGGATTCGCCCTATTGGACCGACATCGGCTACCGGGAAGCCACCATGGCGGAGGAAGTCCGCCGACGGCTCATCGACTACTCGTCGCTGTTGTTCGAACGGCTCGACTGTCGCGACTATGCGCGGTTCGACTTCCGCGCGGATGCCGACGGCGCCATCAAGCTGCTCGAGGTCAATCCCAATCCGGGCTGGTGCTGGGACGGCAAGCTGAACCTGATGGCAAACTTTGCGGGGCTTCGGTATGCCGAGCTGCTGCGGATGATCATCGATGCCGGTCAGGCGCGCTATGCCCTGGCGGGGAACGCCACGGTGGAAATGGCCCGGGCGGCGGAGTAGGCGCCGGCCGTATCAGCGGGCGCGCTCGGCGCCGGCGGCGTAGGCGTCCGCAAGCGCGTGGCAGAAGTAGCCGCCGTGAGAATCCGGGTGGCCCTGTATCAGGGCAATTTTCCGAGCCATCCGCGATCTCCGCGCGCTGGGCGTGATTGAGAATCGAAGCCATAGCCGGAGCCCGGGCGCCGTGCCTTGACATGCCTCAACACCGAGGGGGCGGATCCATTGTTCGATTATTCAGAAAGAACAGAAAGCGACGGCCGTACGAACGACGGCCGCTCGTTTGAAGCCTATGGCCTGCTCAACGGGGCGTGCAAATCTGGCCCGACTGCCGATCCCCGGGCTTGCGTGGCCACGGAACGGTGAAGCCTGGACGCGGATTGCTGTCGGCAAGTTGCCGGAGCGAGCCTGGCAAGAAACCGATGCCCGAGCAGATCCGGATGTTGGCCGCGGTCGGGCAGGACGCAGTGCCGCCGATCTTGCAGCCGGCCGCGATGCATTTCTTGCGCTTGTCCCAACCGTCCCGGCCGGCATAGCGGCAATATTGGCCGCAAGCGCTGCCGCGGGTGCAGATATAACAGCCGTCGGCGGAGGCCGGGCCGGGCGACACGGCCGCGAGCCCACCGGACAGGAGAAAAATCGTGAAGAAAGCGCCTAGTCGGGACATCGCAGCGAACCTCCGGATTGCGGGACGCCCCACTATATCCGTCACCGGATTCCCGGACTACCCGCCGCAGCATAACGCCACGGTTCGGCAGGCGGCGGGCGGGTCAGGCCGCGCCGCTTGCCTCTCGGTTGTCCCTACAGCGCGGCGGTCGGGTTGGAGATGGCCTTGCCGTCGTAGAGGTAGAGCCAGCCCTTGGTCAGCCGCCAGATCATCCAGACGGACGTAAGCGCCAGCAGCAAATATCCGACGTAGGCCAAAACCAGAATGCCGGAGACGACGTAGGCGGCGAGCCCGTACCAGAAGGTCCAGAACAACCACTCGTAGTGGCTCTCAAGCACAGTTCCCATGACGCCGTCCAATCGCTTTCGCATAGTGACCAGCATCAACCCGGCGACGGCGCTGGCACCTGCGCAAATCGGCGACAGAGCAAAGAGCAGATAGGCGATGTTGGCGAGGCGCGTTTCCGGCTTGGCAGCTCGGCGGCCGGATGCAGCGTCACTGACGCCGGCGAAGGACTCCGCGGCATCGGAGACGGCGGCGGCCGCTTCCGAAAGCGCCTCACTGGCCCGTTCCGCCGCCTTCGTGGTCCGTTCGGAGGCCTGGTTCAGCGTGTCGCCCGCCTTGCCACCGGTTTCCTTGGCCCAATTCGCCGCGTCGCTGGCCGCGCGATCGATCGCATCGGTTGCCTCGCTCAGCCGGTCGGCAGGCGACGAGGGCGTCTTTGCGGCTTTGGCCTCGGGCTTGGTCGGCCCCTTGACGGGCTCGGCGCTTTTCGCGGCCGTGCCGGACCCGGAAGGCTTCTCGACCGGGCCCTTGACGGCCGGTTTGCTGGTCGCCGCGGGTTTGCTCGCCGATGCCGCCTTGCGGGTGGTTCCGCTGGATGCCTTGGGCTTGGCGCCGCTCGGCCGCTTGCCAGGCGCAGGCGTTCCGCTCGAACCCGTCTTGTCGTCGTCAGCCATACCGATCCCCCATTTTTGTGTGAAGCCTATAGTGACCAGAAGTTTGGCAGGTTATGGAAAACATATGTGAATGCCGGCGGGGGATTAAAAGGGGCTTCCCCAGTTGGGGAGATGCATCCGGCGGCGCCGGCCCGCCCAAGCTTCGCTTGCCGGTCCCAGGGTGATGCCATAAGTCAATAGGACCATTGACCGATACCAACGAGAGTCCCCACGGGAGGTTCCGCCGATGTCGCTTCAGATCCATCGAGAGGTCGAGCACCGGCCCGAGTCGCGCATCGATGAGGCCATCGCCGTGCTCAAGGAGCGTTTCGGCGACCGGCTGTCCACGTCGCAGGCGATGCGCGATCAGCATGGCAAGGGCGAGGACCATCACCCGATCGTGCCGCCCGATGCCGTCGTGTTTCCGGAATCGACCGAGGAAGTCGCCGACATCGTGAGGGTCTGCGCCGACCACAAGGTACCGATCATTCCCTTCGGAACCGGGACGTCGCTTGAAGGACATGTCGCCGCGTTGAACGGCGGGGTCTGCATCGACGTCAGCCGCATGAACAATGTGATCGAGGTCAACGCCGAGGATCTGGACTGCAAGGTACAGCCCGGTGTGACCCGCAAGGCGCTCAACGAGTATCTGCGCGACACCGGTCTGTTCTTCCCGATCGACCCGGGCGCCGACGCGTCGCTGGGCGGCATGACAGCGACCCGGGCGTCGGGCACCAACGCGGTGCGCTACGGCACCATGCGCGAGAATGTGCTCGGCCTGACGGTGGTCTTGGCCGACGGGCGGGTGATCCGGACGGCGCGACGCGCCCGCAAGTCGGCGGCGGGCTACGACCTCACCCGGCTGTTCGTCGGCTCCGAGGGCACGCTCGGCGTGATCACCGAGATTTCGCTGCGCCTGTTCGGGATTCCCGAGGCGACGTCGGTCTCGGTGTGCAACTATCCCTCGCTGGAGGCGGCGGTGAACACCGTCATCGCGACGATCCAGTCGGGCATCCCGATCGCCCGGATCGAGATCGCCAACGGCATCCAGCTCAAGGCCATCAATCTGTATTCGAAGACCGATTTCCCCGAGGAGCCGACCCTGTTCATGGAATTCCACGGCACCGCAGCCGGGGTGCAGGAACAGGCCGAGATGGTCAAGGCGCTGTCGGACGAGTTCGGCGGCGGCGAGTTCAAGTGGACGACCAGCCCCGAGGAACGCTCGAAGTTATGGCAGGCCCGCCACGACGCCGCCTATGCCGCCAAGTCGCTGCGCCAGGGGGCGGAGGTCTGGGCGACGGACGTGTGCGTGCCGATATCGCGGTTGGCCGAGTGCATCGTCGAGACGGAGCGCGACTTGGAAGAGAGCGACATCCTCGCCCCCATCGTCGGCCATGTCGGCGACGGCAACTTCCACATGGTCCTGATCGCCGACAAGAATGACGCCGAGGAGATGGAGCGGGCCAACGGCGTCAACCAGCGGCTGGTCGAGCGGGCGCTCGCGATGGACGGCACCTGCACCGGGGAACACGGTGTGGGGATGGGCAAGATGGACTTCCTGATCGCCGAGCATGGCGAGGCCCTGTCGGTCATGCGCCAGATCAAGAAGTCGCTCGATCCGGACAACCTGATGAACCCGGGGAAGATCCTCCGGGTCTGACCGGCGGGCGGGCCGCCGCCTATCGCGCCTTCAGGATCACCAGTTCGCCGTCGACGTCGCGGGCGATCACGGCCTGGTCGTTGATGGCCGTGAATCCATAGCGGTTGATCTGGATGTTGAGGGCGCGGATGGCGCGGTCTGTCGGCGTGATGTCCAGCTTGACGAGCAGACCGGGCAGGGGACTTGCCGTCTCCCGCCACTCGACCTTCGGCAATTCTCCCTTCACCGACACCGACAGGCGGATCGACTTGCGGCTGGCCAGGAAATGGGCGGTGCCGCGATGGCTCTTGAGCTGCCAGAGCATCGAGCGGATCAAGGCGCCCTCGTCCTCGAGGCCGTCCGGCTTGAAGTCCGCGGTTCGCGCAGCGGCCGCCTTGTAAATCTGCGGGTGCATGAACTGGGCGGTGAAGCGCCGGACGAAGCGGCCGCGGTCGGCGTCGCGGGTATTCAAGGCGGCGATACGGCTGCGATAGGCGGCCACGTCGGCGTCACGCGCCGCGAGCCGGCGCTGCAACGCGATCCGGTCGATGGAGGCGGGGATGGCGATGATCAGAACGGTGATCAGGACGACGCCCAGAAGGGCGACGGTCAGCACGATCCGTGAATCCCGCGACAGGCGCCGGAAAATCGAGGGGAGTTCGGCCGGCGCGATCGGAGGGCCGTCGGGTCGCCGGGGAACCGGGGGCACGTCCGCGGGTTTCTCACCGGCCGGGGCATCGAGGCCGACCTTGCCGGCGCGCAGCCGCGCCGGGATCGACCGCAGCGCCTCAACCAGCCTCGCGCAGCCACTGTTCAGCCTTTTGCTTGCCGCGGACATCCCGCTCCCTTGTCGCCAGCGCCATGGCAATCCGGGCGCACCGCGCGGGACTCTATCATGCCCCGCGCCGCCGGACAGCCGCCGCCTCACGCGCGGGGCTGTTGCAGCAAGGTCTTGATCTCTTCCATTTGCGACTGGAGCCGGTCGAGACGGTCGGTCAGGACGGCGGTCTCGTGTTCGGTGGCTTCGTGCACCTCGCCCGCGACCAGCTCGGCGTCGGCCGCCGACTGTTCCTGCATTGCGTTAACCACCACCGCGATGAACAGGTTCAGCACCGCGAAGGTGGTGAGCAGGATGAAGGGAACGAACACGGCCCAGGCGTTGGGGAATTTCTCCATCACCGGCCGGACGATGCCCATCGACCAGCTTTCCAGGGTCATGATCTGGAAGAGCGAATACATCGAGTTGCCGACCGTGCCGAACCATTGCGGGAAGGCATCGCCGTACAGCTTGGTCACCATCACCGAGAAGACGTAGTAGACCAGCAGCAACAAGGCGGCCACGGAAGAGACCCCGGGGATGGCGGCCATCAGCGCCTGGACGACCTTGCGCATCGCCGGGACGATCGCGACGAGCCGCAGCACGCGCACGATGCGCAGGCTCCGCAGCACCGACAGTTCTCCCGACGCCGGCATCAGCGAGATCACGATGATCGTGAAGTCGAAGAGGTTCCAGCCGTTCTTGAAGTAACGGTGGCCGAAGCCGAACAGCTTCAGCAGCAATTCGATCACGAAGGCGACGAGAACGGCTTCGTCCAGGACGTGGAGCAGCCCGCCGATCTCGCGCATGACCGCGTCGGACGTTTCGAGGCCCAGGGTCACGGCGTTGAAGACGATGACCCCGGTAATAATCTGCGTGGCGCGGCGCGATTCCATCATCGCACCGACCCGTGCGCGCAGGCGGGCGAGGCGCGAAGTCGCGGCTCCACCGTCACCGCTCGGTGCCGCGCGCCGGTTGGCCGCGGTATCGGGCATTTCCTTGTCTCCGGTCAGGATTTGTTGGACAGCATGCCGCGAACCTCGGCCAGTTCACGGCGCAACTCGGTAATTTCGGCGGTGAGCACCTTGGTCTGCTCCTGAATGTCTTCCTCGATCGTGTCGCGGGCGTCGGCGAGATCCAGCGACGCCTGGTCCTGCATGGCGTTGACGATGACGGCGATGAACAGGTTGAGCACGGCGAAGCTGGTGAGCAGGATGAAGGGCACGAAGACCAGCCATGCCTGGGCGTGCTTCTCCATGACCGGGCGGACGATGCCCATCGACCAGCTTTCCAGGGTCATGATCTGGAACAGCGAGTACATGCTCTCGCCGATGGTGCCGAACCATTGCGGGAAGGTGACGCCGTAGAGCTTCGTGCAGATCACACCGAAGACGTAAAAGACCAGGAACAGGAGGGTGATGATCGAGGCCACGCCTGGGATCGCGGTCAGCAGCGCCTGAACCACCCGGCGCATCGCCGGCACGACGGAAACCAGGCGCAACACGCGAAGGATGCGCAGGGCCCGCAACACCGACAGAGCGCCGGCGCTGGGCACCAGCGCGATTCCGACCACGATGAAGTCGAAGATGTTCCATCCGCGGCGAAAGAAGCCCACCGGTCCCCAGGCGACCATCTTCAGCCCGAGTTCCAGGATGAAAAAGCCGAGGATCACCCGGTCGATGATGTCCAGGACATTCCCGGCATAGCGCGTGGCCGCCGACGAAGTGTCGAGGCCCAGGGTCACGGCGTTGATGACGATGATGATCGTGATCGCCTGCTGGATCCGCCTCGAATCGATGAAGCTGCGCAAGCGCGCCCGCAAGGCGTCGAACGGGCCTGCCGAGGTCTTGGCCGGCGCCGGCTCGCTCTTCGGCGCCGCGCGGACGCGCTGGGACGGGGTTTCGCCCTGACGTATCGCGCCAACCCACCGCCGTGACTTCACTGCAGCGTCTCCCGGCGACGGGCGATGACGAAGACGCCGGCGGCCTTGAGATCGTCCTCGGACAGCGACCTGAATCGCCGGGCGAGTTTTTCCCGGGGCAGGCCGTCGTCGCGGATCACGGGTTCGGCGGCGAGAATTTCGAAGCCGGCGCGCCGCATGGCGTCGACATGCGCGGACAGGGGCTGACGATTGATCAGGTAGAGCCGACCGCCGCGGATGATGCGCCATGTCGCATCGCCATAGGCCCAATGGCCGTTCCATTTCTCGGCGGTCCCGTGGGACTTGAAGTCGATCTGGTGGCTCATGACACCGCCCGGCGCCAGCCAGTCCCGGCAGGCGGCATAGGTGCCGTACAGGTCGTCGACATGTTCCATGACCGCCTGCGAGAAGATCCAGTCGACGCCGCCGGGCTCGATGATGTCCGCGTCGAACCAGGGCGCGCGATACTGCACCGGGGACGTTGCAGGATCTCTCAGCCGGCGGCGCAACCGATCGAGACGCTCCGGCGCGGTGGCCGGGTTCAGGCGGGCGTCGGGCAGGGCATCGCCCGGAAAGTCGTCACTGTCGAGGACCGGCTTGATGGTCGGAAATTCGTCGCCGCCGGGCGGTGGCGTCCGGGCTGCGAACAGGTCGGCTAATCCGTCGAACAGTTCGGCGGCTTCGGGCTGGGCGCCATAGTCCTTGATGTCGAAGCCGAAATAGCGGTCGGCGCCCGCGATCAGCGCCGCCAGCCCGGTTCCGATCGAGCGTCCGGGCCCGATTTCGGCGACGGTGCGGAAATTGGTGTCGACCCCGGCGCGGTGGAGCTTCGCGAGATGGCGCAACAGTACCGTGTAGCAATAGCGGGGCGAATGCGTGCGGCCGCCGGACCGATTGAGCATGGACGGCGGCAGGACGAAGCTGGCAAGGCCTTTGGCGATGATGGACAGGGTCATCGTGAGCGTTGTGGCGAAAATCTGTATACGTCGCGCGTGCGCCCGGTGAATACACCATGGCGCGCCATGCCGGAAGAGGGGCGCCGCCCAGGACGAATGCAGGCCCGGATTCTACATCAAATCCGGGGATATCGGCTGTCCTAGCGGCGTACAGACAAATACCGCGTGTGAATTCGCTTTCGACTTCACTCCGCGATCTCCCCAACTTCGCACGGTCGCCAGCGTTTGCGCTGGCGGCCTATTTTTTTTTTAGGCGAAGGCCGGCATGATTTCGTCGGCGAACAGGCCGATGGAACGCAGCACCTGGTCCCGGGTGAAGGTGCCGTAGGCGAACTGAAGGATCAGGTAGTTCATCCCCGTTTCGGCGACCTCCTCAGCGATGGCCGCGCGCACCGTATCGGGGGAGCCGACGAACACGGCGCCGTTGCCGACCCCGGTCTTGAGGTCCGCGGCGAGATTGGATGAGGCCTGCGTGCCGTGCTCGACCCAAAGCCAGTTGAGCGCGGTAATCCAGCTCTTGTACGCAGGCTCGGCCTCGGCCCAGGCCTGCTCGTCGGTCTCCGCGACATAGACCTGACGCAGCGCGCCCATGAAAGGCGTCTTGGTCGACGCGAAAGCGCGCATCGGATCGCCGGCCTGATCCTGCCAGGCGTCGCGATAGAAGGCGATCTGGCTCTTGATCCTGGCCGTCGGACCCAGGCCGACCGCGTTCATGCCGTGGCGGGCGGCGAAGATCATGCCCGGCTCGCTGCCGACTCCCGCCCACAGCGGCGGCATCGGCGACTGCGCGGGTTTCAGGATCATTGGCACATTCTCGAAACGGTAGGTTTCGCCGGTGTGGTTGAGCCGTTCGGCGGTCAGCCCCTTGATCACGATATCGAGGGTTTCGTGATAGCGCGACTGCTTGTTGTCCTGGTCGATCCCGAAATAGCCGACCTCGTAGGGCGAAACGCCGGCGCCGACGCCGAGCTCGAGCCGCCCGCCGCTCATCTGATCGAGCATGCAGATCTCTTCGACCAGCCGGAGCGGATGGTACAGGGGCAGCAGATAGACGAGCGGCCCGAGGCGGATGGTGGTCGTGCGCTGGGCCACGGCCGCCAGGAACACGCTCGGTGACGGGCCCAGGCCGAGCGGGGTCATATGATGCTCGGCCATGTGATAGCTGCGGAAGCCGGCCGCTTCGGCGGCCTGGATGATTGCCAGCCTGTCCTCGTACAGCCGGGTATCCGAGTTCTGGTTCCGGTCCAGATGGTCGAACAGGCCGAATTCCATGGTTTCCCCCCGATTTATCGTTTGGCGGCCCGGGCGTCCGGACCGCCGCACAGCTTTTCCCCACTCTTCGCCGCGATGTCAAACAACCGGGTCTCGCTGTCCTCAAGCAACCGTGTATCGGCGTGTCTGGCGCTGCGGCACACGGTGCGTCAGTCTTCGATGAACTCTTCAGGCGATCGAAAGAGAGGACCGTCGATGACCCGCCGATCCATTGCCTTCCTGCTGTTTGCGTTGATCCTGCCCACTGCGGTGGGACCAGTCGCCGCCCGCGCGGTTCACGCCGCCTCCAAGCCCGGCGTGTTTGCCACCAATGGCCTCGCGATCCACGGCTACGACCCCGTTGCCTATTTCACGCTGAAAAAGCCCATGTCCGGCAAGGAGGCTTATTCCTACCGCTGGAAGGGAGCGACCTGGCGCTTCGTGTCGTCCGCCAATCGCGATGCCTTCAAGGCGAACCCCGCGAAATACGCGCCGCAATACGGCGGCTACTGCGCCTATGCGGTCTCCAACGGCTATACCGCGCCGACGGAGCCGACCGCCTGGTCGATCGTCAACGGCAAGCTCTACCTGAATTATTCGGTCGGAGTCCGGGACCGCTGGAACCAGAACCGGTCTGAGCGGATCAAGGATGGCGACAGGAACTGGCCGGGCGTGCTGAGCAAATAGCTCAGGTCAATTCACCCCGCTGATAGAGATCGAGCACGTAGACCCGAAGTGCACTGGAGAGGTTGGCGGGCTGCTCCGCGTCAATTTCCGTGATCAGGGCGTTGACCGAGACCCCGCGCAGCGCGGCGGCCCGCCGCAAACCGTCCCAGAAGGCCGTCTCGAGGGAAATCGAGGTGCGGTGTCCGGCGATCGTCACCGATCGCTTGCGGATGGTCTGTTCGTCGTTCATCGGCCGGATGGTTGGGTTCTTCGCCGCCGCCGGGGTGTCACCAGCGTATACGTGCGGTCCGCCCGGCTTCATCCCGGCTCATAGGCGATCGCCGGCGATCAGGCGCTCGGGCCGGTCATCTTCTCCGGCCGCACCCAGGCATCGAACTGCTTCTCGGTCAGCAGGCCGAGCGCGACTCCCGCCTCCTTCAGCGTCGTGCCGTCGGCGAAGGCCTTCTTCGCGATCTTGGCGGCGTTGTCATAGCCGATATGGGGGTTCAACGCGGTCACCAGCATCAGCGAATTGCGCATCAGCTCGCCGATCCGGTCCTCGTTGGCCTCGATGCCGGCGACACAGTTGTCGGCGAAGCTGACGCAGGCGTCGGCGATCAGCCGGACCGACTGCAGGAAGTTGTAAATGATGACTGGCTTGAAGACGTTGAGCTCGAAATGGCCGTTGGAGCCGGCCACGGTGACGGTCACATGATTGCCCATCACCTGGGCGCAGACCATCGTGATCGCCTCGCACTGGGTCGGGTTGACCTTGCCCGGCATGATCGACGAGCCGGGCTCGTTGGCGGGCAGCGCGAGTTCGCCCAGGCCCGAGCGGGGGCCTGATCCCAGGAAACGGATGTCGTTGGCGATCTTCATAAGGGACGTCGCCAGCGTGTTGAGGGCGCCCGAGCCCTCGACAAGAGCGTCGTGGGCGGCCAGCGCCTCGTACTTGTTCCTGGCGGTGATGAACTTCAGGCCCGTGATCTCCGACACCTTCTTGGCGAACAGCTTGTCGAAACCCTTCTTGGCATTGAGGCCCGTGCCGACCGCGGTGCCGCCCTGGGCGAGCTGGCTCAGCCGGGGCAGGGCGACCTTGACGCGCTCGATGCCGTATTCGATCTGCGTGACGTAGCCGGAGAACTCCTGGCCGAGCGTAAGCGGCGTTGCGTCTTGGGTGTGCGTCCGGCCGATCTTGATGATCTTGTCGAAGGCCTTTTGCCGTTCGGCGAGCGTCGCGCGCAGATGTTCCAGCGCCGGGATCAACCGGTTGGTGACTTCCTCGACGGCCGCGATGTGCATGGCTGCCGGAAAGGAATCGTTGGACGACTGGCCGCGGTTGCAATGGTCGTTGGGGTGGACCGGATCCTTGGACCCCATCGTGCCGCCGAGCATCTCGATGGCGCGGTTCGAGATCACCTCGTTGGCGTTCATGTTGGTTTGGGTGCCGGAGCCGGTCTGCCAGACGACCAGCGGGAAATCGTCGTCGAGCTTGCCGTCGATCACCTCGGTCGCCGCCTTGACGATCGCGTTGCCGATCTTCTTGGGCAGTTCGCCCAGTTCCATGTTGGCCTCGGCCGCGGCACGCTTCTGGATGCCGAAGGCGCGGATCAGCGGCGTGGGCATACGTTCGCCGCCGATGCGGAAATTCTGGATCGATCGTTGCGTCTGCGCCCCCCAATAGCGGTCGGCGGGCACCTTGATCGTGCCCATCGAATCGGATTCGGTCCGGGTTTCCGGCGATTTGGCCATCAGGCGGGTCCTCTCGATCTATGCGGTGGGGTGTGGACGGAACTGGTCGAGGCGGTTGTAACGCACACGATCCGTGCGGCGAAAGAGCCAAGCGCGTCCGGAAGACAGGGGAAGGGCGATCTGGCCTCGTAGGGCCGATCCGCAACCTCGGGGGATACCCGACAGAGACCTGGCGGGCCCGGTCGATCTCGAACTTCCGATGGATCCATTCGGGCATGGCCGACGTAGGGAGGGGTGGACGGCCGCCGACCCGAAGCAACCAAAGCGATACCGATCCCCAATGACTTTTTCTGCGGCCCACGCATGACTGCTTCCCATCCGGCAAAATTCCGAAGAAGAGAGTGGGCGAATTGTTATATTGGTATTACTACTGAACAGAGAAATTCCGAACGCCAAGGAACCACTCTTCGGGAGACCACCATGTCCATCGGCGGATCCAAGGCCGCCTTACCGACGGACGCCAGAGCCTGGCGCCCCGATCCGATTGCCGGCGTGACGCAGGCCAGTGCGCTTTCTGCTCCGTTTCAATATTTCGCCGCCTTTTGGCACATGCATAGTGCCGACGGCGAGCTGCCCGGCCTTCGGGTGCTCGAACAGCCTGACGCGCCGCCTGTCTTGTCGAGCGGTATCGTCTTCGCCGTCGAGGATGTGGACGGCAGCGTCCCCGATTTCCGTGTCTTCAAAGCCAGCGACCAGTTCGAATTCTACTACCGGCGGAAAATCATCGGCTGTCGGCTCGATGAGCTGTTCGAGTCGCGCGTGGCGCACCGGCGGCGAGAGCGCTATGCACGGATCCTGGGTGGCGGCATGCCCGACTTTTCGAAGCGCCGAAGCGGCATACCCGGTCGTGAAATCGTGTGGATCGAGCGGATATATGCACCGTTCGCCGACGATAAGGGGGCGCCCGCTTTTCTTGCCGGGCTGGTGAAGCTGGCCTACGCCTGAATGCCACCGGGGGTCAGCGCCCGGCGAGACGTTTCAGGAAGCGGTCCATCTCAGCGACCGCCGTCGCGATGTTTTCTTCCTCGGTATGCCCGGACGCCCTGCGCGGCTTGAAGCTGTGGTCGCCGTCGGGCAAAAAGACGAGGTCTATGGCGGACGAGAGGGCATAGCCCGAAATCTCGCCACGGGATCCCAGGGCATCCCGGTCACCCTGAAGAATCAGCGTCGGCGTGTTCAGGTCGGCCAGATGGGCGGTGCGCAACGTCTCCGGTTTGCCCGGGGGATGGAAGGGATAGCCGAGACAGATCAGCCCCCTGACGCGCGCCTCGTCGGCGACCAGACTGGCGATGCGGCCGCCCATGCTCTTGCCGCCGATCACGATCCGGTCGTGGCCCAGCGCGTCGATCACGGTTGTCCAGCTTGCACGCAGGATCGGCTCGCGGTCGGGCGGCCTTTTGCGGCCCTCGGTTCGCCGGGATGCCATGTACGGAAATTCGAAGCGGCAGACACGCCAGCCGAGATCGGAGAGACCCGAGGCGATCGCCTCCATGAAGGGACTGTCCATCGGCGCGCCGGCACCGTGGGCCAGTGCGAGGGTCAGAGGCGCGTCGTCCGGACCGTCGAAATGTAGAGCGGTCTCAGCGGTTTTTTCGGAAGGCGTCAAGGTTGACGACCTCGCCGGTGCGCGCCTCGTCGTCGTCTTCTCCGTCGAGCGCGGCGTCGGATTCGTTGGTCGCGACGTCCGGCACCGCCGGGTGAGACGACTCCGCCTCGCTGGCTTCGGATCCAGACATGACCGTGGCGAGCTCGAACTTCAGGCCGAACGGGACCGACGGATCGGCGAAGGAGTTGACCGCGGCGAAGGGCACGATCAGATGCTCCTTGCGGCGGTTGAAACTCAGCGTCACGCCGAAATAGTCGTCGTTGACTTCGAGATCCCAGAACTGGTGCTCGATCACGATGGTCATGTCTTCGGGATAGTCGGCAACCAGCCGGTCCGGAATATCGACGCCGGGATAGTGGGTCAGAAAGGAGATATAGAGGCTGTGGTCCCCCGGCAGCCCATAGGTTGCGACCTGGGTCAACGCGGTACGGACGACGCTGCGCAGCGCGTCTTCGACAATCTTCTCGTAGTGCAGGATCTCAGGTTCCATCAGCCAAGCGTCGCGGGAGGTGTCGCGCCCATTATCGAACTGTCTGGCCGTGACGCAAGCGAAGCCTTGTCGTCTCGGCAACTATTGTATCCCGTGTACACGACTTCGCCGGGTTCCGGTACCGACGGCGGCGTGACCGCCCCGGCGCGGGACGCGTTGGGTGTGCGCGGGAGAGTGGGGGGCTTCTGTTGCCCGGCGCCCCCCGAGCCGCGCTTGCTTAATGACTAAGCAGCGAGTGCCATCTGATCGTTGTCATTGGCAACTGTAAAAACGGCCCGATGACGGTGGTACCATACCGAGCAAAAAGCCATCCTTTACCCACGCGTCGATCCTGTTTCGCCCCCGTGGTTCCCGGATGCCGGTTGGGCTCCGGGAGAATTTGGTGGAGGCGCCGGGTACTGCCCCCGGGTCCGCAGTGGTTATTACGATAGCCGTTTATCGCCATAGCCGCCGAAGCGGCATTGCTAATATAGGGATAAGGGGGTTGGATTTGAAGTCGCTTCGCCCAGCCCGTGATATCAAGGGCTTGGGTCATCGACGTCCTACGGAGGCATCCATTCATGAGTGAGTTCCTCTCCACCCGCGAAGTCGCGGCGCTCCTCCGGCTCAAGGAGAGGAAGGTCTACGATCTTGCCAAGTCGGGGGCGATCCCAGTGTCGCGGGTGACCGGCAAACTGCTGTTCCCGCGAGAGTTGGTCGAGGCCTGGGTGCTTCGCAACACGGAATATCGGGAAGGCCTGGGCGTGCTGGCCAGCCGGCCGCTGGTGCTCACGGGCAGCCACGATCCGTTGCTGGACTGGGCGCTGCGCGAATCGGGGGCGGGGATCGCGACCTATTTCGATGGCAGCCTCGACGGCCTGGCGCGGCTCGCGAAGGGGCAGGCGATCGCGGCCGGCATGCATGTCTTCGAACCCGAGACGGGAGACTTCAACGTCGGGCACCTGACCGCAGCCATGCCTGGCCAACCCGTTGCCCTGATCGAAATCGCCCGGCGCGACCAGGGGCTCGTTCTTCCGGCCGGCAATCCAGGGAAGATTTCCGGCATCGCGGATCTTGAAGGTGCGCGGATCATTCCGCGCCAGCCGGGCGCAGGCAGTCGCATGCTGCTCGATCACCTGATGGCGGAAGCCGGCCTCGCGGAAAAGGACGTCACCCTGCTCGACCCGCCGGCGCGCAATCAGACCGACGTGGCGCTGGCGGTGGCCGAGGGGCGAGCGGACGCCGGCATGGCCGTTGCCGCCGCGGCCCGGCCGCTCAAGCTCGACTTCCTGCCGCTGTTCGCGGAGCGCTTCGATCTCGCGGTGTGGCGGCGCGATTATTTCGAGCCGCCGCTGCAGGCCCTGCTCGCCTTCGCCCGAACCAGGGCCTTCGCCGAACGGGCCGCGGTGCTGGGCGGCTACGACCTGTCCGGTTTCGGCACGGTGCACCACAACGGGCCGTGAGGCCCCGATGCACGACTACTTCTTCGCGTTCGGGAAGAACAGCTGTTGGCCTTTGACCTTGTAGGCGGCGATCGCCGCCTGGCCTTCGGGGCTCAGCAGCCAGTCGACGAAGGCCTGGCCTTCCTTGACCTTGACGTGCTTGTGCCTGTTCGGATTGACCAGAATGACGCCATACTGGTTGAACAGCTTCGTGTCGCCCTCGACCAGGATCTTGAAGTCGGCCTTGTTCTTGAAGGCGATCCACGTGGCCCGGTCCGTCATGGTATAGGCACCCATGCCGACCGCGGCGTTCAGGGTTGCGCCCATGCCCGAGCCGGTCTCCCGATACCATTTGCCGCTCGCCTTGGTCGGGTCGACGCTCGCCTGCTTCCAGAGGGCGCGTTCCTTCTTGTGGGTGCCGGAGTCGTCGCCGCGCGATGCAAATGCTGCCTTCGCAGCCGCAATCTTCTTCAGCGCGGCGATGGGGTCCTTCATGCCGCCGACCTTGGCGGGATCCTTCGGCGGGCCGACGATGACGAAGTCGTTGTACATGAGATCGAACCGCTTCACGCCATAGCCCGCTTCGACGAACTTGAGCTCGGCCGGCTTGGCGTGAACCAGCAGCACGTCGCCGTCGCCGTTGCGGGCATTCTTCAGCGCCTGGCCGGTGCCGACCGCGACCACGCGGACCTGGATCCCGGTCTTCTTCGTGAACCGGGGCAGCAGGTTGTCGAACAGTCCCGAATTCTGGGTCGAGGTCGTCGATTGAACGACGATGAACGCCTCTGCGGCGAAAGCGGGTGCCACGAGCGACCCGAGGAGGAGGGCGGCGGCCATCAGGCCGGCGGCGATACTGCGTCTTGGCATGACGGCGATTTCCGTTTTTGTCTGCGGATGGTGTTCAGAGCACCAGCCGTCCGGCGAGGAAGGCCTCGGCGGCCGAACTGGTTGGCGCGTCGAAGAATGTGTCGGCCGCAGTTGTTTCGGTGATGCGCCCGGCATGCATGAAGACCACGGTTTCGGCCAGACGGCGCGCCTGGCCGATGTCGTGCGTCACCAGAACGATCTTGGTGCCGCCATATGCGGCCCCGCGCAGGAGGGACTCGATCGCGGCGGTCGAGGCGGGATCGAGGTTGGCCGTCGGCTCGTCGAGCAGGAGGAGTTCGGGTTCGACGGCGAGGGCCCGGGCGATGGCCAGCCGCTGCTGTTCCCCGCCCGAGAGGACCCGGGCGGGTGATCGCGCAAGGTCTGCCAATCCGGCGAGGGCGAGTGCCGCCTCGGTTCGCTGTCGTCCCTCGGCGCCGCGAATCCGGCAGGCGGCGAGGGCGTAGCGGATGTTGGCCCGGACCGACCGGCGCAGGGTTACGGGTTTCTGGAAAGCGAAACCGAGCTTGGGCGCCCGGCGACGGTCCGGCAAACGGTCGTTCCAGCGAACGGTTCCCTCGTCGGGCGTGACCAGGTTGGCGAGCACCCGCAGGAAAAGGCTTTTGCCCGCACCGTTCGGTCCCATGAGGGCGCAGAAGTCGTGGCCGTCGAACAGCACAGAGACGTCGTCGAGCAGCCGGCGGCCGTTGCGGCGCAGGGTGATGCCCAGGGCCTCGACCGGCAAGACGGCCTCGTTTCGGCGTTCGGGTGGCGGGGACGTCATCGGGCGCCTTGTTCCATCGTCAGGCATAGGCGCCCCGTGCCGCCGCCCGGCGCAGCCCCATGGCCAGCGCATTGACACCCACGGCGATCACCAGGAGGACGAAACCCAGACCCAGGGCGAGCGCAAGGTCGCCCTTCGATGTCTCGAGCGCAATCGCGGTGGTCATCACCCGGGTCACATGATCGATGTTGCCGCCGACGATGATCACCGCTCCGACCTCCGCGATGGCCCGGCCAAACCCGGCGAGCAGGGCGGTCAGCAGGCTGGCTCGGGCATCCCATAACAGCGTGCGCACCATGCCGAGCGGGCCGATACCAAGCACGCGCAGCTGTTCGTCATATTCGGTGCGCATGTCCTCGATCACCTGGCGAGCGATCGCGGCGACGATCGGAACAACCAGCACCGTCTGGGCGATGATCATGGCCGCCGGGGTGTAGAGCAGCCCGAAGACGCCGAGTGGACCCGCTCGGGACAACATCAGGTAGACGATCAGGCCGACGACGACCGGGGGCAGGCCCATCAGGGCGTTCAGCAATGTCACGACCACCGCCCGGCCGGGAAAGCGTACCACGGCCAGAACGGCGCCCAGCGGCAGGCCGATCAGCCCGGCCAGCGCGACCGCCGACAGGCTGATCTTCAGCGATAGGACGACGATCTCGAGCAGACCGGCATCGAGGGTGAGGATCAGCCGAAAGGCTTCACCGAAGGCGGCACCGAAATCCTGCATGAAAACTCCCCGGATTCGGCGCGTTGATAGACCAGTCAGCGCAAAGAATTCAAATATTTAAGAATTGAGTAATGCAAGCATTAAAACATACATAAAATGCTTGTTTGTGGCGAGAACGGGGGAGCCGTGCGACGGCGCACCGGCGCGGGCGCTGGTCGAAGTCCGCAACGCCAAAGCAGACCCGACTATTTTGAGAGGCGGAGCTCCGACAGCGAACTGCCGATCTGCTGGAAAATTTTCTGCAGGGCCGCCGAGTCGGGTGCATAGCTGTAGTAGGGCGCGCCGGTTCCGCTGGCGATCTTCTTGAGGGTCGCGGCGGCGTCCTGGTCGTTGAAGCCGAACTGGATCGTGTAGACCAGGATGCCCTGGGCCTTCATCTTGGCGGCAATGGCAATGGCGCGTTCGTCCATCTTCTGGGTCGAGTACCAGTTGCAGCCGCCCCAGACCGCCTTGTAGCCGTCCCCCTCGGCGGCGCAGTTGGCGCCGTCGGTCAACAGGACCACGGCGCGGACCAGCGGCTTGTCGGGATCGTCGGCGGTGCCCCCGGTGAAGGGCGCGGTGTTCATCAGCACCCGCCAGGCCCAGGACAGGCCCTGGGGAATGTCGGTGTTGCCGGTCGGGCTCTGGAGCCTATCGAGGGCGGCCAGGGTCTGGGTCCTGCTCTGGATGAGCGGCGTGATCCCGTGTTTCAGGCAGGCGGTACAACTCCACCCGCATGTCTTTCCCGCGTAGATCCTGGGCTCCCATCCCTTCCAGCCCTTGGCGTCGACATCGCCGAGTTCGTCATCCGCGTCGTTGGTCGTATCGGCATCGTGCGTGTAGCGGGCGTAGACGCAGCCCTTCCATCCGCTGTCCGGTTCGAACAGGAGCCGGACAGGCGAATTGTTGATCTCCCAGACAAAGTCCTGGGTCGTGCCGTCGATGGGGTTGGTGAAGGGCGTGACGAACTTCTTGGCGGTTTTGGCGGGATCCCATTGGCTGATCGGGCTCGTGCCGGACGTGTCGAGCAGGATGTTCACGTTGCCGTTCCAGGGCACGAGGCCGATCTTTAGCAAACTGTTGGCCTCGTCGGGTCCGTAGAGAATGCTGACCAGTTCCTTCGCGGCCTCGCGGGCCGCCGCGATCTTCTGCTTGCCGCTGACCCAACTGCCCATCGACCCCGACATGTCGATCGACAGGACTAGGTCCATCGCCACGGTCTTGCGGGTGGCCTCCGATTCCGCCGAGACGGTGATCGAGTCGAAACCGAACAGGTGCATGAAGGCGGTGGGCATTGTCGCCGTTGCCTGCACCTTGACCACTTCGTAGCCGTCGGAATTGGTGAGTTTCGTGAACGTCGGGCCGGCCGGCGTCGCGCCGAGAAAGCCGGGCGGAAAGTTGCTGTTGAAATATTTGGTCACGTCCGTGCCGTACGCGCCGTTCCAGGCGTTCTTGGCCCCGGCCAGGGCGGCGGCGTCGACGCTTGTCGACAACCTTGCCTTCACCAGATAGGCGCGGCCGCCGTCGGCCGACAGGCCGATCAGACCCATCAGCGGGATCGAGATGAACGCCCCGATGACGTATGAGGCGCCGCGCCGGTCCCGCAGGAAACGCAAGGCCGTGCCCAAGGGGCCCGACCTGTTCCGGCTGGACCGTCGGATCCGGAATTCAGCAGCGCGTGACATGACGGACCACTCCTCGACCCCGATCGGCGGACTATCTGCCTCGGCCCGTTAAGCCGCGGTGTCGGGCTATGGTTGACCGGCTCTAAACCGGTAGGGTTCCGCCCCCGCTGGCGGGCCGGCACCTGCCGGCCACCCGCTCTACAGTCGCGCTTAGACCAAGTCGCGGTTGTGTCAGGGCTGACAGGCGAAGGCGCTGCGCCTATAACGGCACGGCGTAGCGGGCCGGCGCTTGATCGGCCAGAAGCCACAAGATATTGTGGCTGAATTCGGACCCAAGCCCGACATATAGGGGAGATTTCAGCCGGCCATGCCGATCAGCAAGGAACAGGCGCGGGACATCGCGGCCCAGCGGGAGACCCGGTTCGAGACCAGACGGGCGACGGTGCCGGCCCTGGAAGAGGTGCTCTACGAGGCCGCGCCCGTGCTCGATCACGGCTTCGTCCGGGTGATCGACTATATGGGCGACGACGCCGCGATCGTGCAGGCGGCCCGGGTATCCTACGGAACCGGCACCAAGTCGGTGCACGACGATGCCGGGCTGATCCGTTACCTGATGCGGCATCGGCACACGACCCCGTTCGAGATGTGCGAGATCAAGTATCACGTGAAGCTGCCGGTGTTCGTGGCGCGACAATGGATCCGGCACCGGACCGCCAACGTGAACGAGTATTCCGCCCGCTATTCGATCCTCGACCGCGAATTCTACATCCCCGCGCCCGACCAGCTCGCTGCGCAGTCGACATCGAACCGACAGGGCCGCGGCGACGTATTGGAGGGCGAGGAGGCGGCTCGTGTGCTGGCGCTGCTCAAGGAGGACAGCGCGCGCAGTTACGATCACTACGAGGAAATGTTGAACGAAGGGCCGGACGGAAAGCCCGCCGATCCGGATCGCCAGGGCCTGACCCGCGAGCTGGCGCGGATGAACCTGCCCCTCAACATCTATACCCAGTGGTACTGGAAGACCGACCTGCACAACTTGCTGCACTTCCTGAGCCTGCGCGCCGATTCGCACGCCCAGTACGAGATCCGGGTCTATGCCGACGCCATGCTCGAAACCGTCAAACGGTGGGTGCCCATCGTCTACGAGGCCTTTCTCGACTACCGGATGGGCGGGGCGATGATGTCATCCAAGGCGCTCGCTGTGGTCCGCCGGATGCTCGCCGGAGAGGCGGTGGACCAGGCAGGTTCAGGCCTGTCCGCCCGCGAATGGCGCGAATTGATGACGGTGCTCCAAGGGGACGGCTAGGGGCCGGTCCCGCGTATGGGGACTCGTCGATTTTCGGTCGCCGTGGGCCGTCCGGGGCTGTTTCGGAACCTGCGAAGCGGGTTATGAGTGGCGTTTGGAGTGCGGGGGCATTCGGATCGACCTGAACCGGGAATTCAAGGACCGTTGCCGATGAAGCCGTCACCTTCGCGCCTTGTTGCCGCCGTCGCCGTGCTGCTGCCCTTCGCGCTTGCCGCCTTCCTGCCGGTTGGCTCCGCCGTTGCCTCGAAGCAGTCGCTGCGCGCCGACAAGGTCGTGGTCATCAAGCACAAACGGATTCTGCAATTGCTCTGGAAGGGCAGGGTCGTGCGGACCTACAAGGTCGCGCTGGGCGGCAATCCCAAGGGCCACAAGGTGAAGGAAGGCGACAGCCGGACCCCTGAAGGCACCTATGTGATCGACCGGCACTTTCCCAAGAGCAGCTTCCACAAGGCGCTGCACATCAATTATCCGAGCGATGAAGACAAGGAACGCGCGAGCAAAAAGGGTGTCGATCCCGGCGGCCAGATCGAAATCCACGGCCTGGGCCCGAGCATGCTCTGGGCAGGGGCGCTCCACTCGAAATGGGATTGGACGGCGGGCTGTATCGCCGTGACCAACTCGGAGATCGAGGAAATCTACCGAGCCGTGCCCGACGGGACGCCGATCGAGATCAAGCCCTAGACCGGTTCGCCCGCCCCGGCGGGGCGGGCGGCGCCTGTCCTATTTTTTCGGGTTGCCGCGGATGACGCAGCCCCGGGGCAGTTCCATCTTGGTCGGCGGCCCCGGCCGGATGGCCAACTCCGTGCCAGCGGTCGGGAAGGTCTTGTCATGGTGCATGGCCGAATCCGGGCGCGCCAGCTTGACCACCCACCAGTGCTTGTATCGGCCCGCAGGCGCGTTTGGCGTGTAGATATAGGCGGCCCCGGCCTGCAGATAGCTCGGCCGCAGCAACGCCCAGCGGTGGCAGGGGCTGGCCGCCAGCGTGGCGACGGCGCCGGCCGGCGTTGGGCTGCCCGCGGCGAGC
>CAMYMQ010000369.1 GCA_947259335.1 uncultured Alphaproteobacteria bacterium | reverse complement strand
TAGTCGCCGACCGCGGCCCACACCTCGCCGATACCCGCCGCCTCAAGCGCCGAGCATTGCAGGACCCGGGGCGTCCAGGCGGCGTTCGCCGGCGCCAGCAGGTCGAGTGCGTGCCGGTATTCGGCGGCGGCCCGCCCGGCGGCGGCCTTGAGATCGCCGTCGGCCTTGTTGACCACCAGCAGGTCGGCCATCTCGACCACGCCCTTCTTGATGCCCTGCAGCTCGTCCCCGCCGGCCGGCGCGAGCAGGAGCACGAACATGTCGACCATGTCGGCGACCGCCGTCTCCGACTGGCCGACGCCCACGGTCTCGACGATCACCACATCGAAGCCGGCGGCCTCGCACAACAGCATGGTCTCGCGCGTGCGCCGGGCGACGCCGCCCAGCGTGGCGCCCGCCGGCGACGGCCGGATGAAGGCCTCGGTATGCCGCGACAGGATCTCCATCCGGGTCTTGTCGGCCAGGATCGATCCGCCCGTGCGCCGCGACGTCGGGTCGATCGCCAGCACGGCGACCCGATGCTCCGCCTCGATCAGATGCAGACCGAAGGCCTCGATGAAGGTCGACTTGCCCACCCCCGGCACGCCCGTGATGCCGAGCCGCACGGACTTGCCGGTGTCGGGCAGCAAGTCGGCGATCAGGGCCCGGGCCTGTTCCCGGTGGTCCGCGCGGGTCGATTCGACCAGCGTGATCGCGCGCGCCAGCGCCCGCCGGTCGCCCGCGCGGATGGCGGCGGCGAGGACGGTTGGGTCTTGTTCGGGAAGCATTCGCTCGGCAGTCACGGAGTCAGCCATTCGTTCATTGGCCCTCTATACCAAGCCCAGCCGGCGACCGTAAGAGCGCCACAATTGCCAATGACGTTCCGTGAGCGACAGGAAAAATTCGGCGGGGGAGCCCATAATATGCGCGTTGAGCTGATATGGTTGGCTCCTGCTCTCGTGCGCATCCTCGCGACCCTCTTCTTGGGCGTTGTCGCCGCGACCGCCGCATCCGCGCAGCATCCGAAGCCAAAGACATCTGAATACAATCGGGTCGAACCACCGCGAAGGTACGAGCAGATTAAGATTCTGTTGCGGTGGGATTCGGGGAAGATGAGACGCTGGAATACTGGCGTCGCGACAATTGTCGGCCATCGCATCGAAATCGATACGGGCTGGTGGGACAAACGCCGGGTCAATCAGGCCTATGGGCTGTCGTCCGGCGAGCTCGCCGGACTCAAGGCGCTCATCGAACCCCCCCAAGGTATCAAACCCCTCTGGACCGGACGGTCGATGTGCGGCGGATATCGGCTCGCGATCATCCCGAGAGGGTTCGACATGGCAACGGTATCGTACCTGACGTACCGGATGAGCGATCCGAACTGGGGCGATACGAAATCCCTCGAACGATACCTGATGGCACTTATCGCTCGTAAGGTCGGTCGACCGACCTATGGTCGCGGCCTCGGACGATGACGGGGCCAAGGCACGGTGAAGCCACCTAGGCGTCGACCAGATTGAGCCGCTGCTCGATTCGCGAAAGACGCTCGTCCTGGCTGTCGATTCGTTGAAACGTCCGCGCAAGGCCACCCTGCATAATGGCGAGGTGACCTTCGATCGAGCCAAGGCGCGACATCATTTCCGCAGCATCAGCCTTCAATTTCTGAACATCGCCGCGAATCATCCGCAAATGCTCAAGGATCAGGTTCTCGATTTCATCCGTCATCGAAACGCTCGAAGTGCCAGTCGGCCTCGTTCAAGATCAATACGAACAAATTGAAAACGCAGTCTATCAGTCTGGCAGTTTTCGCGGAAGGTCTCTGGACGCTCGTTCTTTCGTGCTGAACGGGTCAATCCGACTTCGTCTCAGGTGGACCAGCAGGGTCGGACTACTGCTCCTCACGCGGCCCCCGGCCCCAGTGGCTGGCCGTAGCTGAACTCGACCATGTTGCCGTCAGGATCGCGCACGCCGCAATAGTAGCCGACCGGATAGGGCTCCTCGCGCGGCGCCCATGCAAGGCGGCCGTCGGCGTCGGCCTTCGCGGCGATGGCGTCCACCGACACGCGACTGTCGAGCGCGAAACCCAGGTGGCTGTAGTCGCCCTCGCCCTGGTCGCGCCCCGGCCCGCCGGGGATCAGCACGATGATGAAGTCCTCCGCCCGCGCCGGCTCGGCGAGCCAGACCACCCGCCCCGACTCGTCCTGCCGGTCGTGGACCAGGGCAAGGCCGCAATAGTCGCCGTAGAAGGCGATGCAGGCGTCGAGGTCCCGCACATGCAGCGCGATATGGGTCAGGGCGGCGTCGCTCACCATAGCCTCCGTTCCCCCTGGACCGCGCTACGCCGCCGATTCCTGGCCTTCGGGTTCGACGATCGCGGACAGATCCTCCGGCTCGACCAGTTCCAGCGCCCGGGCGCTCTCCTGCTGCTTGCGCCACATCTCGGCGTAGATGCCGGCGTGCTCGAGCAATTCCTGATGCTTGCCGCGCTCGACGATGCGGCCGTGGTCGAGCACGAGGATCTCGTCGGCGTCGATGACGGTCGACAGGCGGTGGGCGATGACCAGCGTGGTCCGGTCGACCGACACTTCGCGCAGGCTGCGCTGGATCTCGCGCTCGGTATTGGTGTCGAGCGCCGAGGTCGCCTCGTCGAACAGCAGGATCTTCGGCTGCTTGAGGATCGTCCGCGCGATCGCGACCCGCTGCTTCTCGCCGCCCGAGAGCTTCAAGCCGCGTTCGCCGACCATCGTCTCGTAGCCGTCGGGCAGCGATGCAATGAATTCGTGGAGCTGCGCCAGCTTGGCGGCCTGCTCGATCTCCTCGGGCGTGGCGCCCGGCCGGCCATAGGCGATGTTGTAGCGGATGGTGTCGTTGAACAGGACGGTGTCCTGCGGAACGATGCCGATCGCCCGCCGCACACTGCCCTGGGTCACGTCGCGGATGTCCTGGCCGTCGATCGTCACCCGTCCCTTCTCGACGTCGTAGAAGCGGAACAGGATCCGGGAAATTGTCGACTTGCCGGCGCCGCTCGGCCCGACCAGCGCCACCATGTGACCCGCGGGCACCTCGAAGGACACGTCGTGCAGGATCGTCCGCCGCTCCTCGTAACGGAAATCGACATTCTCGAACCGGACCACGCCGTCGGTCACGTCGAGGTCGCGGGCGTCCTTCTTGTCCTCGACCTCGCGGCCGATCCGCAGGAGCGTGAACATCCGCTCCATGTCGACCAGCGACTGCTTGATCTCGCGGTAGACGAAACCGAGGAAGTTGAGCGGCTGGTAAAGCTGCAGCAGGTAGGCATTGACCAGCACGAAATCGCCGACGGTCATCGTCTTGTTCGAGACGCCCACCCCGGCCATGTACATGACCAGGGTCAGGCCGGTGGCGATAATGAAGCCCTGGCCGATGTTGAGCAGCGACAGGCTGGTCTTCGACTTGACCGACGCGCGCTCGTAGCGGCGCAGCGCCGAATCGTAGCGGCTCGCCTCGTGGTCCTCGTTGTTGAAATACTTGACCGTCTCGTAGTTGAGCAGGCTGTCGATCGCCTTGGTATTGGCCTCCTCGTCCGACTTGTTCATCTGGCGGCGGTATTTCAGCCGCCACTCCGTGACGACCGCGCTGTAGACGACGTAGCTGACCACGGTCACGAAGGTGACCAGGGCGAACCAGATGTTGAACAGCACCCACAGGATGCCGCAGACCATCACGATCTCGACCAGGGTCGGGATGATGTTGAACAGCATGAAGGAGAGCAGGAACTCGATCCCCTTCGTGCCGCGCTCGATGGCCCGGGACAGGCCGCCAGTCTGCCGGTCGAGGTGGAAGCGCAGCGCCAGCGCGTGGAGGTGTCGGAAGGTCCGCAGCGCGACCGTCCGGATCGCGCGGTGCGCGACCTTGGCGAAGACCGCGTCGCGCAATTCGCCGAAGGCCACCGACAGGACCCGGACACCGCCGTAGGCGATCAGGATACCGATCGGAACGGCGATGAGGGCCTGGCCCGGCTCGACGGTCAGCGCGTCGACGGCCAGCTTGTAAAGCATCGGCACATAGACGATGGCGACCTTGGCGCAGACCAGCAGGACCAGCGCGACGACGACGCGGACGCGCATTTCCTTCCAGCCCTCGACGGTGCGGCCGGGCCAGAGATAGGGGATCAGCGTGCGGAGCGCGCGGCGGCCATAGCCGTCGTCCGCCTTTTCGTCGCTGATGGGGCGTGGTGGAACCATCGGCATAAGGTAAGGGTCGCGCGCGGTTGAGCAAGCGGTGATCGGTCGCCGGAGTGGCGAACGAAGCCCACCCGGATTGACATTCGGCCCCGGGCGGCAAACCATTCACCCGCAGCAACGAGGCCGCGCTTGTCAGGAAACGGCTTCGGGGAGGATCGCCGCATGACCCGCCAGTTCATCGACATTTCGATGCCGCTCGAGAACGACGTGATCTCGGACCCGCAGCCGTTCAGCCCGAAGATCACCTATGTCGACCACGACCAATCCTATCAGCAGATGGCGCCCTTCTTTCCGGGCCTGCAGAAGGACGACCTGCCGGACGGCGAGGCCTGGGCGATCGAACTGGTCCAGCTCATCACCCACAACGGCACGCATCTCGACGCGCCCTATCATTTCGCCTCGACCATGAACAAGGGCGAGCGGGCGATCACCATCGACGAGGTGCCGCTGGACTGGTGCTTCCGGCCGGGGGTGAAGCTCGATTTCCGCCATTTCGACGACGGCTATGTCGTCACCGCAGGGGACGTCGAGGCGGAGCTGGCCCGCATCGGCCACACGATCGAGCCGTTCGACATCGTCGTGGTCAATACCCGCGCCGGGTCGGCCTATGGCTCCGACGGCTATGTCGACGCCGGCTGCGGCATGGGCTATGCCGCGACCATGTACCTGCTCGAACGCGGCGTGCGGCTGACCGGCACCGACGCCTGGAGCTGGGACGCCCCGTTCAGCTATACCGCCGAGCGCTACAAGGAGAGCCACGACCCCTCGATCATCTGGGAGGGGCACAAGGCCGGCCGCGACATCGGCTATTGCCACCTGGAGAAGCTGCACAATCTCGAGGCCCTGCCCGCGACCGGCTTCACCGTCTCCTGCTTCCCGGTCAAGATTCGCGGGGCGTCGGCCGGCTGGACCCGCGCGGTCGCCATCCTGGACGACTGACCGGCGCTCTCTGCATTGGCGGTCGCCGGCCCGCCCGGTGGCGGCGAGGGCCGATCTGGGCTAGGCTCGCCGGACAAGATGGGAGATGTCGGTGGCACGTCCGGGCAGTCGATTGTGCGCCTCGATCTTCGTGGCCGGCCTCGCCGCCGGCCTCGCCGCTGCACCGGCGGTCCCGGCCTTCGCGGTCGAGACGCCGCGCAGTTTCGCGGCCGACTATCTGGTCACCTGGCTCAACGTGCCCGTCTATCAGACCCGCTTTCGCGCGCTGATCCGACCGCGCAGTTACCGCGCGGTGATGTCGGCGCGCAGCCTGGGCGTGGTCGAAATGGCCACGCGCATCCGGGTTCATTTCGAGTCGGTCGGCCGGATCGTCTCCGACAGCTTCCGGCCCCAGGCGGTCCGCCAGATCTATCTGCTGAAGACCGGCCGGTTCCGGCATGTCGACATGACCTATGGCGCCGACGGCCGCGTGGCGACGGCGATCCGCCCGCCCGAGGGTCCGGGCAAGCGCCGGCCCGTGCCGGACGCCCTGATCCGCTACACGCAGGATCCGATCTCGGCGCTCCTGGGGGCGGTTTCGACCGCCCTGACCGCCAAGCCCTGCCACCACAGCGCGTCGGTCTTCGAGGGCCGGCGCCGGGTCGATACCCGGCTGAGCCATGCCGGCGTCGAGCGGACCCCGCCGCTGCCCGTCGCCAACCTGCCGGCCCGGGCCGAGGTCTGCCTGCTCCACGCCAGGCGGATCGCGGGCTTCCAGCCCCGCCACTATCGCCGGATGCCGAAAATGCCGCCGGCCCGGCTGTGGGTGGTCCGCCATCCCGGCGCGCGCATCTGGCTGCCGGTGCAGCTTCGGATGGATACCCGATGGGGGCCGATCGTCGCGCGCCTCACGCGGTTCGCCGCCGCCGCCCGCTAGGAAAGCCGCGCCGTCCCTACCATTCCCGCCAGAAGAAGGGCGTGAGCACGACCAGCACGGTCATCAGTTCCAGCCGGCCGAGCAGCATCGCCGCGCTCATCACCAGCTTGGCGGCGTCGGAAAAGGAGCCGAAGTGGCCGGCAGGGCCGACCGTATCGCCGAGGCCGGGGCCGACATTGCCGATCGCGGTGACCGCGCTGGACAGCGCTGTCAGGAAGTCGAGCCCCAACACCGACAGGATGACCGTCACGCCGATGATGGTCGCGACGTAGAGGCCGACGAAGGCGAGGACCGAGCTGGCGACCGACGCATCGACATCGCGGTTGTCGAGCCGGGTGGCGATGACCCGGTTGGGCATGACCTGGCGGGTCACCTGGGCGCGGGCGAACAGATAGATCACCTGGAGCCGGAATATCTTGATCCCGCCCGAGGTCGAGCCGGTACACCCGCCCACATACATCAGCACGAAGATGATCGCGATCGGGAAGCCGCCCCACAGCATGTAGTCGGCGCTGGCATAGCCGGTCGTGGTCACGATCGAGACCACGGTGAACAGGGCGTGCCGGAAGGCCGGTTCGGCCGAGTGCCCCTGGGTTGCCCACAGCCACGCGCCGATGGCCACGCCGGCCAGCAGGATGATCGCGAGATAGACGGTGACCTGGCTTTGCCAGACAGCGCCGACCCGCTTGCCCTGGGCGAGCTGGACATAGAGGACGAAGGGCAACGCCCCGGCGAGCATGAACACGATCGCGACCCAGTGGATGCCCGCCCCGGAATAGCGCCCGAGCGAGGCGTCGTGGGTCGAGTAGCCGCCGGTCGAGAGCGTCGTCAGCGCGTGCAGGGCGGCGTCGAAGAACGGCATGCCGGCCAGCGCGTAGGCGACCGCGCACAAAAGGGTCAGCAACGTATAGGCCGACATGACCAGGCGGATGAACTGGGTCGTCGACGCGAAGCTGCGTTCGGTCCGGTCGGAGGATTCGGTTCGGAAGAGCTGCATGCCGCCGACCCGCAACATGGGCAGCGCGACCATCGCCATGACGATGATGCCGAGCCCGCCCAGCCACTGGAGCAGCGCCCGCCAGACCAGGATGTCCTCGGGCGCGGTGTCGAGGCTGGTCATGACCGTCGCCCCGGTGGTGGTCAGCCCCGAGACCGCCTCGAAATAGGCGTCGGCCAGATCGAGGCCGAGGCCATGGAAGGCGAAGGGCAGGGCCGCGAAGAAGGAGGCCGAGATCCAGGCCAGCGCCGTCAGCAGGTACATCTGCCGGGTGTTGAGCGCGCGTGCCTCCGTCCGCGATCCGAAGATCAGCCCGCCGGCGACGAAGGCGGTGATGGCCGCGGCCACGCCGAAGGTCGCAGCGCCCGAGATCCCGGCGCCCCAGCAATAGAGCGCCGGCACCAGCATGGCACCGGCCACGATGGCGAGGATGAGGCCGAGCAGATAGCCGACCGGTGCGAAACGCTTGGACAGCGGGATCCCCGAGGTCTGTTTGCGCGCCCATTATCGCCATCGCCCTGAACCCGGCAAGGCGGCGGTTGCCACAGGTGCCTCCATTGAAATGCCCCCGGCGCAGCGTAGATGGAAGTCGGGATCCGGCGGCTGCGCCGGCCGCCGCAAGGAACCGCCAAAACCATGAAACTGTTCGAGTGCCAGGTCTGCGGAAACGCGCTCTATTTCGAGAATGTGCGCTGCGAGTCCTGCGACGCCGTCCTCGGCTTCCTGCCCGACGCCCAGACCCTGAGCGCCCTGGTCGCCGAAGGCGAGGGCCGCTGGCACGCCCTGGCGACGCCCGGCGCGCGGTACCGGTTCTGCGCCAATGCCGACCACGATGCCTGCAACTGGCTGGTCCCCGAGGACAGCGCCGAGACCCGCTGCGCCGCCTGCCGGCTGAACCGCACCATTCCCGACCTGTCGCAGCCGGAGAACTGGCGGCACTGGCACCGGCTCGAGCAGGCCAAGCACCGGCTGGTCTACAGCCTGATCCGGCTGGGCCTGCCGCTGGCCAACAAGGCCGACGACGCCGAGGGCGGGCTGGCCTTCGACTTCCTCGCCGATCCGGGCCCGACGTTCCGGGAGGGCGAGCGGGTGATGACCGGCCACGCCCAGGGCCTGATCACCATCAATATCGGCGAGGCCGACGACGCCGAGCGCGAGCGGCACCGGCAGGACATGGCCGAGCCCTACCGCACCGTCCTCGGCCATTTCCGCCACGAGGTCGGCCACTACTACTGGGAGCGGCTGGTCCGCGATGGCCCCGCCCTCGACGGCTTTCGCGCCCTGTTCGGCGACGAGCGCGCCGACTATGGGGCCGCGCTCGAGACCCATTACGCCAGCGGCCCGCCCGAGGGCTGGTCCGTGCGGTTCGTGAGCGCCTATGCGGCGTCCCATCCGTGGGAGGACTGGGCCGAGACCTTCGCCCATTGCCTGCACATCGTCGACACCCTGGAGACCGCCCAGGCCTTCGGGCTGCGCATCGAATCGGGGACGCCCCACGGTGGCCAGTCCCTGGCCCATGCCGCCGGCTTCGACTCCTACACCGAGGCCGACTTCGACGTGCTGGTCCGGGCCTGGCTGCCGCTGACCTATGCGGTCAACAGCCTGAACCGGAGCATGGGCCAGCCCGACCTCTACCCCTTCGTGCTGTCCGCCGCGGTGATCGAGAAGCTGCGTTTCGTGCACGCGGTCCTGCGCGACGGCCGGATCCTGGCCGGCGTCAACTCCTGACGCGTTCACCGGTCACAATCGCTTGTGACCGGTGAACGCCCGGGCTCCCTGCCCCGAATACACCTTCGGGAGCACAGAATTTTGGGAGTAACCGAATGCCTTCGATCCTCACCAGCCTCGCGCGGCCGATGGCCACCGCCGGGCGCAACCGCTGGGTCAAGCTGAGCCTTGCGCTGGGCCTGGGCGCCGCCGCCCTGTCGGGCTGTCACTACTACGACCCCTACTATGACGGGCCGGGATACTACGGACCGCCGGCCTATGTGGCGCCCAGCATCTACATCGGCCCGGGCTACCGCTACCGCGGATCGTCGCGCGGCCGTTACCGTGGGAACTGGCGCGGCCGCCGGGGACGCTAGGCGGCAGCCGTCCGCAATCGCCGAAAGGCCGAGTTGGGGACCGAGCGGCCGCGCCTCGCGCGCGACCGCCGGTTCG
>CAMYMQ010000368.1 GCA_947259335.1 uncultured Alphaproteobacteria bacterium | reverse complement strand
GTGCCCGCACCCAGCGGCCGGGCGAGCAGGGCGACCAGCAGGCAAGTGCCGGCGTCGACGACCCCCTGGACGATGGCGACGGCGGTGGGCGCGGTATCGAACAGGGTGTAGATGCCGGACAGGAACCAGAAATAGCCGGGCGCCCGCTCCGGCGGCAGCAACAGCGTACCGGACAGGTAGGACATCAGATCGCCCTGCCGCAGCCAGAGCTTGGCGTGTCTGACATATTCCGTGACGCTCTCGCCGAAATGGAAGCCGTTCTCGACCCCCGACAGCGTCCACACGTTGACCATCCGCACGATCAGCGCCAGCGCGAACAGGAGTGCGGCGTCGCGCCAGGTCAGTGGGCGGTCGAGCAGGGCGATCGGGCGTCGTCGCAGGGTCGGGGAGGCCGCCATGGGGCTCCTTGGGCGGGTTGGGCTGGTCTCGAATAGCATTCCCGGCGCGGCGCACAAAGTCGCCCCGCGCCGATTGCGCTCATTTGCCCGAAGCGTCTACAGTCGCGCCGCTTCTGCAACCCCAAGGGACCGAATGGACCAGCGCGCAGACATCCTCGCCCTCGTCCGTGGCTTCGCCACCGAATCGACCCGTCCGAAACCCTTCGTTCCCGGTGAATCCTATATCCCGGTCAGCGGCAAGGTGATCGACGCGGACGACGCCGTCGCGTTGGTCGACGCTTCGCTCGACCTGTGGCTGACGGCGGGGCCCCATGCCGACGGTTTCGAGCGGCGGATCGCCGAGCGGTTCGGCGTGCGCGAATCGCGGCTGACCGTCTCCGGCTCGGCGGCGAACCTGCTCGCCTTCTCGGCGCTGACCTCGTGGAAGCTGCGGGACCGGCAGGTCAAGCCGGGGTCCGAAGTCATCACGGTCGCCGCCGGTTTCCCGACGACGGTCGCGCCGATCGTCCAGGCCGGCTGCGTGCCGGTCTTCTGCGACGTCACTCTGCCCAACGCCGACATCGACCCGGATGATCTGGCGGCCGCGGTCACCGACAAGACCCGCGCCATCATGCTCGCCCACACGCTGGGCAACCCGTTCAATCTCGACGCGGTCATGGAGGTGGCGAAGGCCCATGACCTCTGGGTCATCGAGGACTGCTGCGATGCCTTCGGCGCGACCTATCGGGGCAAGCCGGTCGGCAGCTACGGCGACTTGGGTACGCTCAGCTTCTATCCCGCCCACCACATCACGACCGGAGAGGGCGGGGCGGTGTTCGGCAGCGACAAGATGCTGATGACGGTGCTGTCGAGCTTCCGGGACTGGGGCCGCGACTGCTGGTGCGCGCCGGGCTTCGACAACACCTGCAACAACCGCTTCGGCTGGCAGCTCGGCGATCTGCCCCACGGCTACGACCACAAGTATATCTATTCGCATCTCGGCTATAACCTGAAGATGACCGACATGCAGGCGGCCATCGGCGCCAGCCAGCTCGACAAGCTCGACCGCTTCGTCGCCCGGCGGCGCGAGAACTGGGCCGCCCTGACCGCGAAGCTCAAGGCCGAAGGTCTGGACGAGTTCCTCCACTTGCCGGAGCCGGCGCCCCATTCCGAACCGAGCTGGTTCGGCTATCTGATGACGGTGCGCGACGACGCGCCGTTCGAGCGCAACGATCTGACCCGCCATCTCGAGTCGCGGAAGATCGGCACCCGCCTGCTGTTCGCCGGAAACCTCGTGCGTCAGCCGGCCTTCAAGGGCGTCGCGCACAGGGTCGTCTCCGACCTGGGGGTGACCGACACCGTCATGAACCGGTCCTTCTGGATCGGCGTGTGGCCGGGGATCGGAACCGAGCAGATCGACTATATGGTCGAGGCGATGCGCGACTTCGTGGGCGAGGCGCGGCGATGAAGGCGGTGTTGCTGGCCGGCGGGCTCGGCACCCGCCTCTCGGAAGAGACCGAGCTCAAGCCCAAGCCGATGGTCGAGATCGGGGGCCGCCCGATCCTGTGGCACATCATGAAGATTTACGAGGCCCACGGGATCACCGAATTCGTGATCTGCCTCGGCTACCGCGGCTATGTCATCAAGGAGTTCTTCTCCAACTACTTCCTCCATATGGCCGACGTGACCATCGACCTCGGCGAGAATCAGGTCGAGGTTCATCGCGGCCGTGCCGAGAAGTGGAAGGTGACCCTGATCGATACCGGCCTCAACACCAAGACCGGCGGCAGGCTCAAGCGCATCCGGCCCTACGTGTCCGACGGCGCCTTTTGCATGACCTATGGCGACGGCGTGGCCGACGTGGACATCAAGGCCTCGATCGCCTTCCACCGCAAGCATGGCCGCGCCGCCACCGTGACCGGCGTCGTCCCGCCGGCGCGGTTCGGCTCGCTGGCGCTCGACGGCACGGCGGTGACGGGCTTTCACGAAAAGGCGCGCAACGCCGGGGACCGCATCAACGGCGGTTTCTTCGTGCTGGAGCCGCGGGCGCTGGACGTGATCGACGGCGACCAGATCTCCTGGGAAGAGGAACCGCTGCGGCGGCTGGCCAGGGACGGCGAGCTGCGATGCTTCAACCACGATGGCTTCTGGCAGCCGATGGATACGCTGCGCGAGAAGCGGTTGCTCGAGGACCTGTGGGAGTCCGGCGCGCCGCCCTGGAAGACATGGTGAGCGCTGGCGCGGGCGTCGATCCGGGCTTCTGGTCGGGCCGGCGCGTCTTCCTGACCGGCCACACCGGTTTCAAGGGCGCCTGGCTGACCCTGTGGCTTTCGCGGATGGGCGCCCGCGTCCAGGGATACGCGCTCGCGCCCGAGCGGCCCCACGATCTGTTCGAGGCCGCGGGCATCGCCGGCCTTTGCCAATCGACCATCGCCGACATCCGCGACCGTGGCGACCTGGCCCAGGCGATGCGTGGGTTCCGTCCCCAGGTCGTCCTGCATCTCGCCGCCCAGCCGCTGGTTCGCCGGAGCTACGCCGAACCGGTCGAGACCTTCGACGTCAACGTCATGGGAACGGCCTACCTGCTCGAAGCCTGCCGCGACCTGCCCGGGCTGGAGGCGGTTGTCGTCGTGACCACCGACAAGGTCTATGCCAATCCGGAAACGGGCGACGCCTTCGCGGAGGACGATCCGCTCGGCGGTTCGGAGCCCTATGGCCTCAGCAAGGCGGCGGCCGAGCTCGCGGTCGAGGCGTGGCGGCGGGCCTTCTTCGCCACCGGGCCGTCCGTCGCGACGGCGCGGGCCGGAAATGTGATCGGCGGCGGCGACTGGAGCGACGACCGGCTGATACCCGATGCCATGCGCGCCTTCACCACGGGTGAGACGCTGATCGTGCGCAATCCCGACGCCGTGCGGCCGTGGCAGCATGTGATCGAACCGCTGTCCGGCTATTTGATGCTGGCACAGCGCCTGGCCGGTGAGGGCGCGGCGTGGGCCAGCGCCTGGAATTTCGGACCCGCGGCCGAGCAGTTCTACCGGGTCGGGGAGGTCGTGGAGCGGGCGGCAACGGCCTGGGGCGATGGCGCCGACTGGCGGGCGGACCCGCCGGCCGACGCGCCCCACGAGGCGACCTTGCTGAC
>CAMYMQ010000367.1 GCA_947259335.1 uncultured Alphaproteobacteria bacterium | reverse complement strand
CGGGCGGTCGCTTCCGCCGTCTCACCCTTCTCACGGCCTTCCGCGACGCCGCGGGCCAGCAGCTTGCCGGATCCGTCGTCCTGGGCGCGGCCGAGGATGCCGGCAAGCTGCTGGCCCGCGGCGTCGCGGAAGGCCGTGAGAAGGGTGAGACGGCGGAAGCGACCGCCCGGCGGCTGGCCACCGACATCCGCGCCGCGCGGCAGCCGATCCCGGGTTTCGGCCACCCGCTGCACAAGCCGGAAGATCCCAGGGCGGCGCGGCTGCTGGCCCTGGCCCACGAGCGCGGCGTGGTCGGCGAGCACACCCGGCTGCTGGAGGCGCTGGCCCCGGTCGTCAGCGAGGTGTGGGGACGGGTCCTGCCCGTCAACATCAACGGTACGATCGCCTCGATCATGCTCGACCTGGACTTCCCGCTGGACGCGCTGCGCGGCATCCCGATCCTGTCGCGGGTCGCCGGCCTGCTCGGTCATCTGCACGAGGAGCGGGAGCGGCCGATCGGCTTCATGCTCGCCCACCATGCCGAAGCCGCGGTGGAATACGATGGGGACTGACGGGACGGGCCTGCACAATCCCGAGGTCGAGACCCGCGATCCGGCCGACCAGCGCGCCCGGGACGCGGCGCGCTATCCCGAGCAGATCGCCTACCTGTTCGAGCGGTCGGGCTTCTACCGCGACAAGCTCGGCGCGGCCGGCTTCGGCGACGCCGCGTCGGTCGGCGGGCTCGACGCCATCGCCGCCTTGCCCTTCACCGAGAAGGACGAGCTGCGCCGGTCCCAGGCCGACCATCCGCCGCTCGGCAGCCACGCCGCCGCCGACTGGGACGAGATCCTCCGGATCTATTCGACCAGCGGCACCAGCGGCGATCCGTGCTTCATCGCCATCACCACCCATGACCTCGGGGTCTGGACGGAGATATCGGCGCGCTCCTATGCGGCTTGCGGCATCCGCCACGGGCGGCGGGTGGTCCACAACTACGGCGCCGGGCCCTTCGTCGCCGGCGCCGTCACCGACACCCTGACCCGCGCCGGGGTAACCCATATCCCGGTCGGTACCGGCAACACCGAACGATTCGTCAACGCGCTCCGCAAGATGTCGGCCGACGCGCTGCTGGCGACCCCCTCCTTCGCGCTTTATCTGGTCGACTGGCTGGAAGCGCGGGACATCGACCCGGCCACCCTGGGCATCGCCCGGATGGCGCTGGCGGGCGAGCCGGGCGGCGGCGATCCGGTCATCCGGGGACGGATCGAGCGGGCCTTCGCGTGCCGGACCAACGAGGCCATGGGCATCGGCGACGTCTCGGTCTCGCTGTGGGGCGAATGTGACGAGCAGGCCGGCATGCATTTCAGCGGCCGCGACTTCGTCCACGCCGAGCTGATCGATCCGGAGACGGGGTCGGCCCTGCCTTTCGAGGACGGCGCCCAGGGCGAACTGGTCTATACCGCGCTCCGCCGCGAGGGGATGCCGCTGCTGCGCTTCCGCAGCCGCGACCATGTCACGGTCAACGCCCGGCCGTGCTCGTGCGGGCGGACCTCCGTCCGGGTCCGCTGCATCGGCCGGACCGACGACATGCTGATCGTGCGCGGCGTCAACCTTTTCCCGACCGCGCTGCGCGCCATCGTCAACCGCTTCGCGCCCCATGTCGGCGAGGTCATCCAGATCCGGCCGACCGCACGCGGCGTCAAGCAGGAGCCGCCGCTGCCCGTCCATGTGGAGCTCGCGCCCGGGATCGATCCGCCCGCCGGCCTGGCCGAACGGATCGAGGCGGCGATCCGCAGCGATCTGATCGTCGCGGCCAAGGTCACGCTGGTGGCGCACAACTCGCTGCCGCGCAGCGAGTACAAGAGCAAGCTGGTCGACTACTCCGACGCCGGTTGAACGGGCTGAATCGGCGCCGGGGAGGGCGCTCGGCTACTTCTGGCGCCGGGCGACGACATTGATGTCGATCACCACCTTGTCGGCGATGACGCCGGTGTTGCTCCAATCGCCCCGGCCGATGCCGAACTTGGTCCGGCTGACGTCGACCTTGCCGGATACCTTGGCCACGAACTGACCGCCCTGCTCGGCAATGTCGAGGGTGAAGGGCAGGACCAGGTCCTGGCTGATGCCGCGGATGGTCAGCTTGGCGACCGCCTCGAACTTGTTGCCGCCCTTCGCCCGGAACGAGGCCGCGGTGAAGCGCGCCGTCGGGTGGCGCTTCACCTCGAAGAACATCTCGCTCTCCAGGGTGGCGTCCATGTCCTTGTTGCCGGTATGGGCGCTGGCGGTATCGATGGTCACGTCGACGGAACTGCCGGCGAGATTGGCGGGGTCGAAGCGGATTCTGGCCGTGAACTTCCGGAACGTGCCGTCGCTCGGCACGTTCATCTGGCGGCCGGTGAACTTGATGAAGCTGGCCTTCGGGTCGACGGTCCACTCGGGCGCGTCCGCGGCCGCCGCGGGGCCGGTGGCGGGAATCACGATAGCCAGCGCGCCGAGGCCCGCCATCGCGCACCGGCGAAAGTAACCGCGTTTCATGTCGTTATCGTCCTTGTCAGGTTTCGGTGCCCGGACTTTTCAGCCGGGCCGGCCACGGCAGCATGCGCCGAAGCACGTTGTCGCGCAAAATCACATGGTGGTAGAGCGCCGCCAGGACGTGCACGCCGATCAGGATCAGCAGGAGCAGGCCCAGCGTTTCGTGGACTTCCTCCAATATCTCCGCCCACTGCTCGTTCTTGCCGAACGGGCTGGGGATCGGGATCACGCCCAGATAGACCAGCGGCAGGTTCTTCATCGAGCTCATGATCCAGCCCGTCAACGGCATGACGATCAGGATCGCATAGAGCAGGAAATGGGACAGGCCGGCGGCCAGGCGCTGCCAGCCCGGCGTGCCGGCAGGCGCCGCGGGGACCGGATTGGTGAGCCGCCAGCCCAGCCGCAGGATCACCACCAGGAAGACCGTGGCGCCGACCCACTTGTGCCATGAATACATCTGCAGCTTGAGCAGGCTGAGCGGCAGGTCGTGCATCGTCCACGCCAGCGTGAACGAGCCGATCAGCAGCAGGAAAATCAGCCAGTGGAACAGCCTGGCGAGAAAGCCGAACCGGTCGGGTGTGTTACGAAAGGGCATGACCGTTCCGGTTCGGCATTCCTGCTAGAGGTTTCGAGTTGGACGGGCGGCGCCTATTCGTTGACCGGGCGCTTCTCTTCCAGAATGACCGTGAAATCGACCTTGTCGCTGATCCAGGGGATGAACGCCTTCAGGCCGAAGTCGGTGCGCTTGAACGATCCCTTGGCGACGAAACCATGGACCATCACCTTGCCCGAGAAGTGCTTGGTCTTGCGATAGGTGATGTCGGCGGTGATCGGCTTGGTCACGCCCTTCAGGGTCAGATTGCCGGTGAGCTTGCCGGTGTTGTCGCCGGTCTTCTCGATGCTCGTGCTGACGAAGGTGATGACCGGGTGCTTCCACACGTCGAGTTCGGCGGCCGACCGCGCCCAGTTGTCGCGGAAATAGTGGTTCGAATCGAGGCTGGCCGCGTTGATCTCCATCGAGATCTTGCTCTTGGTCGGATCCTTGGGGTCGAACTTGAAGTCGACCTTGTTGATCTCGCGGAACTGATAGACGGTCGGGCTGACGCCGCCGTGCCAGACATCGAAGTGGACCGAGGTGTGGCCCCGGTCGACCGCCGGCAGGTCAGCCGCCTGGAGGCTGGCCGAGGGCAACGCCATCGCGGCCAGCGGCAGGGCAGCGGTCAGGACCGCCTTCGCGGTAATGTTTCGGATCGCAGTAAGATTCATGATGAGTCTCCTCCCTAGTGCAGCCGGTTGTTCTTCGCTGTGCGGCTGCTGTTTCAAACCGATGTCATTCGGCCCAAAAGCCGCCCGCGTCGCCTTGCGGGTTCGGCTGCGACTCCACCAATATTGCTTGTGCATTTCAACATAAAAACATTGCCCACTCGTTCGATGGGCACAGGCAGCCCTGCTCAACTGCCTGATATTCAAGCCAAACGGCGTTGTCCTGCCCACACAAAAATGAACGGGAAAGCCGTTGGCTTTCCCGTTCAGCACGTCCGTCCCGGGTCGGGAGTCCTACCGGCCGGATTTGGCCAGCGAGAGCACCCAGCCCTGCATGCGCTTCTTTGCGTTCTCGATGTCGGCGTCGGTGAAGAAGTCCTTCGGATCGACCTTGTCGACCGGATAGACCGGCCGCAGGAAGTCGCTTTCGTAGCCGAAGGGCACCGTCGCATCGATGCCCATGCCGCCCTCGAAGACGGTGTTGGACGCCGTCCACTGCTTGCCGCCGGCGGTCATCCGCTCGGCCGGCATGAAGGTCTGGCCCCGGCCGCCGGGTAGCGGATTGAGGATATCCGTCTGCGGGTTCACCCGGGTGGTCAGGCACCACATCACGTCGTCCATCGAATAGGGATCGACGTCTTCCGACACCGCGATGGCGAGGCGCATGCCCTGCGAGCAGGAGAGCGCGGCCGCCAGGAAGTTGCGCTGCCAGCCTTCCTCGATGTTGTTGCGCTTCTTCACCTGGATGATGCAGCCGCCCCAGTCGGTCATCGAATAGGGGATGACCACGTCCTGGACGATGCCCGGCTGCAGCCGCTCGCACAGCTCGAAGATCGCCGCCTCGCGGACGGTGGTGTCGATGTTGTGGTCGTCGAGCGTGTGGACGCCGAGCGCGAAGATGATCGGCTTGGACTCGCGCTTGCGGGTGGTCACCGCCGTCACATGGAAGGTCGGCGCCTTGTAGGCCTTGCCCATGTAGCCCGCCCATTCCGGATGGAAGTGGAAGCGGCCCTGGATGTCGGCCTCCTCGGACTCGGCGGTCTCGTAGCGGCGGTCGCGCGGATTGACGTAACCCTCGATCACCACTTCGGCGTCGGCGAGCGCCATGGCGTCGACCGTGCGCGCCTTGACCAGGCGGATCGGCGCGCCCTGCACCGCACCGGCCACCCCGATCTCGTCGCAGCCCTGGGGCAGGATGACGTAATCGAAGCCGGCGCCGGCGAGCAGAGTGCATGCCGGCGGAACGCCGAAGCACATGGTGATCGGAACCGGCTGGTCTTCCTTGTAGTACTTGGAGACGACCTGCCACATGTGCGACCCGGGCGAGATCTGGAAGGTGCCGACGTTGCCCCAGCGGAAGTTCATCCGGTTGTAGCCGAGGTCCGAGCCGCCGTCGAAATGCTCGCCGGTGACGCAGCGGATGCCCGATCCCACGGTCAGCTCCGGCTCGTAGGTCGTGTGCCGGATCGGGACCATGAACTCGTTCACGTCCTCGGGATTCTCGAAGACCTCTTCCTGGCACGGCGCCTCGTCCTGCGAGATCTCGACCGGCTTCAGCGGCTTGCGGAAGGCGGCCGCGATCTTGCGCGTGCGGTCGACGTCGTCGCTCCAGCCGAACATCTTGTTGATGACGTTGATGTCGCCGAACAGGTTGGTCAGCACACGATGCTGCGGCTTGCCCTTCACATTGTTGAAGATGATCGGGCAGGCGCCGTCGAGATGCTTCTGGAGGCCGGTGACCTCGAGATCGGGATCGACCTCCGTGTCGGTCTCGATCAGGTCGCCCTGTGCCTTGAGCCAGGCAAGCGTTGTCCTCAGGTCGCGGACCTCCTCGGTCGCGGGCTTCAAATCCTTCTTCAGGATCGGCTTGTTCATGGTGTTCTCCGATTCGCGTGCAGCTACGCCGACCGTCTTTGGAACCACAATTTGAGACGCCGGCGGAAATCACTTAGATTTCTAATTAATGCGTGATCACATTTTCCAAGTCAACACCCGTTGACGGGGTCAAGGCAAGTTCGCGGGGATGGCGCCGGACGGGCCGGCGGCGGCATCCTTCGCGGCCGCTTTGACCCTGTCGGGCGGATCGTCTACTTGTGAGGCACGCAACCTTCACGCGAACCATGGAGCGGCGAATTGGACAAGGCCAAGCCTTCCGGAACGGCGCCCTCCGACGCCGGATCGACGGTCGCGAAACGCGTCTATCGCTATCCGCCCGAGGGCAGCACCGGCTATCTTGTCCGCCAGGCCCACAACGCGCTCCAACGGTTGCTGGAACAAAGCATCGCGCCCCACGGGGTCCTCCGCGGCCAGTGGTATTTCCTGCGGGTGTTGTGGGAAGAGGAGGGCCTGACCCAGCGCGAACTGAGCGCCCGGGTCGGCACCAAGGAACCGACCACCATCGTGGCCCTGCGCTCGATGGAAGCGGCCGGCCTCGTGACGCGCCGGCGCAGCGAAACCGATCGCCGCAAGATCCATGTCGACCTGACGCCCAAGGCCCGCGCGCTGCGCGATACCCTGTTGCCGCTGGCGCGGGGGGTCAGCGAGACGGCGACGGGCGGGCTGACGCCGGCGGAAACCGAAACCCTGCACAAACTTCTGCGGAAGGTGGTGGCGACCCTCGACGAGCATCCGGCGAATAGTTAGTTTTCTAAATAATTTGTTGACACCCGCCGGCCGGCCTTGAACTATTTCGGACGGGTATCGGGGCCGTCCGGTTGACGGTTCGTGCCTATGCAACGATGGATTTCAACGCCAGGGCCATGAACATCTCGACCGTCACGGAGGCACCGGCCGCGCGCGACGGGGCGACGCCCGATGCCGACCTGCTGCGCGGCTGGATCCGGGAGAACGCGGCGCGGCGCGGCTCGGCGCCCTATGTCGTCGGCATCGATCAGGGCCGCAGCCTGACCCATGGCGAACTCGCCCTGTTGGTCGACCGGCTGCGCGGCTTCCTGGCGGAGGAGGGCATCGGTCCCAACGACCGGGTCGTCCTGCTTTCCAACAATTCGATCGAGCATCTGGTCACCTACGTCGGGGTGATGGCCTGCGGCGCGACCATCTGCACGGTCCATGTCGAGACCAACCAGTCGCATCTCGGCCCGATCCTGTCGAAGCTCGATCCGCGTCTCGTGGTCTACGAGGAGGGGCTGGGCTTCGAGCTGCCGCGGGATGCCGCGCCATCGGCCCGGTGGTTGGCTTTGGGCGAAATCGGCGACGAGGTCGGAACCGACAGCCTGTTCGGCCGGCTGTCACAGGCGGTCGGGACAGCGGCGCCGGCCGCCGCGGCCAGTCCCGACGACATCGCGGCCATCTTCTTCACCTCGGGGACGACGGCCACTCCCAAGGGCGTGGTCCTCACCTTCCGGGAGTTGATGCAGAATGTGACGCCGACCGCCGAAGCCTTCGCGATGACGTCGGCGGACCGGATCCTCGACTTCCGCTCCTTCAACTGGGCCTCGGCCCAGATCCTGAGCGCGCTGGCGCCGCTCGCGGTGGGCGCGACCCTGATCCTGGCGCGCAAGTTCTCCCGTTCGCGCTTCTTCGCCTGGATCCGCGACTTCGGGGCGACCATGGCGGCGGGCAATCCGACAACCATCAACATGCTGGTCAACGGCGACGACACGGTGACCGGCCGCGACCTGCCGACCCTGCGCTTCGTCACGTCGAGCTCGGCGCCGCTGACCCTGCAGGAATGGCGGCGCTTCGAGGAGCGGTTCGAGATCGCCATCGCCCAGGGCTACGGGTCGAGCGAGACCGGCTGGATCGCCGGCAGTCACGAGGGCGCCCGCAAGGTCGGCTCCGTCGGCAGGCCGCTGCCCTATCACAAGCTCGGTATCGTCGCCGAGGACGGCACGCCGCTGCCGTCCGGCGAGATCGGCTTCGTCGAGCTCGGCTGGGACCCCCAGGCGGCCTTCCGGCAGTTGGGCGAGGGCGGGGAACTCGACACCTATGCCGTGGGCCGGACCCGGACGGGGGACCTCGGCTATCTCGATGCCGACGGCTTTCTGTTCCTGACCGGCCGCCAGAAGGACCTGATCATCCGGGGCGGGGTCAACATCTCGCCGCTCGAGATCGACAGCGTGTTGCTCGACCTGACGGAGATCGCCGAGGCCGCGACCGTCGGCGTGCCCGACCCGGTCTACGGCGAGGAGGTCGCCTGCTTCGTGGTCCTCAGGCCCGGCTCGGCGCTGACCGCCGAAGCGATCCTGGCCCGCTGCGCCGACCGGCTGGCGCCGCCCAAGCGGCCCAAGCAGGTGATCTTCCGCGACGCCCTGCCCAAGACCGGCCGGGGCAAGATGGACCGGCGGGCGCTGATCGACGCCTGGGTCGCCGGCGCCCGATAGGCCGCGCCGTCTAACCCAGTCCCATCATCCGCAGGAGCGCCCGCGTGATCGGGTGGTCCGGCGCGCGCATCGGCAGCAGGATCGACCAGTGGTGGACGCCCGGCACCTCGATTTCGGCGACGGTGCAGCCAGCCGCGCGCGCGACGTCGGCATAGAGGTGCGACTGCCGCCGCCACTCCTCGGATTCGTCGCCGCCCGCGGCCAGGATCATCGGCACCGGCCGCCGGGGCGGGTGCCGCAGCGGGCTCAAGGGCTCGACATCGGCGTCGGTCACCCGGATCAGGTCGTTGACAGAGATGAAGCGCACCGGGTCGAGGTCGTAGATGCCGCTGATCAGGCAGGCGCCGGCGATGGCTCCGCCGGTGGCCGGATCGTCGGCCCAGGCGTCGGCCAGCGCCATCGCGCACAGATGCGCGCCCGCCGAATGGCCGGCGATATAGAGCCGGTCCGGATCGCCGCCATGGCTCCGGGCGTTGGCGTGGATCCAGGCGATCGCCCGCAGGGTCTGGGCGACGATCTCGCCCACGCTCACGTCAGGGCACAGGTCGTAGGTCGGCAGGAAGACGCTGGCCCCGGCGCGCACGAAGGGCTCGGCGAAGAAGCTGCCGTCCCGGGCGTGGCCGCCGCGCCAGTAGCCGCCGTGGAAATAGATGAAGGTCGGGCCGCCCTCCCGGTCGGGGGCGAAGATGTCGATGACCTCGCGGTCGCTGTCGCCGTAGGGCACCCCCAGCACTCCGTCGATCCGGGTCCGCGCCTCGGCCGACAGGCGCTTGCGCTCGGCCTGGATCGCCTCGGAGTCGGTGACGTTGGCGCGGGGATTGAACTGGCGCTCGAATTCCTCCGGCGTGTAGGCGTTTCCCCGATAGTCGATCATCGCCAAGGTCTGTTCCTCACCGCCAGTCGTCGATCGCGTAGACGTCCGGCCCGTTGTAGCCGTCGGTCGCCGGCCGCATCATGGCGACCCCGTTCATGTCGGCCCTGAAGCCCGCCGCCTGCAGGGTCTCGTAGGCGGCGGTCCGGCCGGTATTGACGCCGGCGATCAGCCGCTCGGCGCCGCGCGACGAGGCCAGGCCCTCGCAGGCGGCGACCAGCCGCGCGAAGCGGCCATCGGCGCCCCGTCCGTTCGTGACGGCGGCGAACTTGACGAACATCTGGCCCTCGCTCGCCTCGGAGTTCCGGCCGTGGTGGCAGATGGCGACGCCGGCCGGCGCGCCTTCCTCGGTGAGCAGGAGCGTGTCGCCGAAGCGGCCGCGCGCGACCTCGCGGATCTCCGTTCCCACGTCGAGGCCCGGGAAGATCGTTCCGGTGACCGCCGCCGCGTCGGCGACCGCGCCATCGACATCGTCGTCCGGACCCGAGACCACCCGCAGGCCGTGGGGCGGCAGATGGGCGACCACGGGCTTGGACAGGATCGATGTCACCCGCTGCATGCGGAAGCCGTAGCTCTCGTAGAGCCGGATATGGGTCGGGCTCTGCGGGAAGGTGAACAGCCCGGTGAAGGCGAAGTTGCCCCGATCGGCCGCGCCGATCATTGCGTCCATGAGCCGGCGGGCGACGCCGCGGCTCCACAGCTCGGGCGCCACGGTCAGCGGGCCGAGGATGCAGACGCTGCCCCAGTTCATCATCAGCCCGGAGCCGACGATCGCGCCGTCCTCGGTGGCGACGAAACAGCCTTCGGGCCAGGCGCGCCAGCGCAGGCCGATGGCGTCGGCGCCGGGGCGGAAGGCCTGCGGGTCGGGCAGGCCCAGGAAGGTGCCGAAGGCCGCCCGGTGGACCCGCCGCGCAACGTCGAAGTCGGCCTCCGCGAGGGGGCGGACCTCCACGCTCATCCGTCGTAGCCGTCGCCGGCCTCGACCCTTACCTGCATCGCGCCGACGCCTTCGATGTCGCACGCCATCACGTCGCCGGGGACGACCGGGCCGACGCCCTCGCAGGTGCCGGTCATGATGATGTCGCCCGGGTGCAGGGTGTAGAAGGTCGACGCCCAGGCGATCTGGCGCTTGGTGTCGAGGATCATGAACTTGGTGTTGGATTCCTGCCGCATGTCGCCGTTGACCGAGAGGGAGAAGTCCAGATCGTCCGGGTCCTCGATCTCGTCGGCGGTGACCATCCACGGGCCGAGCACGGCATAGCTGTCGACCGACTTGCGCAGGCTCCGGTCCTCGGGGCCGCGCACGCTCATGTCCAGCGCGATGGCGTAGCCCGCGACGTATGACAGGGCCTCGGATTCCTCGATGTTGGAGGCGGTCCGGCCGATGACGACGCCCAACTCCATCTCGTGGTCCGTCCGCCGGTCGGCGAAGCGCAGCCTGACCCCTTCGGCCGGGCCGACCAGCGCGCTGTTGGCCTTGAGGAACAGGCCCTGTTCCTCGACCCGCCCCTTGAACCGCTCGGTGATGATCTCGGGGTCGGCCTCGGCCTCGGCGACGTGCTTCACATAGTTGGCTGGCGTGCCGATGATCTTGGTCGGGCGCGCGACCGGGCTCAGGAACCGCGCCTCGGCGACGGGCTTGCCGACGGCGCCCTTGGCGGCGGCCTCGATGTGGGGCCACATGCCTTCCAGATTGGCGATCAGCGGGTCGCCCATCGGGCCCGGATAGGGCTGGGGCGGCAGGTGGTCGAGCGCGGCGCTTACGTCGAAGACCATCCCGTCGTGAACGAGGCCAAGCTTGTTGTCGTCGAACCAGCAGATCTTCATGGGGTCTCCCTCGGGCGGATGTTTCGCCGCTTCATAGCACGGAAAGGGCAGGGGCGGACCAGTGCGCGATGGCGTCGCGTGCGCTATGCGCGGCGTGCAGGCGGCGGAGCCGGCGGGACTATGGGAAGGTTATCATCGGTTGGCCGCGGTTATCTTTTCGCCGTCCGGTCGCGGCGGTTCGTTTGATCCTGTGCCAGGACCGCTCAAGTCGCCCTTCCGACCGGAGCCCGCTGCCCGGCGGCGGATGGAGCGGAGGAACCTCGCCGACGCAGACCCCCAAATATGATGGGTGCGGCGCGATCCCTCGGCTTCGCTCGGGATGACGGTCGGGGCGGGCCCGCGCCACGCTCAACAGATGGGCGCTGTAGGAATAAAAGCAAGGGAAGCCAGCCGAACAGCCCGGCCATGTTCCGGGACGTTCGTGGGGGTGAGGGTCAGGCGTCCCCCCAAACCTCCTTCGCCACCTCGACCAGGGTGCCCAGCTTCGCCTTCTCGGCGGCCTCGTCGACCGGGTTGCCCGCGACGGTCGAGGCGAAGCCGCACTGGGGGCTGATGGCGAGGCGGTCACGGTCGATGTATTTCGACGCCTCGGCGATGCGCGCTTCCAGGTAGTCGGCCTGTTCGATCTCTGGCACCTTGGAGGAGACCAGGCCGAGCACGACCATCTTGTCGTCCGGCACGTGGCGCAGCGGCTCGAAGCCGCCGGCGCGCTCGGTATCGTATTCGAGCATGAAGGCGTCGACGTCGACCCGCCGGAACACCCGCTCGGCCATGGCGTCGTAGCCGCCCTCGGTCAGCCACTTGCCCTTGAAGTTGCCGCGGCAGATATGCATGCCGGCGGCGACCTCGCCGCGGTCGCGCACGGCGTCGTTCATGGCGTCGATATAGAGGTCGATCAGCCGGTTAGGGTCGTCGCCCAGCTCGCGCACCCTGGCCTGGATCGCCGGGTCGGCGAGCATGATCAGCGGCACCTCGTCCAGTTGCACGTAGCGGCAGCCGAGCGCGGCCAGGTCGGCGATCTCCTGGCGGAAGATGGCGCACAGGTCGGCGAAATAGTCACTGTCGGTGGGATAGCCGGACCCCGCGATGGTGTCCTTGAGCCGCCAGAAATGCAGCGTCGACGGCGACGGCATGGTGATCTTGGGCTCGGCCGTGGTGACCGATTTCAGGAATTCGAACTCCTCGGTCGAGATCGGCTTGGTCTTGCGCAGCTTGCCGGTGCAGGTTGCGGCGATGAACTCCTGCTCCTCGCCCTCGGCGTCGTGGAAGGTGAACAGCGCGGGGGCGACGTCGAGTCCGTCGATGGCGTCGACCCAGTGGCCCCAATAGGAGGCGCGGCGGAACTCGCCGTCGGTCACCATTTTCAGGCCGAGCGATTCCTGCAGCGCGACCACGTCCCGGATCGCCTGCTCCTGCACGGCGTGGAAGGTGGCGTCGTCCATCGTGCCGGTCATGTTCGCCTTGTAGGCCTCGCGCAGCGCAGGAGGACGGAGCAGGCTGCCGATGTGTTCGGCGCGGAAGGGGGGATCGTGGCGAGCCGGCATGGTTCCTCCGTCTGTCTTGGTCGGGCCCCCGGGCAAGGGGCGCGTGGGCCATCGATGGGCAATGATCAATAGCTCTATAGAATTCGGTGCGAGCTGCCAAGTTCTTCTATGGCCAAGCTCTTCTATTATGGGGCGGCGGAGGCTATGGTCGGGGATCGACAGACCGGGATGGGGCCGCCGGCAGCGCGGCGGAGACGGGGACCATGAAAGTTATCAAGTTCGACCCGACCGAGGGCCAGTTCGAGAAGCGCAGCGACATCGACCCGGCCAAGCGCCGCCAGGAATGGGCGCGCTACTACGGCACCAAGCGCATGCGCCAGATGATCATGCAGGTCCACATGCTGGCCAGCGTGGACGTCGCGAAGGTCTTGGAGATCGGGCCCTACTATGGCTTCACCACGGCGCTGCTCGACAATGCCGGCTTCGACGTGACCACCGCCGACCTCAACGAGGAGCCGGCCTTCTGGACCCCGGATCGGCCGCACTTCCAGATGAATGTCGCCGAGCCGGACGTCGAGGCCATGAAGGGCTTCGACGCGATCATGTGCTGCGCGACGCTCGAACACGTGCAGTTCGAGCAGGCCGCCGCGGCGATGAAGGCCTTCCGCGCGGCCGGCCCGAAATACGCGCTGATCTCCGTGCCCTACCGGAGCTGGCAGATCTTCGGCGAACTGTTCGTCAACGGCCACATGTTCCACCATAAGTTCTGGTGGCGGAAGCTGACCGGCATGGAGACCTTCAAGGAGCATGAGGACCCACTCGGCCACAAGTGGGAGGTCGGCTACAAGGGCTATCCGCTCAAGCGCGTCGAGAAGGCCTTCATCGAGGATGCCGGCTGGAAGCTGGTCAAACGCGATTTCTCCTTCCCGGCCTGCGTCGTGTTCTGGCTGCTCGAAGCGGCCTGAACGGCGCGGACGACCCGCCGGGGGCAACCGTCAGGGGGCGCCTGCCATGGACCCGATCGTCGATCCGGTATTGTTCCGGGGCTTGAGTTCCGCGCAGCGGGAGACCCTCAAACGCTCCGCCCGGGAGCAAAATTTCGCCGACAAGGAGGTGCTGATCGAGAAGGGCGGCAAGACGCGCGATCTGCTGTGCCTGCTCGCCGGCAGCGCCACGGTCCAGGCCGCGGACGGGCGGCTGCTCTCCGTCCTCGGCCCCGGCGACACGGTCGGCGAGATCGGCTTCCTGACCGGCAAGGTCCGGACCGCCAACGTGGTCGCCCGGAGCGACGGCGAGGCGCTGATGATCTCCGGCGACCTGATCGACTGGCTGGTCCGCGACGAGCCCGCGATCGCCGCCCGGCTGCTGCTCAACCTGTCGAAGGAAATGGCGGCGCGGCTGGCGACGACGACGCAGATGGCATTGCTGTAGCGTGTTCCGGAACTGGTAGGGGCGGGTTTCAAACCCGCCCGTGCCGAAACCGGCGCGCTGCGATCCGGGCGGGTTGGAAACCCGCCCCTACGGCTGTGGTCAGGCCGGCACTTCCAGCTGCCCCTTGATGATCTTCTTGGTCGGCGTCATCGGAAATTCGTCCACGACGACCAGCCTCTCGGGCAGCTTGTTCTTCGCGATCTTGTGCTCGAGCAGGTAGCCGCACAGCGACTCCAGGGTGGGGGGGTCTGCATCCGGCCTGATCATTACGAAGGCGCAGGCCTTTTCGCCCAGCACGGGGTCGGGCATCGGCACGATGGCGGACTGGACCACCGCCGGGTGGGCGTCGAGCAGGTCCTCGATGTCGCGCGGGTTGAACTTCACGCCGCCGCGGTTGATCACGTCCTTGATCCGGCCGGTGATGGCCACGGCGCCGTCGGGCCGCATCACGGCGAGGTCGCCCGAGCGGAAGAAACCGTCCTCGGTGAAGGCCGCCTTGTTGGCCGCCTCGTTCTTGAAATAGCCGGGGAAGAGCAGGGGACCGCGGACCTGCAGCTCGCCTTCCTCGCCGTCGGCCATGGCGTCGTTGGTCTCCGGGTCGGCGATGCGGACCTCGGTGCCCGGGCTGGGCCGCCCGGCGGAGGTGGCCGAGACGTCGAGCCCGTCGCTGGGCCGCGAATACAGCCCGCCCTGGGTCTCGGTCATGCCCCACAGCTGGGTGACGGCGCAGCCGGGCAGCTGCGCGGCGGTCCAGCGGACCAGTTCCTCGGGGCAGGCGCTGCCCGACATGATCATCATCTTGAGCGACGACAGGTCGTACTTGTCGATCAGGCCCAAGCCGCGGATGGCGGCGAAATGGGCGGGCGCTGTCCACAGGGCGGTGGGCTTCTCGCGCTCGATCGTGGCGGCCATGTCGGGCGGAGTGAACACCGGCAGCATCACCGAGCAGGCGCCGGCGGCGATGGCGATATGGAAGCTGTAGAGGCCGAACAGGTGGCTGAACGGCGCGGCCGACAGGATCGAGTCGTCGGGCGTGATCTCGTGCTCGGGTACGCCCACCCGGGCGTTGGACAGCATGGTGTGGTAGCTGAGCGGCACCGCCTTGGGCGCGGAGGTCGTGCCCGAGGTGAACAGCAGCAGGAAGGGGTCGGAGGCGACCGGCACGGTCTGCGGCTCGGCGTCGACGTCGCTCTCGATCAGCTGGGCCAGGGACAGGGCGCCGTCGACCGGCGCCCCCAGCGCGATGACGTGGTCGAGGCTGTCCAGCCGGTCGACCATGCCCAGCACCGTGCCGGCCGGCGACCAGTCCTTGGCCTCCGACAGGCAGACGATCGCGCGCGAGCGGCCGTGGTTGACCAGGGTCTCGATCTCCGCGGCCCGGTAGGGCATGTGGATCGTGTTCATCACCCCGCCGATGCGCGTGATCGCCAGGAAGGCGATCAGATATTCCGGGATGTTGGGAAGCTGGACCGAGACCACCTCGCCGTGGCGGATGCCGAGCGAGTAGAGCGCGCGCGACAGCCGGTCGGCCTGGTCGGCCAGCTGGGCCCAGGTGAGGACCCGGTCGCCATGGCGGATCGCCGGGGCGTCCGGCCGCTCGGCGGCGTGCTTGTCGAGCCACTTGGACAGGGTATCGCCCTGCCACCAGCCCTCGTCGATGTATTTCTTGGCCTGGGCCGGCGGGAAGCGCATCGCCGCCCGCAGGTCGAGGGCGTCCTGGCTGAACTTGAAATGGTCCAGGTGGGGCGTGAACCGCTCGGCCCGAAAGCGGCGGCCGCCGCCCAGTTCCAGCAGGCGCGGATAATGCCCGGTGTGGAAGCGGCGGCGTTCGAGGATGGTGCGGATGAACAGCACCTGGTGACGCGAGAGCCCGATCTTGTCCGCGATCTGGTCGTCGGACAGGCCCATGTTCGGGCGCTGGCGGTCCACCTCGTCCCAGTTCTTCAGGCGATAGGGATCGCCTTCGCGAACCTGGTGGTTGTGGGAGAGGCGGAAGATCGTGTCGCCGAAGGTCTCGATCATCTCCTCGGTGATGCCGATCTGCTGGCGCGAGAAGCCACGGGCCATTTCTTCTAGTCTCCAAATTCTTCCTCCCCCTCTTCAGAGGGGGAGGATCGAGGAGGGGGTGTCCCTCAGAAGACGCGATCGGGCGGGGATCGCGACACCCCCACCCGGCTCACTCCGTTCGCCGACCTCGCCCCTCTGAAGAGGGGGGAGGTGGAAGTCCTATTCCGCCGCCGCTTTCGGCATGGCCTCGGCGCGCTCGCGCTCCTCGCGGGCGGCGTCGTAGCGCAGGATCGGGTCGGCCATCGGCGCCTTGGTGGCGATCGGGCAGACCCGCATGCATTCGAAACACTGGGCGAACAGGCCGCCGGAGCCGGCCGACAGCTTGTACCAGAGGATCTTGTTGTCCGGATCGAACAGCGCGTCCTCGCGCGCGGCCTCGTCCTCGGCCTTCATCGCGTCCATGAGGGTCGCGGGCACGGTCTCGAACTGCTGGGTCATCTCGGCGCAGGCGGCCATGTCGTAGCGCATGACCTTCTGGGCGCCGGTCTCGGTATCGACCTCGCCGTCGAGGCACTGGACCGGGCAGAACTTCATGCACGGGGTCCGGCCGATCGACTTGTACATGCTCACGCAGGACGGCGCGGGGCAGGGGTTGGTCTCCAGCGGCGCATCCGGCTCCAGCTCCAGCTCCGTGAAGACGCTGGCGAAGTACATGTAGCCGAACTCGGGGTGGAGCAGGATGTCGCCGGCCAGCGAGCGCGCGCCGATCCCGGCCAGCTCGGCATGCACCTTGAGGCTCTGCAGCGGCACCCGGGGGCCCGCGTCGGGGTCCATGTCCGGCGGACAATAGATCGAGGGGACGCCGTATTTGTTCTCGATGTAGAAGGCTGCGCCGTAGGCGATGGTGTAGCCACGGGTCTCGGTCGAGCCGAAATAGCCCAGCGCCTTGGCCGGCACCGACCAGGCGCCCTGGGTCTGGCCGCCCACACCCAGCGAGATCACGGACTTGACTCGCGGCATCATGTCGGCCGGCCGGTGTCCCGGCGGACAGATGCGGTTGATCGCGTCGAGGTCGGCGACGCCGGCGACCAGCGCGCCTTTCCTCTTGCAGTAGTCGAGGATCGCGGTCTTCGCCTCGACCGGGTCGATGTCGCGCTTCGGTTTGGCCATGGCTACGCTCCCGTAACGAATGCAGCAATTTAGATGAGCAAATTTTATACGTCAATAATTGACGCGTAAGATAATTTTATTCCAGCTTGGCTGAGATCAGGCTGTTGCGCAGCTTGCGCATCAGCGACTGCAGCTCGGATTTCTCCGCGGCGCTGAACGCGCCGAAATGGTGCGATGTCCAGCGGGCATGGGCTCGCGCCATGTCGCGATAAAGCGCGCGGCCCTTGGGCGTGATGAACACGATCTCGCGCCGGCGGTCGCGGGCGTCGGGCACCCGCGTGACCAGGCCTTCGTCGAGCATGCGGGTGACCAGCCGGGTGATGTTGCCGGCCGACGCGATCAGGCGTTCGGCGAGCGTGCCGACCGGCAGTCCGCTGTCGCCCTCCAGGTCGAGCTGGTTGAGGACATCGAACCGCGCCAGGCTCTGGCCGAACTCGCGTGCGAACTGCTTGTTGAGATCGCGCTCCAGCGGCAGCACGGCCTTCACCACCTGCAGCCAGGTGCGGACCTCCTCGCGCTGCGTCTCGGCAAAGTCGACGGCGTCGTCTTCACCCGGGGCCGGGGCGCGCTGGGTCAGGGGGCGTTGGGTCAGGGGGCGTTGGGTCAGGGGGCCGGAGGGCATCGGGCTGGCGCGCTCTCTGGTTGCATCGGGGGCGGCCGCGCTCGCGGCGACGTGGAGACTAGTACGGTTCGGGGGCTGCTGAAAAGACGGCGCCCGTCCGACGCCCTCCGGCCCCGGGGGTGGCCTTTCGGCCCGCGCCGATTAACTGACAATTCATGATCGCAACCGAAGACCGAGGCGACCGCTCCGTGGCCCTGCTCGACGGCGGCATGGGCGAAGAGCTGCGCCGCCGCAGTCCGGTGGCCGACCATCCGCTGTGGTCGGCGCAGGCTCTGGTCGAGGTGCCCGATATCGTCCGCGCCGTGCATCGCGACTTCATCGACGCGGGCGCCGACGTGGTTACCGCCAACACCTATGCGATCGTGCGCCGGCGGCTGGCCGCCGTTGGGGTCGAGGATCGGTTCGCCGACCTCAATCGCCTGGCGGCACGGCTGGCCCGGGAGGCGCGCGACGCCGCCGGCCGGGAGGTGTGGATCGCGGGGTCGCTCCCGCCCCAGTACGGCAGCTACAGGCCCGACACCGTGCGGCCGTTCGACGAGATCGAGCCGCTGTATCGCGAGCAGGCGGAGATACTGGCGCCGCATGTCGACCTGTTCATCTGCGAGACCATGTCCGGCATCGCGGAAGCGCGGGCGGCCGCATCCGGCGCGGCGGCGACGGGCAAGCCGGTCTGGGTCGCCTGGACGCTGGACGATAGCTCGGCGCGGCTCCGCAGCGGCGAGACGGTCGAGGACGCCACTTCGGCGCTCGACGACCTGCCGATCGAGGCCTTCCTCGCCAACTGCTGCGCGCCGGAGAGCATCACGCGGGCGATGCCCGCACTGGTGCGCGGGGCGGGCGACCGGCCGGCGGGGGGCTACGCCAACGGCTTCGCCGCGATCCCGGCCGACTG
>CAMYMQ010000366.1 GCA_947259335.1 uncultured Alphaproteobacteria bacterium | reverse complement strand
CTCGGCCCGGCGGCGCTTGCCGACCGACCAGGTGAGCGCGGCCTCGACCGGCGTCGTCGTCTCGTCGATATCGTGGCCCCACAGGCACAGCCCGGCCTCGAGCCGCAGCGAATCCCGCGCGCCCAGGCCGGCCGGCCCGACCTCGGGTTCGGCCAGCAGCCGCTCCGCCACCGAGATCGCGTCGGAGCCTGGCACCGAAATCTCGAACCCGTCCTCGCCGGTATAGCCCGACCGGCTGATCCAGGCGGTGACCCCGCCGAGATCGAAGGCCCCGGCCTGCATGAAGCCGAGCGTGTCGCAGCCGGGCGCATGGCGGACCAGCGCGGCGACCGCCTGCGGCCCCTGGAGCGCCAGCAGCGCCCGTTCGGCCTGCGGTTCGAGCTGGCAGCCGGTGCCGGCCAGCGCGGCTTCCAGATGGGCGTAGTCGACATCCTTGCGCGCGCCGTTGACGACGAGGCCGACCCCGTCGGCCAGCCGCGTCACCATCAGGTCGTCGATGATCCCGCCGGCGTCGTTGGTGAGCTGGGTGTAGCGGATCTGGTGGCGGTCGAGCCCGGCGATATCCCCGGGAACCAGCGCCTCGATGGCGTCGACGGCGTCGTCGCCGACGATCACCGCCTGACCCATGTGCGAGACATCGAACAGCGCGGCGGCGGTCCGGGTCCGGGTATGCTCGGCGATGATGCCGTCGCTGTACTGGACCGGCAGCTCGTAGCCGGCGAACGGCACCATGCGCCCGCCCAGCGCGACGTGCAGATCGTATAGCGGTGTACGCAGGTAGGACTCGGCTTCCGACACGGCAGGATCCTGGTTCGACAGCGGGGCAACGGACGCCAGCGGACTCCGTCCGACGGGCGCACCCCCTCTGTCGTGGAACCTGAGAGATTCACCGGCCGCCCGAATGGCGAGCCCGGCTTACCCCGTCGGTGAAGCCCGCCGCGGCGCGCGGGAGCCTGCTTTCCAGAGATGCCTCAACCAGCGGTCCGTTAGCCTGAGAGTTTCCGGGGCGGTTGCTCCTTCGGCGCCGACCCCGCGTGAACGGGGCCGGTCTCTCCCACTGGTATCGTCGGCCTAACCGCAGCGAGCCTAGCGGGGACCGGGGGAAAGTCAAGCGGCGGCGCCACGACCGAGGGCCGACGGCGTCCGGCGCCCCCGGGTAGAGGCCGGGCCACGAGTGTTCCGGCCCGGTCCGGCCGAAAAAAGAGGAAATCGATCGTGCGAGACCCTACTTCCTGTCCTCGACCGGCCCGGGCGTAGGCCGGACCCCGTCATATCCGAAGGAAGACGAAGCCATGACCAAAGCCAGGGCCCGCGAACGGGCAAAGGCGAAATCGGCGGACAAGGTCGCGAAGCGGGCCGCCAGCGCCGATAGAGCCGGCCCGGAGCGACGGCCGGGGCAGTTCAATCCGGGCACGGGTTCGATATCGAGCCCGCGCGCGACGGGCACGACCAAGAGCTTCGGAGGCGCGAAGCGCGGGGCGTCGCGGTCACGCTAGGCTCCGCCCCCGGCGGGGCGGAGCGCTACAGCCCGTTGTGCGTCCCGTCGCAGAACGGCTTGTCGCCCGTCTGCTTGCACTGGCACAGCCACACCTCTTCCGTGGTCTCCTGCTTGAAGACCATCGGCTTGAGATCGGTCACCTTGTGGGCGCCGTCGCAGAAGGGCTGCAGCTTGCTGAGGCCACAGGCGCACCACGCGTAGGATTTGCCGGCTTCGAGCGTGACGTTGGCGGGCTCTTTGGCTGCGACTGCGGGGTCGGTCATCAACCGCTCCTTGGGTTGTGCAGGGATCGTCGACGACCTTATGGGATGGCCGGTCGTCCGACAACAGCGCCGCTATTGATCGCCGGTCGGCGCGCGGCTATCACCAGCGTTATGGCCGTTTACACCCACGTTCCCGACGACGCGCTCGAAGCGCTGCTGGAGGATTACGACATCGGCGCGCTGGTCTCCTACAAGGGGATCGCCGAAGGCGTGGAGAATTCGAACTACTATCTCGAGACCGAGCAGGGCGCCTTCATCCTGACGCTCTACGAGAAACGCGTCGATCCGGCCGACCTGCCCTTCTTCCTCGCCCTGATGGATCATCTCGCCGCCCGCGACATCCGCTGCCCGACGCCGATCCACGGCCGCGACGGCGCGGCGCTGCGGAGCCTGTGCGGCCGGCCGGCGGCGATCATCTCCTTCCTGCGCGGGGTTTCGCCCCGGCGCGTCGCCTTCCGCCATTGCGGGCCGCTCGGCGATGCGCTGGCCCGGATGCACGTCGCGGGCGACGACTTTCCGATGCGCCGGACCAATACGATGTGCGTCGCCGGCTGGCGGCCCCTGTTCGAGAAATGCGCGCCCCGCGCCCACGAGGTCCAGCACGGCCTCGCCGGCATGATCGAGGCGGAGCTGGAGGTGCTGGAGGCGGGCTGGCCGGCCGGCCTGCCCGAGGGCGTGATCCACGGCGACCTGTTCCCGGACAACGTCTTCTTCCTGGGCGACGAGGTCTCCGGGCTGATCGACTTCTATTTCGCCTGCACCGACTTCTACGCCTACGACCTGGCGATCTGCATCAACGCCTGGTGCTTCGAGCCGGACGGCAGCTTCAACGTCACCAAGGCGCGCCACATGCTGTCGGGCTACCGCAAGGTCCGGCCCTTCTCGGACGACGAATTGACCGCCCTGCCGCTGCTCCTGCGCGGAGGCGCGCTGCGCTTCCTGCTGACGCGGCTCCACGACTGGCTGTTCCACCCCGAAGGGGCGATGGTCACGCCGCACAACCCGCTGGAATATTACCGCAAGCTCCGCTTTCACCAGAGCGTGCGGCGGCCCGGCGAACTGGGATTGGACTGAGACGCATGAAGGGCCTGACCGACATCTTCACCGACGGCGCGTGCAGCGGCAATCCGGGGCCGGGCGGCTGGGGCGCGCTGATCGTCACCGACGGCACGGAAACCGAGCTGTGCGGCGGCGAGCGCGCGACCACAAACAACCGGATGGAGATGATGGCCGCGATCCAGGCGCTCGAGTCGCTGCCGGTGGGCGTGACCGCCCGGCTGCATACCGACAGCACCTACCTGAAGAACGGGATCACGACCTGGATCCACAACTGGAAGAAGCGCGGCTGGAAGACCGCCGACAAGAAGCCGGTCAAGAATGTCGACCTGTGGCAACGCCTGGAGATCGCGATCGAGCGGCACAACGTCGAGTGGATCTGGGTCAAGGGCCATGCCGGCCACGACGGCAACGAACGCGCCGACGAACTGGCCAACCGGGGCATGCGGCCCTTTCGCTAGCCGCAAAGAAAAAGGCGCGGCCGAAGCCGCGCCTTTCGCAGCTATTCCGAGGAGCTGCCTACAGCTTCGACAGCACCGATTCGGCGCTCGACACCTCGAAGGCGCCGGGCGCCTCGACGGCCAGCGCCGTGACGACGCCGTCGTCGGCGACCAGGGCATACCGCTGGCTGCGCGTGCCGAGGCCGAAGCCCGAGCCGTCCATCTCCAGCCCCAGGGCCGAGGTGAACTCGCCGTTGCCGTCGGCCAGCATGGTGACCTTGCCGTCGGTGCTCTGGTTCTTGCCCCAGGCGTCCATCACGAAGGCGTCGTTGACCGAGACGCAAGCGACCTCGTCGACGCCCTTGGCCTTGAATTCGTCCGCCTTGGCGACGAAACCGGGCAGGTGCTTGGCCGAGCAGGTCGGCGTGAACGCGCCGGGAACGGCGAACATCACAACCTTCTTGCCCTTGAAGAATTCGCTCGTATCGACCTCGGCCATGCCCTCTGCGGTCATGGTCTTGAGCTTAACGGCCGGGATCTTGTCCCCCACGCTGATCGACATCCTTGCCCCCTTTGCGGTGCTGCATGTTGGATTCCAACGCCGCCGGTCGGCGACGCCTGAAAAGATAGTCAGGCGCACGCGGAAATCCAGCGCCAACGGTGCCGGCTTCGCGCCTAGCGCGCGACCTCGATCCGGGTCCTGCGCTCGACCGCGACCCCGTCGCCGAGCAGGGTGACGGTGACGGGCAGGCCGTCGAGCTTGCGGTCGGGCGGCGCGATCCG
>CAMYMQ010000365.1 GCA_947259335.1 uncultured Alphaproteobacteria bacterium | reverse complement strand
GGTCGCCCTGGCTGTGTGGATGGTGCGGCGGCTGGCGCCCGAGGCCGCGGGCAGCGGCATCCAGGAGATCGAGGGCACCCTGCAGGGCCGCCGGAGGCTCGGCTGGAAGCGGCTGCTGCCGGTCAAGTTCGCGGGCGGCGCGGCGGGCATAGCGAGCGGGCTTGTCCTCGGCCGTGAAGGGCCGCTGATCCACATGGGCGGGGCGATCGGCGCGATGTTCGGCGCCTTCGTCCGGTTCGACCCGCACTTCCGGCGCATCCTGATCGCCTCGGGGGCCGGGGCGGGCCTGGCCGCAGCCTTCAACGCGCCGCTGGCGGGGATCCTTTTCGTCACCGAGGAGATGCGCAACGAGTTCCGCTACACCTTCGTTTCCTTCCAGTCGGTCGTGGTCGCCTGCGTCTCTGCGACCATCGTCAACGACCTGTGGCTTGGCGAGGGCCTGTCGCTGCCGATCCAGACCTTTGCCGCCCCGCCGCTGGGCGACCTGCCGCTCTACGCCCTGCTGGGCCTGCTGATCGGCGTCTACGGCGTGCTGTTCAACGGCGCGCTCCTCAAGTCGCTCGACGGCATGGCGGCGGTCATGCACCGCAACGTCTGGCTGACCGTTGCCGCGGTCGGGACGACCATCGGGCTGATCGTCTGGTTCGTGCCCGAGGCGGCGGGCGGCGGCGAACGCCTGATCGAGAGTCTGCTGCGCGACGAGCGGACGCTGGCGGCGGTCGCCCTGCTGCTGCTGCTGCGCTCGATCACCACGGTCGGCAGCTATTCGGTCGGCACGCCCGGCGGCATCTTCGCGCCGATGCTGGCGCTGGGCACCCTGTCGGGCCTGCTGTTCGCCAAGCTGGTGGCGCTGGTGCCCTTCGTGTCGGTGGCGGAACCCGGCGCCTTCGCCGTCGCCGCGATGGGCGCGCTGTTCGCCGCCACCGTCCGCGCGCCCGTGACCGGCGTGATTCTGGTGCTCGAGCTCACCGGCAATCTCGAGATGGCCCTGCCGATCATCGTCACCTGCCTGTTGGCGACCTTCGCGGCCGAGGCGCTCGGCGGCAGGCCGGTCTATCGCCTGCTGCTCGACCGGACCCTGCGCCGGGCCGGAAAGCCGCCCGACCGATAGGAGGACCGCCACACGCGATCCGTCAGCTTGACACCCCGCACCGCCGAAACGCATATACCGGGTTCGCCATCGGCGGGCGCGTAGCTCAGCGGGAGAGCACTGTCTTCACACGGCAGGGGTCGCTGGTTCAATCCCAGCCGCGCCCACCATTCTTCGGCACAAATTGTTCCCCACCGGATCCCGCCTCCGGGACAACGCCCCGAGCGACCCCAAGTCTTGGAAAGCGGGCGCCTGCGCTTTGGTCCTTGCCGCGACCGGCGGCACGCGGCAACGGCCGGGCAAGCCATGGCGTGCTTGTTCCTGGTCCGCCCCGTCAGACAACGAAAAGGGTCTCGCCGAGGGTATCGCAGGCCCGTTCCTTTCCTTCTCGGTTCGATAGGAAGAACCTACCTCCGATCCGTATTGTTCAAGTCGTTCGCGTCGAGGCCGGGGGACCCCTTGAGCTCGAAACGCGACCCCAGAAACAGCGGCAGGCCGCAACAGAGGTCTTCTTTTTTCCAGTTTTCGAGATAGACCGAAACCCGCACGTTGCGATGCCCCAATTCCCTCAACGCCAGAATTATCATGGGCTGCGTGTCTTGCGGAAACGAGAGGGTCGTGCCCCCGATCTCATCCGTCACCAGGCCGGCACCGCGATGGCGTGTCTTGAAACGGACATCCAATTTCCGAAGGTCTTCCCGGGTCCCGACTAGACTCGCCACATTGGCCTTCAACCATCTGAATTCCGCGACGGCGGGCGCCACCATGTCCCGCACCAAGACCTGATGAAGCGGGATTGCCGCCAGCAGGAAAAGAGCGACGCCTCCGATCCGGGCAGCCCTGGGCAGAAGCCGACCGCCTCCCCGCTCGACGGCGCCATCGAAAACCTGAAGCGACCAGCCGATCAGGATAGAGCTCACCACAACCATCCCCACGGCATGCCGGAGTGAAATCGGATACTTCGTGACGATGGCGCCGATTCCCGCGCCCATGTAGAGCCCCATCATCAAAAGGATGGCGCACAAGACCCAGAGCACGCCGCCGACTTTCCTCCTTTCCCTGCCGGGGCCCAGAACGCGCGTCATCAAAGCCGCCACTACCAACGCGCACATCAGCGCGGTTGCCCCGGCCGCGATGGCGCCATCCGCCGCCACAAACACCCAGGACATCGACCAGGACGGCCAATAGCCCGTCCAAAAGGCAATCACTCGTTCGGGAAGCGCTTCCAAAGCGGCAAAATGACCAAAGTCGCCCGCCACGCCCAGGGAGAAGGAACTTTTTATGACCGCGCTGTACGCAAGGAAGGCGACCACGGCCACGGCCGCGTTTCGCGTCAGCCGCACGAAAAGCGATCTTGCCTTGCCGACGTCCCGCAACACCACCAACGCCTGCAGGGCGACAAAGATAGACAGCGTAATCTGGTGAACCAGGAGACCGACAACGAGCGCGGCGACGCCTACAAAACTCCATAAATAGAGCGGTCTTCCGCGAGCCTCGTCATCGGACAGGTGATCGACCCTGAGAAGACCGGTCATCGCGATGACAGCGCAACTGTAGGGCACCATTATATTGGAGGCGACGGTCCAAAAATTATAGACCAAAAAGCTGGGCGATATGATGACGAGAAGAACCGAAAAGGCCGCGAACAACGCCTTCCACCCTGCCCTTCTCAGCATTGCATAGGTCAGGCCGCCACAGCCCCCCGCGAGCAATGCCAGGACAATCCGAAACCGGGAAAACTGGTCTATGCCTTCCACGAAAGACCTGAAGGCACACAAGAACCAGGGCGACAGGGGCCGGCCGATACTGACGGAAAAATCAAACTGTCCGAAGGAACGACACCGGCCCGGCACGGACAATGCCAGCAGCACGTCGTCGTGATGATAATAGGACGATAGATAAACCGGATAATAGTATGCGACGGTAAATACGACGATGGATAACGGGATGAGTCCGCTTTTCCGGCATATCTCGGAAGTCACCTTCATGCCTGGCCTTGAGGACGGTGATCGCGGACTTCGAACACTGGGATAGTGAAACCCAGACAGGCTGATAAGCGGGCCCTAGAACAAGGCGCTCTTGTTCGGCCATTTCGGCCGACTTATTGGCTTTCATGACTGATTTTTTTCGATTCCGGATGCTATCGCGGGAACCGATTTCGGGTCAACCGGGCCCGGCTTTGGACAGGGACGGCGGCATGTTATACTGTCGGCCTCGTCCGATTACAGGCGGTGGAGGCGGCACTGGACGCCATCCGGAATATCGCGATTGTCCTTTTCGGCGGGCTGTTCCTGAGCCTGTGCTCGGCAATTGTGCCGCTCACCGCCCACGCCGATCCCGACTGCCGCTGCGTCTACGCCGGCCATTACTATCTCGCCGGCGAGGTCGCCTGCATCCGCACGCCGGCCGGCCCGCGCCTCGCGCGGTGCGGCAAGGTCTCCAACCTGTCGTCCTGGCGCTTCAGCGGCGAGACGTGCAGCCCGGTCGCGGCGCGCGTGCCGCGGAGCCTTCTGGCCCAGATCGCGGCCTTCGGACGCTAGCCCTGCAGACTCCATTCCGGGGCGTCGGCGCGAGACAGCCGCTCAAGGCATTCGTGATACAGGAAAGCCATCAGATGGATGTTGTGCTGGTATTCACCGAGCACGCGCTGCAACACGGCGGGCCGCTCGGGTGACGCCAGGCTGACCATGGCGCTGTCGCCGGCCGGCGTGTGGATCGGCACCGTGAACCCGCTGCGCATGCCCATGGCGCGGGCGTCGGCGAACACACCGCGGTCGCCCGGCAGGTCCCGCGATGCCTCGAGGTCGGCCCAGGTCACAGGGATCATCCGGGTCCGGCAGACAAACAGTACCGGATCGGTGTTGTAGTAGCGGCGCTCGCGATAGCGCAGCCGCCAATCAAGCGAGAAGTCGGTGGAGACCACGAGTTCGTTGCTGAACTGCTTCTGGGTCACTGTCTCGATCTGTCGCTGGCCCAGATTGACATAGGCGAATTTGGCGAAGCCGAGGGCCCGGAGCGCCGCGCCCAGGGCACGCTCCGCGTCGTCGATCGTTTCGGCCAGGGCCAACTGCTCGGCGAAAGCGCCGAGATCATGGTCCTGCGGATCGCCAACGCCGGCTCGCGCGCGCCGAACGGCAATTGACAGGGCGTCGGAGGTCCCGAATTCGGGGTCCATGGAATGTCCCTTGCGGACCGGCACCAGGGCCGGTGTGGCGGCAGACAGGCGGATGAGTGAACGAAACGGACAGGGGGCGGTCCGAGCCGCCACAAGCCGTCTCCAAGGGAGGGATACAGCGAACGCCGAAGCGGCCGCGCCGTCAAGACACGGGCACGGCGCACCCCCGAACGCCGTGCCCGCGTTATTCGGTCAGGCGCGCGGCTCCAGCCGCAGCATGGCGCCCTTCTTGGGCCGCAGCGAGATCATCGCCTCCGGCTCGGTCAGGCCGTCGTCGGACCCGGGCTTGATGCGGTAGCGCTGCAACAGGGTGCCGATGACGATGGGACCTTCCATCATCGCGAAGTTGCGCCCCAGGCAGACCCGCGGGCCGCCGCCGAACGGCATGTAGGCGTAACGCGGGCGCGCATCGGCGCGCTCCTTGGTGAAATGATCGGGCCAGAAGCGGTTGGGCTTCTCCCACCAGCGCGGATCGCGGTGCAGCAGATAGGGCGCGATCTGCACTGTCGAGCCGGCCGGGATGCGGTAGCCGCCGATCTCGTCGTCGCCGACCAGGGCACGCGAGACCGTCCAGATCGGGGGATAGACCCGCATCGCCTCCTGGAAGGCGTTGGTCAACTCGGGCAGCGACCGCACGGTCTCGTAGCTGGGAATGTCACCGTTCAGCACGGTATCGAGCTCGGCCCGGATCTTCTCCTGGATCTCGGGATGGTGCGCAAGCAGCAGGAGGGTGAAGGAGATCGCGTTGGCGACCGTCTCGAAGCCGGCGACGAAGATCGTCAGCACCTCGTCGCGCAGCTGCTGGTCGGTCAGGCCGTTGCCGTCAACGTCGCGCGCCTCGAGCAGCATGTCGAGCAGATCGCCGGGGTCCGCCCGGCGCCCGGTGGCGCGGCGATCGTTGATGATGGTCCAGACGACGTCGTCGAGGTCCCGCAGCGCCCGGTTGAACCGGATGTTCGCCGGCAGCGGGATCTTGTAGGAGATCGGCAGGACCGACCAGATGCGCTGCTCGGCGCCGCGCAGCAGCAGCGGCACCGCCCGGCGCATACGCTCGAACACCTCGTCGGAATCGACCCCGAACATAGCCCGGGTCGCCGTGTTCAGCGCCGAACACATCATCGGATTGACGATGTCGATCGGCTCGCCCGAGCGGGCCGTCGCATGCAGCGAATCCGCGAACTCCTGGGCGCCGCGCTGCATGACCTTGGCCATCTCGACGATTCGATCGCGGTGGAAGGCCGGCTGCATCGTCTGGCGCTGGCGCTTCCAGAAGTCGCCCTCGCTCAGCACCAGGCCGTTGCCGAAGAACGGCCGCACCGCGTCGTAGAAGTTGCTCTTGCGGTAGTTGCCGGAATTACGGTCGAACACATGCCGGACGTGGTCCGGATGGCCGAGCAGATAGATCGGTTCGCCGCGCACGTGATAGCGGGCGACGTCGCCATACTCACGCTGGAGCTTGAGCGTGTAGTTGAGCGGATCCAGCCAGAAGGCCAGCGACTGCCCGACCAGCGGCCAGTTCGCGGGGCCCGGAGCGCGGCCACTGTCCTGCGGAAACGCCGTGTCGAGCGTATCGCCGTGCGGCCTGGCGATGGTGCCTGTGTTCATCATGATACTCAGCCTCGTGACGCGGTTTCGTCTCAGGCTGGTACCTTGCTGTCCTTGGCTGCGTCGCAACACCTACCAGCTTTGGTAGTCCGACTGTGCGCCGCGTTCACGTACCCTAAAGAACCTCCATGCGATTGCTTGCGGAACGCGGGCGTCGCCCTACCCCCTCCCAGCGCGACCCCGGCCCACCGAGGAGCCACCGGTGTGACACCACCGTCCCAGGATGATCTTGGCGCCATCGCTGACAGCCCGACCGCCACCGAGCTGACGGTTGTTCTCAAGCGGTCCTTGCGCGGGCTGGGATTTGCCTCGTTCGAATATTACTGGTTCACCCGGAGCGCGGACCGCCACGTCGTCTACAGCCTGGAAAGCCGCAGTTCGCCCAGATCGAGGCGGCGTCTGTGGTTCGACCCCTTCATCCAGCATTGCCGGATCGCCTACACGCCGGTGGTCTGGCAGGCCCTGTCACCCGACGCCTCGGTGCGCAAGGTCGTGACGTGGTCGCCGTGGAAGGGGCTGCCGATCCGGGTCCATTCCGGGGTCGCCATCCCGGTCCACGGACCCGATGGCGGCTTCGGCCTGCTCAACGCGCGGGTGGCCGAAGACGGCGCGGAGGCGATCCCGGCCGAGCATGTCCACAGCGCCCATACGCGGGCGCTGGCGGTTTATGAAAGGCTGCTCGCGCGGCAGGACGATCCGCGATTCGGATTGACCTGCGACCTCGTCGACTCGCAGGAAACGGCCCGCCTTGCATACGAGACCGTTGAAAAATCACGTTTACAGCCTGCCGCAAAGCATTAGGATTGTGGCGTAGTACTGCTGCATAGCGGAAAGGGTGTGGGCGATGCGCGCGCTCAAGGACTTCGTCGAAGACCTCGACAGCGCCGAGGATCTCGACGCGATTAATCGCGTCTTCCAGCGGGCGATCGAAAAAGCCGGCATGAAGACGTTCGGCTATGCTCGGATCAACGCGACCCGGATGGACCTGGTTTCCTCCTCGCAGTTTCATGAACACTTCGTCCAGGGAACGACCTATCCGGCGGGCTGGCGCGACCGGTACAAGGAGATGCGCTACTACACCGTCGATCCCATTATCGCGGCGTGCCGATCCCGGCTGATGCCGATCATATGGGAATCCCTGCGTCTGAAGGATCGCCCGCAGGAAGAAGTGGTGGTTCTGGGTGAGGCCCGGGAATTCGGCCTGACCCGGGGCTTTTCGGTGCCGATTCACACGCCGACGGGCGAAAAGGCGATCATCAGCCTCGCGTCCGACGAATCCTCCGCCGATTTCAGGGCGCGGATCGAGAGATACCAGCACGACCTGCACCTCATGGCGATCCACTATCATGCCGCCATGGAGGCCCACGCCGCGACCCGGCCGGCAGAGCCCAAGATCAAACTGTCGCCGCGCGAGCAGGAATGCCTGAAGTGGACCGCGGACGGCAAGACTGCCTGGGAAATCTCAAAGATTCTCAGCATTTCCGAGAATACGGTGAACTTCCACCTGAAGAATGCCATGGGCAAGCTCGGCGTGCATTCCAAGACGCATGCCGTCGCCAGGGCCGTCAGCCTCGGTATCTGCGCCTTTTAACTCCCCGTAGTTAACTCCCCGTAGTCCCAGCCTGAAGGCTGCCTGACCCGGATCCGGGCCCACCTACCAGTTCTGGTAGGTTCGCGGAGGCTGCCTTTTGCCGTCGAATAGTCCCCAACGATACAAAAACCAAGGGGATCGCGGCGATGCGTTCAGTTTTTCTCCACAGTCGGGTCGACCCGCAGGCGACCCCCCAACAGTTGGAGAGCATGCACCGGCTCCGCTGCCGCGTCTTCAAGGAGCGGCTGGGCTGGGAGATCGAGTGTCCGGGCGGCCTCGACATCGACGATTACGACCGGCTTCACCCCGTCTATGCGCTGTACAGCCCGTCCCGCACCAAGGTCGAGGGCTGCTGGCGCATCCTGCCGACGACCGGGCCGAACATGCTTCGCGACATTTTCCCGTTTCTCGTCGAACAGGGCGCCCCGCCCGTCGATGACGACATCTGGGAGATCAGCCGGTTCGCGGTCGACAGCCTGCGGCCAACCTACGATTCGCTCGCCAGCGTGCATCTGGCCACCAGCGACCTGCTGATCGCGCTCGTCGAGTTCGGCATGCGCAACGATATCCGGCGCTTCGTCGCCGCCTCCGATGTCCGGTTCGAACGCATCCTGAAACGAAGCGGTTTGCGTGTGAACCGGCTGGGTCCCGTTCATCGGATCGGGACCACCCCGGCCGTCGCCGGATTCATCGACGTCAACATGGAAACACTCGACCACCTGCACGTCGTCGCGCAGGAGCTGGCCATCAAGACCGAAGTCGAAAGAGAGAAGGTCGCGGCGTAATGAAGACACCATCGAACGATACCGATCGCATGATCGACTTGAAGACGAGCCCATCGGACACCCTGCTGGCGCTGCACGCCGAGCTCGTTCGCCTGGAAGACCTGGCCAAGCACTACTGCCTGACCGAAGTGGAGCTGCTGGTCGGCGCCGCCGCCGAGGCGACGTCGGAAGTGCTCAACCGCAAGCGGACGATGCTCAACTAGCCTTGGCAGGCCGCGGTTACCGGCACCCCGGTCCGCGGCCTAGCGGACGGCGAGCTTCAACAGCACGCTGCTCCAGTCCATCACGTCGAACAGTCGCGCGGCATAGTGGTCGCGGACGACGAAGCGCGCATCCTTTTGCCCCAACAGGTTCTGTTCGAGGACGTCGACCATCTTGACGAGCCGCCGCCGGTGCAGGCCGAGCCGCCGCTGGACGGGATCGGCGACGACGCCGGCGAAGGCGGTCAAGACCGCCAGCGGCACCAGCAGGCCCGAAAAAATGCCGGCCGTCAGCAAGGGCGACGCCGGCGCGGCAAAGACGCCGTAATAGAGCCCGCCCACCCAGCTTCCAGCCCAGAAATTCGAAATCGCCGCCGATTTGGCGATCGTCCCGGCAATGGATCCGCTCAGCGCCGCGACGCCGGGCGTGAACTGGTGATAGGCCGCCATCCCGGCCGCCGCGGTGAACAGGGTCGTGGTCATGTCCGCGGCCGCCGAGCGGCTGCCGACATATTCCGCCATCGCCTCGGTCACCCGGCGGCGGAACGCCACGTCGCCGGCGCGCCGGTCGATCGCCATGAGCATGTCCTCCAGCCGCCGCTGGACCTGCGGATCGGCCAGCACCGTCTCGATCAGGGCGTCGCGTGTCGAGGCGCGGCCGGGCTGTTCCAGGGGCAGGCCCAGGAAGTCCGTCACCACCAGCCACTCGATCTCCTGCCCGACCTTGGTGCGCAGGAAGAGCTGACGGTCGTCGAGCCATGCCCCCGCACGGTCCGCGCCGGCACGCTTGAGGCCGTAGGCGAGACCCCGCTTGCCCGCGGTCGCGACCCCGGCGGCGACGTTGATCGGCGCGCGCACCATGTCGAACCCGATCGCATGGCGATGGATGCGCAAGGACCCGCGCAGAGAGAAATGGGTGTCGATGAAGCTGTCGATGGCCGCGCGCCGGTCGTCGACATAGCGGCGAATGGCGCGGTCGACGATCGCGTCGGCGGTTTCCCGGTCGAAGGGCGCGAGCGCGGTCCGCCGGGTTGGAACAGGGCCGGTTCCAGCAACCGTCTTGCTGTCCTGATCGGCCGTTTCGCTCACATCCGTCTCGGTCTGTTGGCCCGCCACCCTCAAGATATGAGGCCGCCGTCGCCGCCTTCAATGGCCTAGTCGCGCCGGCCCGGCCCCAGACGCATCGGCGTACCCGGCCCTCACGCCGTCTCGCGCACCCGCGAAACCCGGTCGCGCCAGCGCGCCAGCAGCCGGTTCCGCTCCCCCTCCTCCATCGCGGGATCGAACCGGGCCTGGACGGCCCAATGGGCGGCGATGTCGTCCAGGGACGCGTAGAGACCCGCGCCCAGACCGGCCAGAAAGGCCGCGCCGAGCGCCGTGGTCTCCGTCACGACGGGCCGCTCGACCGGCGCGCCAAGCATGTCGGCGAGGAACTGCATCAGCCAGTCATTCCGCGCCATGCCGCCGTCGACCCGGAGCAGGGTCGCGTCGCCGGCCGGTCCGGTGCCCGCCGCCATCGCATCGAGCAGGTCGCGGGTCTGATAGGCGACGGC
>CAMYMQ010000364.1 GCA_947259335.1 uncultured Alphaproteobacteria bacterium | reverse complement strand
CTCGGGGCGTGCCGTTTCCGTTAAGCCGCGCTCGCCCGCGCCGCGGCGGCGCGGTCGTCGCCGCGCTGGACCAGCTCGTCGTAGTCGGCGACCAGGTTGCGGGTGATCTCGCCGACCTCAAACGACCAGTTGTCGATCTCGCGCACGGGAGTCACTTCCACGGCGGTGCCGGTCAGGAACACTTCCTGAGTCTTGTCGAACTCCTCCGGCATGATCGGCCGCTCGACGATCTCGTAGCCGCGCGCGCGGGCGAGCTCGATCACGGTCCGCCGCGTGATGCCGTCGAGGAAGCAGTCCGGCGTCGGCGTGTGGATGATCCCGTCCTGGACCAGGAAGATGTTGGCGCCGGTCGCCTCGGCGACCTGGCCGCGCCAGTCGAGCATCAGCGCGTCGTTGTAGCCGCGCGCCTCGGCGTCATGCTTGGACAGGGTGCAGATCATGTAGAGGCCGGCGGCCTTGGACTGGACCGGCGCGGTGCGCGGGTCGGGCCGGCGGTACTTGCCCACGGTCATCCGGATGCCCTCGAGCCGCGCCTCGGGGGTGAAATAGGCGGGCCACTCCCAGGCGGCGATGGCCAGCTTCGGCTTGGCGGCCTGGGCCGAGACGCCCATCATTTCCGGCCCGCGCCACGCGACCGGGCGGACATAGCCGTCGGAGATGCCCTGCTTGCGGATCAGTTCGCGGCAGGCGGCGTCGATTTCCTCGACGCTGTAGGGGATCTTGAAGTCGAGGACCTGGGCGGACCGGTGCAGCCGCTCGGTATGTTCGGTCAGCTTGAAGATGGAACCGTTGTAGACGCGCTCGCCCTCGAAGACGCAGGAGGCATAATGCAAACCGTGGCTCAGGACATGCAGGTTGGCGTCGCGCCAGGGCACGAAGGCGCCCTGGTACCAGATCACGCCGTCACGGTCGTCGAAGGGCAATATTGACATCGATCCGATCCTTATGGGTTAGTCCGGCGCACACGCGCACCCCGGACCGCCCGCAGAGTTACAAAATTTCGCGAAACGGGAAACGTCGGTAACATTCGTATGCGAACCTGTCAATAATGCCCGACTTCAAACCAGGCGTGAATCCCCTTTTCCTGCGCGACGAAGAGCTTCGATCGGGCATGGAGCTCCTGTTCTACGCCTGGCGGGACTTCTCCGAGGCCGCCGACGAGCTGCTGGCGGGCCAGGACCTGGGCCGGGCGCACCTGCGCGCCGTCTATTTCATCGGCCGGCGGCCGGGGCTCGTGGTCGGCGACCTGCTGGACGTGCTCGGGATCACCAAGCAGAGCCTGTCGCGGGTGCTGCGCCGGCTGGTCGACGAGGGCTTTGTCGAGCAGCGACCGGGCAGCGGCGACCGTCGCCAGCGGCAGCTCCACCTGACCGAGAAGGGCGCCGAGCTGGAGGAGCGGCTGACCGCGCTGCAGCGCCGGCGCTTCGCCCGGGCCTACCGCGAGGCCGGCGCCGAGGCGGTCGAGGGCTTCCGCAAGGTCCTGATGGGCCTGCGGCAGCGCTAGGCAGCGCCGAGGCCGCGGTCGTATACTTCCCGCCATGACCCTGAACGGCGAGTCCGCGCACATTCTCGTCGTCGACGACGACCGCCGGCTGCGGGAGCTGCTGCGCAAGTATCTCACCGAGAACGGTTTCACGGTGACGACGGCGGGCGATGCGCCCGAGGCCCGGCGCAAGCTCGCCGCGCTGGCCTTCGACCTGATCATCCTCGACGTGATGATGCCCGGCGAATCGGGGCTGACCTTCGCGGAATGGCTGCGCGGCGAGGCCACCGTGCCGATCCTCATGCTCAGCGCCATGGGCGAGACCGAGGACCGGATCGCGGGCCTGGAGCATGGCGCCGACGATTATCTGTCCAAGCCGTTCGAGCCGCGCGAGCTGTTGCTGCGCATCCGCACGGTGCTGCGCCGCGGCGCCCCCAGGGTGGAGCCGGAGGGGGAGGTCGTGTTCGGCCCGTGCCGGTTCGACCTGCAGCGCGGCGAGCTGTTCCGCGACGAGGAACGGGTGCGGCTGACCGAATCCGAGAGCCGCATGCTGCGGGTCCTCGCCCTGCGCGCGACCGAGCCGATGACCCGCGAGGAGCTGACCCGCGAGCTCGGCCTGGACGGCGGCGAGCGGGCGGTGGACGTCCAGATCGCCCGGCTCCGGCGCAAGATCGAGCCCGATCCCGGCGACCCGCGCTTCCTGCAGACGGTCCGCGGGACCGGCTACGCCCTGATCCCCGGCTGATGGCGCGCGCGCCGATGGCACACCGGCCGATTGCACCCGACGGAAGCCGCCCATGTCGACGCTGAAGCGCATCCTGCCGAAGAGCCTGCTGGGCCGCTCGCTGCTGATCATCGGCACGCCGCTGGTGCTGGTCCAGCTGATCTCGATCTGGGTCTTCTTCGACCGCCACGTCGACGCCGTCACCCGCCGGATGGCGAGCACGATCGTCGGCGAGATCAACCTGATGATCAATCACCTGCAGGACTACAACAAGCCCGCCGACCTGGTCTGGATCACCTCGGAGATCCAGTCGAACCTCAACATGCGGGTCACCTTCAAGAAGGACCAGAAGCTCGGCAAGGTCCGGAACAAGGGGCTCGACACCCTGGTCGGGTCCGAGCTCTTGCGGGTGTTCGAGCAGTCGCTGCACCGGCCGTTCCAAATCGACGCCGCCTACGACCCGCGCTTCATCAAGATTCTGGTCGAGACCAACGACGGCCTGCTGGAGATCGTCACCACCCAGAAGCGCATCCGCACCATCACCACGGACCTCTACGTCATGTGGTCGATCGGCAGCTCGCTGGTGCTGCTGATCATCGCCGGCATCTTCATGCACAACCAGGTCAAGCCGATCCGCCGGCTGGCCCATGCCGCCGACAGCTTCGGCAAGGGCCGCGACGTGCCCGACTTCAAGCCCTACGGCGCCCGGGAGGTGCGCCGGGCGGCGACCGCCTTCATGATCATGCGTGAGCGGCTCAAGCGGCAGCTCCAGCAGCGCACCGAAATGCTGGCCGGCATCTCCCACGACCTGCGTACGCCGCTGACCCGGTTCAAGCTGGCGCTGGCAATGATGAAGGGCGGGCCCGAGCTTGAAGAACTCGAACGCGACGTGGTCGAGATGGAGCAGCTCGTCGACGAATATCTGGCCTTCGCCCGGGGCGAGGGCTCGGAGCAGGCGGTCGAGACCAACCTGCCGGTGCTGATCGAGGAGGTCGTCAACAAGTCCAGGCGCAAGGGACTCGACCTCTCCTTCACTGCAAAGGGCGCGCTGCGGGTGATGCTGCGGCCCAACGCCTTCAAGCGCTGTCTCTCCAACATCGTCGGCAACGCCAGCCGCTTCGCCGACCGGATCGATATCGGCGCGTCCCGGCGCAGCGGCCTGATCCTGGTGACGGTCGACGACAACGGCCCCGGCGTTCCCGAGGAGAGCCGCGAGGACGTGTTCCGCCCCTTCTTCCGGGCGGAGAATTCGCGGGGAACCGGCGGCGCCGGCCTCGGCCTGACCATCGCCCGCGACGTGATCCGCGGCCACGGCGGCGATATCATGCTCGGCGACTCGCCGCTGGGCGGGCTGCGGGTCGTGATCCGGCTGCCGGTCTAGACGGGCAGGCTCAGGGAGGAACCATGACCGAGACATCCGACATCGCCCCCGCCACCGGCCCGCGCGTCTGGCGGGGCGACGAGATGGCGAAGCGGCGCGACTGGATCCTCGCGTTCGACGACGCCGACCGCGCCGAGATCGACCGCGCGACGCAGCGGGCCGCGGCGCGGGGCCTGACCCTCGACGACATCACCCGCGAGTCCTTTCCGCTCGACCGGGTCGCCGAAAAGCTCGCCGCCCTCCCGGAGACCCTCGGAACGGGCTGCGGCTTCGTGCTGATCCGGGGCGCGCCGGTCGCCGGCAAGAGCGTCGACGACCTCAGCCTGATGTATTGGGGTCTGGGCGCGCACCTGGGCGTCGGCGTGTCCCAGAGCGCCGAGGGCGACCGGCTCGGCCACGTGCTCGACCGGGGTACCGGCGAGACCGAGCGCTACTACACCCGCGGCGGCGCGCTGGAGTTCCACATGGACCCGGCCGACGTGGTCGGCCTCTTGTGCCTGCGCGGCGCGGTGTCGGGCGGCTCGAGCCGGATCGTCAGCGCGCTGGCCGTCCACAACGCGATCCTCGAGGAACGCCCCGACCTGGCCGCCCTCCTCCATCGCGGCTTCCACAACAGCCGGCGCGCCCATGGCGAGGGGACTTCGCCCAACCGCGTGCCGGTCTTCGCCGAGGGCGGCGACGGGCTCGAATGCTACTATTTGCCGATCACCATCCGGCAGGCGGTGGAGGAGGGCTATCCGCTGTCGGAGCGGGAGCAGGAGGCCATCGCCTTCATGGAAGACGTGGCCGCGCGGCCGGCGCTATACCTCGACATGGATTTCCGCGAGGGCGACATCCAGTTCCTCAACAACCGGACGATCCTCCACGCGCGCACCGACTATGTCGATCACTCGGACCCCGCGCTGCGGCGGCACCTGCTGCGGTTGTGGCTGATGATGCCCGGCTGGCCGCCCCGGGCCGAGGCGATGCGCTTCCACAGCCGGGTCGACCGCACCGGCGGCGGCGTCAGGCCCGAGGCCCCCGCCGCGCGAACAGCTTGAGGCCCTTGCCGAAGCTGTAGACAAAGGAGACCCGGTCGAAGCCGTGCCGGGTGAGCAGCCGGCGCATCGAGTCCCGCGTGTGATAGAGCTTGTGGTCGGGCGCGCCGAAGTCCGGCCACGCCGAGGCGTCGCCGCCCTTGGTGTATTCATGCAGCCCCGGGGTGGTCAGGAACAGGATCGCGCCCGGCGCCATCACCCTGGCGATGCCGGCGACGAAGCTGTTGTTGTCGGGGACATGCTCGATCACTTCCGAGCAGTAGACCCCGTCGAAGCTGGCGTCGGGGAAGTCACACCCCTCGATGGTGCCGACGACGAAGCGCGCGCCCGGATAGGTCTTGCTCGCATGCTCGACCAGGGCCGGATTGATCTCCAGCCCGACGGCGTCCAGCCCGCGCTCGCGCCCCGCCTCGACCAGGCAGCCGATGTTGGAGCCGACGTCGAGCAGCCGCTTGCCCGGCATCCGCCGCGCCAGCCGCGCGACCCGCCGGCGCGACCGGCGCATCTTGCTGTCGAGCTTCTTATGGTAGCCGGCGATGTAGCGTTCGCCCATCTCGGTGTCCTGGATGTCGGCGGCGGCTTCCTCCGTCGGCATCTCGGCGAGGAAGGCGAAGCCGCACTGGGGGCAGCGCAGCCAGGCGAAACCGTGCTGGGTGACCAGCGGCGCCGGACCGTCGGCGCCGCACACCTGGCAGGCCGGGGGAACCGCCCCCGCCTTCGCTTCTTTCTCGATCGCTGCTTCAGCCACGCCCGTCCTTCCGTTCAATAGAGCTTGCCGCCGTTGGGCACCGGCCGGTCGACCCCGACCAGCACGACCTCGCCCCGCTCGTCCGGGAAGCCGACCACCAGGACCTCCGACATGATGTTGGCGATCTGCCGGGGCGGGAAGTTGACCACGGCGGCGACCTGCCGGCCGACGAGTTCCTCCGGCGTGTAGCGGGCGGTGACCTGCGCCGAGCTCTTCTTCAGCCCGATCTCCGGCCCGAAATCGACTTGCAGGACATAGGCGGGCTTGCGCGCCTTGGCGAAGGGTTCCGCCGACACGATCGTGCCGACCCGGATATCGACCCGGGCGAAGTCGTCATAGTCGATCGCCATGGGCTCAGGCCGGGGTCGCCGGCTGCGGATCGGCGGGATCGCCGCCCGGCGGCGGGCCGGGCCGATAGCGACGGCGGCCGAACGGGCTCTGCATCGAGGCGAAACGTTCGGCCTGGGCCAGGTGCCGGTCGAGCGCCGCCATCGTGCGGGCCATGTCCTCGCTGTCGTCGCGCAGCCAGGTCCGCAGGGTCGAGAGATAGATCGCCGCCAGCCCCTTGGTGCGGACCGTGCCGGCGATGCCCGACGCGCCGATGCCGGCGGCCTCGAGCATCCAGCCCATCGAGCGGGCGAGGCGCTGGGCGCCGCAGATCAGGTCGACCACGTCGCCGCCGCCGCCCTCCCGGGCGATCTGGCGGAGGCCTTCCTTGTAGGGCTGCATCGCATCGAAGCGGCGCATGATGATCTCGAACAGCCGGTCGCGGGCGCTCGCCTCGCCGTCACTCTCGGCCGGACCGGCCCGGAGCACGATCTCGTCGATGTGATCGCCGAAGGCGGCGAGGATGCCCTGCTTGGAGCCGAAGCGCCGGTGCAGAGAGTCGAGCGTCTCGCCCGTCGCCTCGGCGATGTCGGTCAGGCTCGTCCGCCGCCAGCCGAGCTGGGCGGCGAGGTCCATCACGTCGGCGAAGAAGGTGCCGGTATCGTCCTGTTTCTGCGCCATTGCTGTCTCCCGTTGGTTGGAGCTGCCCCGCGGCGGCCGGCCCCGGAAGGCGGCGCCGCGGCTCTTGCTCGCGCGGCGGCGACTATACCATTATGCCGCCGATAATATTGTACGCATCAAGAGCGGCGACCAGCCACGCGACACGATGACGGCCTGGACACTATCCCAAGCAACCGCCCGCAACTGGGCCCGGCTGCCGCGCGGCGAGCGGCTCAGCCGCGAGGAAGAGCGCGCCCTGGCAGAACGTGGCAGGGGCGGCGACCGGTCGGCGATCGACGCGCTGGTGCGTTCCCATCTCGATTTCGTGGTCGGCATCGCGCGCAAATATCGCCGCTACGGCGTGCCCATGAACGATCTCGTCCAGGAAGGCGTGGTCGGCCTCCTCCAGGCGATCGGCAAGTTCGACCCGCAGCGCGACATCCGCCTGTCGACCTACGCGCGCTGGTGGATCCGCGCCGCGATCCAGGAGCATGTCGTGCGGTCCTGGTCGCTGGTGCGCATCGGCACCACCGCGGCGCAGCGGGCGATGTTCTTCCAGATCCGCCGGGTCGCCGCCGACCTGCGCGAGGGCGCGGACACGCTGACGGAGGACGTGCTCCTGCCCGTCGCCCGGCGCTTCGGCGTGCCGCTCCGGGACGTCCTGACTTTGGCATGGCGGGCGTCGACCGGCGACCGGTCGCTCAACCACACGCTCGGCCCCGACACCGACGCCGAGTGGATCGACGACCTGCCGGACGAGACCCCGTCCCCGGAAGACACCGCCGCGGACGACAGCGAGGCGCGCTACCGCCGCGGTGTCGTCGCCCGGGCCCTCGCCGCGCTGCCCCACCGCGAGCGCACCATCGTCGCCGGCCGCTTCCTGGCCGAGATCAAGCGGACCCGGGACGAAATCGGCGCCGAGCTCGGCATCTCCAAGGAACGGGTCCGGCAGCTCGAGCAGGCCGCCGTCGAGAAGCTGCAGCGTCTGCTGGCGCCCCTGCGAAACACCGTCTAGCGCGCCTCACCCTCCATCGCCTGCACCCCGGCACTAAGGCCGGGGTGGCAACCTTGCCTGGCGTTCAGCACCGGGCCGCGCGCCCCGTCCGACCACGAGAGAGGCCAAGTCCTCAACGGCCGGGCTCGGGGCGCGCGGTTTCAGGGTCCTAGTTGTAGTAGTAGCGGACGAAGCAGCGGCGATAGACCCGGTAGCCGTAGCGGACGTAGTAGCAGCGGTAGCGGTAGAAGTAGCCGGCCTGCTGGGT
>CAMYMQ010000363.1 GCA_947259335.1 uncultured Alphaproteobacteria bacterium | reverse complement strand
CGGCCCCGGCGCGGCGCTCGGCCAGAAGATCGAGCAGGCGGTGGAAGCCGGCGGCGACAAGCCCGGCGGCCGCGCCGGTCAGGGCGACGACAACGTAGAGCCGAAGGTGGTCGCTCAGCCGCGGCGGTTCGTCCGCGGGACCGTCCACCGGAGGGGAAGGGGCGTTGGCCATGCTACCGGCCTCTTGGCTCACCGGCGCGGTCCGGTCAAGGCCGGGAGGGCACGAGCCGGGCGGTGCCGCCGTATTCGGCAAGGGGAGACGTTCGTGAGACGCAGTTCCAGTCGATACGGAGGATGAGGATGGGTGCGCTGAAGATTCTGGCGGTTCTGGTGCCGCTCGCCGGCCTGGGGGCCGGTTGCCATCACTACTATCACGACCCGCACAGCCCCGGGCACCGTGCGGTGGTCGGCGGCCTGATCGGCGCCGGTCTGGGGACAGCGACGGCGGCGATCACCGGTGGCCGGCTCGGCGTCGGCGCGGCCATCGGCGGCACGATCGGCGCGGTCACCGGCGCGTTGACCTCGCCCTATTACGGCCATCGCCGCCACTATCGGCGGCATTATCGCCGCCGGCACTACGACCACTATTCGGACTGGTAGGCTCGGGTCGCGCACACCCGGACAGCGGGACAAATTCCGGACCGTTTCAGCGGCGCCGCGGCTTTCGCGGCGCCGTTTGCTGTTTCTTAACCACGGCCGACTATCACATAGCGTAACATTTCGTGACTTGGACGCCCGAATCCGTATGTGGCACAGTTCCCTCCTTCTTCCCGCCCCCGGGCGCATCGACCGGCCATCATGACCTCAACACCCGTCTCCGCCGTCATCCTCGCCGCCGGCAAGGGCACGCGGATGAAATCCGCCCTGCCCAAGGTTCTGCATGCCGTCGGCGGCCGGCCCATGGTTCTTCATGTGCTCGACGCCGTGGCCCGGATCGGTGCCGCCCGCTCGGTAGTGGTGATCGGCCCGGACATGGAGGGCGATGTCGCCCCGGCGGTCGCGCCGGCGCTGACGGCAATCCAGCACGCCCAAGCGGGCACCGCCGACGCCGTCAAGGCGGCGCGGGACGAGATGGCCGGCGTTTCTGGCACGGTGCTGATCCTTTACGGCGATACGCCGCTGATTACGCCCGCGACCCTGTCGGCGATGGTCGCCGCGCGGGAGGCGGGGGGCCATGCCGTCGTGGTCCTGGGCTTCCGCCCCGAGGATCCGGGCCCCTACGGCCGGCTGGTCACCGAGGATGGCGGCCTGAGCCAGATCATCGAGGCCAAGGACGCCAGCCCGACGCAACTCGAGATCGGCCTGTGCAATTCCGGCGTCATGGCGGTCGACGGCGCGATCCTGTTCGACCTGCTCGACCGGGTCGGCAACGACAACGCCAAGGGCGAATACTATCTGACCGACATCGTCGGCCTGGCGCGCCAGAGCCAGCGCAGCTGCGGCATCGTCGAGGCCGACGCCGACGAGCTGATGGGCGTCAACGACCGCGCCGACCTGGCCGTCGCCGAAAGCGTCTTCCAATCCCGCCGGCGCGCCGCCGCCATGGCTGCCGGGGTGACCCTGCGCGACCCGTCCAGCGTCTATTTCTCCTGGGACACCGAACTCGGCAGCGATGTCACGGTCGAGCCGCACGTCGTCTTCGGACCCGGGGTGTCCGTGGCCGACGGCGCCGAGATCCGCGCCTACAGCCATCTCGAAGGCGCCGAGGTCGGAGTGGGCGCCCAGGTCGGCCCCTTCGCGCGGCTGCGGCCCGGGGCGAAGCTGGGCGCGAAATCGCGCGTGGGCAACTTCGTCGAGGTCAAGAACGCGATCCTGGGCGAGGGCGCCAAGGCCAACCACCTGACCTATCTGGGCGACGCCGAGATCGGGGCCGGCGCCAACATCGGCGCGGGCACCATCACCTGCAATTACGACGGCTTCCTGAAGTCGAAGACGATCATCGGCAAGGGCGCCTTCATTGGCTCCAACAGTGCCTTGGTCGCCCCGGTGAGGATCGGGGCCGGCGCCATCGTCGGCGCGGGCTCCACCATCACCCGCGATGTCGCCGAGGATGCGCTCGGTGTCGAGCGGTCCGAACAGGTCGAGGTGCCCCGCGCCGCCGCCCGCTTCCGTGAGAAGAAGGCCGCCGAGAAGGCCAAGCAGAAGAAACAGGAATAGGACGCGCTCACGTGTGTGGCATCATCGGCATCATCGGCAAGGCCCCGGTCGTTCCCCTCCTGGTGGACGGGCTCAGGCGCCTGGAATATCGCGGTTATGACTCCGCGGGCGTGGCCACGATCAGCGACGGGCGCATCCGCCGCCGCCGAGCCGAGGGCAAGATCGTCCGGCTCGAGGGCAAGCTGGCCGAGCGCCCGATCGACGGCACCATCGGCATCGGCCACACTCGCTGGGCGACCCACGGCATCCCCAACGAGATCAACGCCCACCCGCACATCACCGACCGGGTGGCCCTGGTCCACAACGGCATCATCGAGAACTTCCACGCGCTCAAGGCCGAGCTGGAAGCCGAGGGCCGCACGTTCGACAGCGACACCGACACCGAGGTCGTCGCCCACCTGATCACCCACTATCTCGACCAGCAGCTGCCGCCCCGCGACGCGGTGTTCGAGACGCTCAAGCGGCTCGACGGCGCGTTTGCCCTCGCCATCCTGTTCTCGGGCGAGGAGGAGCTGATGGTCGGCGCCCGCCGGGGCAGCCCGCTGGCGGTCGGCTACGGCGACGGCGAGATGTTCCTGGGCTCGGACGCGCTGGCGCTGGCGCCGCTGACCCGCAGGATCAGCTACCTCGAAGAGGGCGACTGGGTCGTCATGTCCCGCGCCGACGCCGCGGTCTATGACGCCGAGGGCAAGCCGGTCACCCGGCCGGTCACGGAGACCGCCGCGTCGGGCGCGATGATCGGCAAGGGCGAATACCGCCACTTCATGCTCAAGGAGATCTATGAGCAGCCGGCGGTGATCGGCGATACCCTGTCGAGCTTCTTCAACCCGGCCGCCCAGACGGTCAACCTGCCGGACCTGCCCTTCGACCTGGCCCGGGTCCCCCGGGTGACGATCACCGCCTGCGGCACCGCTTATTACGCCGGGCTGGTCGCCAAATACTGGCTGGAGCAGATCGCGCGCCTGCCGGTCGAGATCGATGTGGCCTCGGAGCTCCGCTACCGCGAGGCGCCGCTGCCCGAGGGCGGCATCATGCTGGTCGTCTCCCAGTCGGGCGAGACGGCGGACACGCTCGCCTCGCTGCGCTACGGCCGGGAGCACGGCCAGCACATCGTCTCCGTCGTCAACGTGCCCGAGAGCTCGATCGCCCGGGAATCGGATCTCGTCCTGCCGACCAAGGCGGGCCCCGAGATCGGCGTCGCCTCGACCAAGGCGTTCACGACCCAGCTCACCACCCTGGCCTGCTTCGCGATCGCCGCGGCCAAGGCCCGGGGCACGATCGACCATGCCCGCGAGGCGGCGCTGACCCGGGCCATCTCGGAGGTGCCCTCGCGCACGACCGAGGTGCTGACCCACGACGAGCGCATCGCCGAGATCGCCCAGACGGTCGCTGAGGCCCGAGACGTGCTCTATCTGGGCCGGGGCACCGGCTACCCCATTGCCCTCGAGGGCGCGCTCAAGCTCAAGGAAATCAGCTACATCCACGCCGAGGGCTATGCCGCGGGCGAGATGAAGCACGGCCCGATCGCGCTGATCGACGAGAACGTGCCGGTGATCGTGGTCGCGCCTTCGGACGGCCTGTTCGACAAGACCGCGTCGAATACCCAGGAGGTCGTCGCCCGCGGCGGCAAGGTGATCTTCCTGTCCGACAAGCGGGGCCTGAAACAGATGGGCACCGTCGCCATGGCGTCGGTCGAACTGCCCCAGGTCGACCCGTTCGTCGCGCCGATACTCTACGCCATCCCGATCCAGCTGCTCGCCTATCACACGGCCGTGCTCAAGGGCACCGACGTGGATCAGCCGCGCAACCTGGCGAAGAGCGTGACGGTGGAGTAGGGGGCGGGTCCGGCTTTCGGAGCGTCAGGTGCCGCACGCCGGCCGCGTCACACGCGCATTTTGACATTGCCGTCTGTTCGTGTGCCCTTACAGCGGCTTCCTACAAATCATTGTCTTCGGGCACGGTCGCGCACCGGCAGGTGTTGCACCGTGCGTCGTCGCGGGAGCAGAACGCGAAACCTGCCCCCAAGGAGTCATCCAATGACGCTTCTTCCCGTTAAGATCCTGAAATCGCTCGGCGCCATCACGGTCGCCGGACTGGTCCTCGCCGGCTGCACCAGTTCCGCGCCGCCGTCCAAGAAGGGCGCCCGGACGCAGTCGTGCACCGTGACCTGCTACAAGCAGGATCGGCAGTGCATGGGGCGGGCAAAATACAATTATTCGCGCAGCACGCTGCCGAAGCGGTCGTCCCGCAATCAGTATGTCAACGAACTGGCTCAGTGCAGCCGGCTCAAGAACCGGTGCGAAAGACGCTGCTCGCGCTGATCGCGGCAGTGCGCCGGGTCAGTGCGATCGATTCGATCTCGCGCGCCTGTCCGGCACAGGGCCGAGCCCGGGGGATTTGGCAGTCGGGCCGCCGGAATGCGGCCCGCCGCCTGATACCGTTTGTCCGCGTGGGGCAGCGGGCGCGGCGCGGTCGTCTGGACTTTTATCAGATCGACCGACTCCTCGCCTGTCGCTGGTGCTATTCTGCCGCCCGAAGCCAGATCCGGCACCGATAAGCCCGAAGGATGATCGTCCCATGTCGCTTCCCGTTTGGTTCCGCTCTTCGACGATCCGTGTCGGCGCCGCAGCCCTTGTGGCTGCCGCAGCCGTGCCGGCGACCCCGGCTCTCGCCCAGATGGAGGGCGGTCCGGATGCCTGGAAGCTTATGTGCACCGCCCAGGAGACGGCGATCCGGGGCTGCGTCATGCGCTCGGGAAAGCTGCTGGCCTTCTGCATTCCCAAGGGCCAGGACTTCGAGCCCGGGGACGATCCCGACGCGCCCGGCACGCCGCCGTCGGTTTCCTACATGCAATACCGGTTCGGTCAGGTCGGCGCGCCGGAGCTGGTCTATCCGGCCCGGCTGGCCGGCTCGGCCCGGAGGTTCCAGGTCAACTGGTTCCTGCCGTCGCGCGGGGCGATGACCCGGATCAGCTTTCGCCGGGGCAGCTATACCTATCGCTATTCGAGCCTGCTGATCGCCCGCGGCCAGGGTCAGGGTCACAGCGTCACTCACGGCATCGGCGTGTGGCGCGACGGCCGCCGGCTCTCCTTCCTGCGCTGCTCGGACCATCGTCCGTAGCTGTCGGTTGCCGTGGAATCGCGGCGCCGTCCCCGGGCCGCCGGCCCGCCGCTCAACAGCCTGACGTGTCGTCCCGACGGATGGCGCAGACGATCCTGCGGCCGCGGTCCTTTCCGTATCTGATCAGCACCCGCGCCTCGAAATAGGCCCACTTGTCCCGCGTGTCGGCGATGGCCGCGCGCACGGCCCGGGCGAAGTTGCCGTTGACCTTCCCGCGGGGCGTCCGGCCGGGCCCGATCGTTCTGCCGGTCGCGTCGATGGGTCCGAGATCCTTGTTGAGATCGCCGTGCCGGACCCGGCCCGGGCAATAGTTGCGTTCCGGGAGGCCCTTGAAGCACCCGCTGATCAGGCCCTGGGGGAACGCCGCTTTCCGGCGCGGGTCGAGCCAGGCGGCCCGCGACGCGTTGCCCAGCCCGGGCGGGTTGCGGAGATCGATCCGGCCCTTCCGGGGCCTGTCGACCCAGTTCGTGTGCGCATAGAAATCCTGTGCGGCGTGAAAGGCCACGCCCAGGGCGCCAAGGACGTCGCATTTGGCCCGTCCACGCGTGCCCGCATAGGTGCAAGGGAAGCGGATCGAGAGCTGCAGGGACCGGAACCGGCCCCGGCCATCGACGGTTCGGCCCGCGGCGGTCACTGCCTTGCGCAACTGGCTGAAAATCCACTGTCGGCACGCGGCCAGCAAGGCCGCCGCCGCCCGGCGGCTCTGGGGATAGCCCGGTCGTTCGAGGTGATCGGCGCTGGAACAGTGGGCGGCCGACACCGAGAGCAAGCCGCGTTTGGGATGATCGGGCGCGCCGACGGCGCCGAACCGTCCCTTGCCGCCCGACAGTTCCGCCAGGGTGCGGGCGCCGAGCCCATAGGGACGAAGGGCGATCCGCGTGATCTTGCCGTGTTCGGCGGCCTGGCCCAGCCGGTTGACCGTGCCGAAGCCGTGCGCGCCGCCGATGCTCGCGGTGACGAGAACCAGCGCGCACAGAAGCGGCCGCATCGCTGTGCCTGTACCCATCCTTATCTCGATATGTCCCACCAGATCACGCTGACGGTGAGCCTGGCCCGCCGCGCCGCCGGGTGATCCGAGCGGAAGCCCTTCTCGGACTCAAGCGCCGCCGAATCGGCAGCGGATGGCGTGACATCGGGGGACTGGGCGAAGCGCACGTACAGCGCGCGCGCCGGCGCGTTCGCGGGCACGGTGTTGACCGCACCGCCGCCGTCGCGGCCGAAGCCGGTGATCGCAAACGGCCCGCCGTAGAGGCGCTCCATCCGGGCGACGCCGAGGCCGATCTTCAGCCCCTTGCGGGTCCGCCATTTGCCGCCGCGCTTCTGGACGACGACGCTCTCGACCCGGTTGCCGCGCTCCGACAGGAAGGCCACGGCCTCGTTCGGGGTGCCGGGGAAGATGACGGCCGCGCGCTGCTTGGCGAAGTCGGCATGGGGCGGTTGCACGAGCCGGACCCGGATGTTCGCCTTGCCGTAGATCCGCTGCAGCCTGGCCAGGGTTGCGCCCTTCTTGATCGGACCGAAGCTCTGACCGGGCACGATGATGAAATTGTCCCGTTGGGCGCCGAGCGAGGGCGCCGCAAACGAGATCAGGGACACGGCGATGCCGGCAACCAGGAGGCGGCGCGAGCAGGAATTCCCAAGCGTCATGTCACGATCCTTTGCGCGAGACGGCCAATGGCGGGGGAAAGCCTATCAGGTCTCGGCCGGTCCCCTTAGCGAATAGTCGGCGCCAGGCGGATCGCGCCTGAGCGGTCAGCGGGGAGCCCGGCAAGCGGGCTCCCCCGGTCGGGCGGTCAGTGCAGCGGCGGCAGGGTGACGCGGAGGACCTCGGTCGGCTCGTCGGCGGTCAGGCCGATGGCCTCGTCCGACACGGCCTCGATCGCCGAATACTGGCGATAGGCGTGCCCGCCCGACGTTCCGCTGCCCTTGACGACGAAGAACAGCGACTGGCCCGGACGGCCGGGCATTTCGAGCGAGACGCCGGCGTCGAGGCGGCTCATGTCGAGGCGGATTTCCCGTTCGGTGAAGACGCCGAGCAGCTTGTGCGCCGCGCCCCTGGTCCCATTGGGGACCCACTCGAAGTTGTCGATCGCCATGATCACCGCGTCCGCATAGCGCGGCTTGGGATAGGTGAAGGAGTGACCGAACACCTTCTCGTAAACGGCCTCGAAGCCGTCCTGGTTCTTGCGGCCCTCGCCCGTCGTGCGCTTGTAGACGCCTTGCTCGAACGTGCCCTCCCGGCGCAGCTCTTCCTGCGCCGCGAACAGTTGGCGGCGGCTGACGAAGCCGCAGCGGCTCATGCCGCCGAACTGGAGCACCATCGACTTGTTGGGCATGGTGTCCTGCTGGGGGCCGTAGTGCATGCCCTCCGGGAAGAAGCCGATCTGGCCGGCCTTGAGATCGAGGTCCGGCCCGACGCTCATCTTGCCTTCGAGGCAGAAGCGGAGCTGGTCGAAATTGTGCCGGTGGCGGGGCGAGAAGAAGTTCCCGTCCGCCTGGACGAGGGTCATCCAGAAATTGTCCTCGGCGCCCTCGGCTCCGCACAGCAGGTCCCGGAATTCCAGGCCGCCGGTCCTGTGAAGGCCGGCGCTGACCCAAGGCTCGACATCTTCGCACCTGACTACTTGCATGGTCTTCTCCTAGCTCGAGTGATTGTGGGAAAGCGGGGCGCGGCGCGACCGGCCTCGCCGCCACGCTTTGACGAGGGCGGGCGAGGCGATCGACAGGACCATCGCCGCCGCGAGGATGAGGGTTATCGGCCGGTCGAGCAGATAGGACAGCTCGCCGCCGCTGATCTGGAGGCTGCGCGTGAACTCGAACTCCACCTTGGTGCCGAGCAGCAGGCCGATCACCATCGCGGCGACGGGGTAGCCGTAGAGCCGCATGAGGTAGCCGACGATGCCGAAGAACACGACGGTCACCGGACCGGCCATGTTCGCGGTCATGAGATAGCCGCCGACCACGGTCGACGCGAAGACCGCCGGGATCAGGAAGCGCAGCGGCACGCGGATGATGTTCGCGGCGAAGCGGATGAAGGCGAGGCCGATTGCGAACAGGGCCAGGGCCTCCAGGACGTTCGCCAGCAGGATGGCGTAGACGACATGCTGCTTCTGGACGAAGAACTCCGGGCCCGCGGTGACATTGTGGAGCGCGAAGGCGCTCAGCATGATCGCCGTGCCGCCGGAGCCGGGGATGCCGAAGACCAGCATGGTCGCCATCGACCCGCCCTCGGAGCTGCTGTTGGCCGATTCGGCGGCGACCACGCCTTCCGGGTTGCCGGTGCCGTAGGTCTCGGGATGGCGCGAGCGCCGGCGGGCGGCGTGATAGGACATCAGGTTGGCGATGGCGGCGCCGACGCCGGGGAGCGCGCCGATGCAGGCCCCGATCAGCGTGCCGCGTCCCAGCGCCAGCGGATAGCGGAAGGTCTGGCCGACGCCGGCCCAGATCCGGCCGAGGCTGATCGTCTGGCGGCTTTCGAGAGGTGGCGTCCCGCCCGACCGGGCCAGGAACAGCATCTCCCCGATCGCGAACAGGCCGACGAGGGCGGCGATCTTGGGCACGCCTTCCATCAGGTGCGGGATGCCCATGGTGCCGCGAATATCCCCCATGACGCTGCTGCCGATGGTGCCGAGCAGGACGCCGACCACGGTCGCGAACAGGCCCTTGAGCATGCCCTCCCGCCCCAGCGAGGCGACCAGCGACAGGCCCCAGACCAGCACCACGAGCATCTCGGTCGGACCCATCCGGACGACCAGCTGGGCGATCGGATCGATCAGGGCGACGAGGATCAGATAGCTGACGGCCGAGCTTACGACCGAGGCGGCGAGCGCGATGCCCAGCGCCTGGTTGTGCAGGCCCCGCTTGGTCATCGGGTGGCCGTCGAAGGCGGTGGCGACGGCCGCTGGGCTTCCCGGCACGTTCAGCAGAATGGAGGGCACGCCCGCGCCGAAGGAGCCGCCCGTCCAGATCGACGTCAGGAAGACGATCGCGCTGAGGAAGTCCATGAAGATGGTCGCCGGCAGCAGGATCACCATGGCGATCGCCGAGTTGAAGCCGGGAATCGCGCCGCTGACGACGCCGATCAGGATGCCGGGAATGATCCACAGCCAGGCTGACCACGCGCTGCCCAGCAACCCGAACGCGCCCGAAAGGGCCTCGAGGTCGATCATGCGCCCGCTCCGAAGATCCGGATCAGGGGGGCGGGCGGGTCCGCGAAGAAATACACCATCCAGATCAGCGGCGCCGTGACGGCGCCCGAATAGAACAGATTGACCAGCAGCGAGCGCACGCCGAGCAGGCGGGCGACGCTGGCGAGATAGAAGAAAGTGGCGATCTCGATGCCGATAATGCCGATCAGGACCACATAGACGACGGTCGCCGCGCACAGCAGGGCGGGACTCGCGAGGGGCGCGGGCGCGCTGTCGCCAGTGCCGCGGGGGCCGGGATCGTGGCCTTCGCCAACGGGGG
>CAMYMQ010000362.1 GCA_947259335.1 uncultured Alphaproteobacteria bacterium | reverse complement strand
GAACCTCGTCGCCGGCCTCCGCCTGGCCGCGCCACGGCGGCGGCAGCACCTCGGGCTCGCGCTGGAATAGCTCGAACAGTTCGCAGACGATGCGCCGCGCGCGGCTCGACATGCGGTTGACCTTGTAGTGCCGGTACATGCGCTCGAACAGGAAAGCCTTCAGGAGCCTGTCGTTTTACGCCATTTGCGGCGAAAAGGCCAACACCGCCTGCCCCGCCCCGCGCACGTCGGCGGGGTCGCGCGGGCCCAGCGCCTCGAGCCGGCGGCCGGTCTCCGCGATCAGGTCCTCGACCATCAGGCCGATCAGCTGGCGGACCGCCTCGTGGATCTTGCGCTCGTCGTCCAGGTCCGGATGGCGCGCCTCGACCTCGGCGAAGACCGTATCGATGAAGCCGACCTCACGCAGATCCTCGATCGAGAACAGGCGCGCGCGCAGACCGTCGTCGATGTCGTGGTTGTTGTAGGCGATATCGTCGGACAGCGCGGCCACCTGTGCCTCGGCGCCCGGCCAGGTATGCAGTTCCAGGTCGTGCTGGGCGACATAGTCGCGGATCGGCCCGGGAACCTCCTTGTCGTTGCTGCCGGCGCCGGCGGCACCGACGAGCGGCCCGTTGTGCTTGACCACGCCCTCCAGCGTCTCCCAGGTCAGGTTGAGGCCGTCGAAGTCCGCGTAGCGCCGCTCCAGCCGGGTCAGGATGCGCAGGGTCTGGGCGTTGTGGTCGAAGCCCCCGAAAGCCGCCATGCAGGCGTTGAGCGCATCCTCGCCGGCGTGACCGAAGGGCGTATGGCCGAGGTCGTGGGCCAGGGCCAGCGCCTCGGCCAGGTCCTCGTTCAGCCCTAGGCAGCGGCTGATCGAGCGGGCGATCTGGGCGACCTCGAGCGAATGGGTCAGCCGCGAGCGATAATGGTCGCCCTCGTGGCTGACGAAGACCTGGGTCTTGTGCTGGAGCCGCCGGAAGGCGGCCGAATGGACGATCCGGTCGCGGTCGCGCTGGAAGCAGGTCCGGGTCCGGCTCTCCGGTTCGCCATGAAGCCGGCCGCGCGACGCAGAGGGCGCGCAGGCGTAGGGAGCGAAGCGCACGCCGAAGCCCTTTGTCCCTGTCGGCTCGCCGCCCGGCGCTTCGGGCGCGGGATCGGGGCGCGTTGACGTGCTGGACCCTTTGACCATGGACAAGAAGATACCTACTTAATCACAGCGGAACGACGTATCCGCGAAACTGAGATTGATGCGTGAACCCGGATGGCAAGAGCATTCCACATAACCGATAGCGCCGCGAGGCGCATTGCGGAACTGCGCGCGGCCGAAGGCGACGACGCGCTGATGCTGCGGATCGTCGTCGACGCCGGCGGCTGCAACGGCTTCCAGTACCGCTTCGACTTCGACCGGACGGTCAACGACGACGACGCCGTCTACGAGCACGACGGGGTCAAGGTCGTGGTCGACGAGACCTCCCTCGAGTTCCTCGAGAACGCCCAGGTCGACTACAAGCGCGAGCTGATCGGCGCCTATTTCGCCGTCGAGAACCCCAACGCCTCCTCGTCGTGCGGCTGCGGCACGAGTTTTTCTGTCGACTGACGACCGTTGGGGCGCCCGACGCACCCCGGTGCCTGTGGCAGCGAATTGGCCCATGCGGACAAGTATTGTTGCAAGTGCCTGCACTGCGCTGTTGATCTTCGCCGGCGCCGCCGGGGCGCTCGGTCAGACGCAGCGAGACGTTCAGTGTCTTCCCAAGGAACGCCTGAAAACCGTCACCTTTGTGTCGGGCCCCCACAAAAAGCGTTTCGCCTTTCCCAAATCGGCAATTACCGGCACTCGCCGTTCAGTGCAGCGCGATGGCGACCTCGTCTTGCAAGGGAATAGTTGGGTATCACTCACTTTGCCCGGCTGGGTGAAATCCAAAACCAACAAGACTGGACCTAAGTTGCTCGTCGTTTTGTTTCCCAACGACCGGCTTCGGCTCCTGGGGAATCGGCTGGCCCCGCATCACCCGCCTGGGCTCAACTTTTGGCGGTTCTATACAGAGACGCGCATCCGGAGCCTCGCTGCCCAGCATCGGGCTGCGCATCTTTTTCCCCTCAAGAGCCTTATCACCCCGACGGTTAGGCAAGCTATGCGGACAACCTGTCTGGGCTGTTTTATGGTCCTTGGAGACTACTACTATCTTAGATCACGCGGACGGTTTCTGAATCGCACCCTCCTGTCGTGCAGCGTCAGCGACCCCCGCCTTTTCCCCCGCCCTTGCAGCCTCATTGCTCACGTCGGCGACACGATCGGTACTGTCGCGGCCTACGGTCGTTTCGACCCGGCAATCGAAAAGTTCACGTGGACGCGCATTTCTGAAGCCGGTTACGTCCAACTCGCGCGTCGATTGGATGCCTTTCTTCTCCGCGCCCGATCCTGCATACACTGATCCCCGTACATTTGTGGAGGACACGACATCTATGACCAAGATCGCCACCTGGAACGTCAACTCGATCAAGGCGCGGCTCGGCCATGTCTGCGACTGGCTCCAGGAGTTCGGCCCCGACATCGCGCTTTTGCAGGAAATCAAGACGGTCGACGACACCTTTCCCCGGCTCGAGATCGAATCGCTGGGCTACAACGTCGGCGTCGCGGGGCAGAAGAGCTACAACGGGGTCGCCGTCCTCTCCAAGACGCCCTTCGAGATCGAGCAGACCCGGCTGCCCGGCGAGGACGAGGACGAGCAGGCCCGCTATCTGGAGATCGTCACCGAGACGGACGCGGGCGTGATCCGGGCCGCCTCAATCTATCTGCCCAACGGCAACCCGCCCGACACCGACAAGTTCGCCTACAAGCTCCGCTGGATGGACCGGCTGATCGAGCATGCCCGGGGCCTGCTGGCGCTGGAGGAGCCGGTCGTCCTCGGCGGTGACTTCAACGTCATCCCCCAGGACGAGGACTGCTGGGACCCCACGGTATGGGAAGACGACGCCCTGTTCCGGCCCGAGAGCCGCAACGCCTTCCAGCGGCTGTGCCACCTCGGCTACACCGACGCCTTCCGCACCTTCCACCCCGAGCCCGGCGCTTACACCTTCTGGGACTATCAGGGCGGCGCCTGGCAGAAGGACCATGGCATCCGCATCGACCACCTGCTGCTGTCGCCCCAAGCCGCCGACCTGCTCGTCGGCTCGGAGATCGACCGCAATCCGCGCGCCAAGCAGAAAGCCTCCGACCACACGCCGATCTGGTGCGAGCTGGCGCCCGTCCGCTACGCGGAAGCAGCGGCGTGAGCGAGCGGCAGGCTGGCGATCGGGCGCCGCGCACCAAGCCGACCCTCGAGGATTTCCGCCGCCATGATCTGCGCGCGAAATACCCGAAGCTGATCGGCGCCCAGCTCACCGCCTGCGGCGACGGCCATGCCGAGGTGGTCCTGCCCTGGCGCGAGGACCTGGGCCAGCACAACGGCTTCCTGCACGGTGCCCTGGTCGGCTTCCTGGCCGACTATGCCTGCGCTTGGGCGGCCGGCTCGCTCGGCGGCAGCGTGGTCACCGCCAGCTACACGCTCAACATCCTCGCGCCGGGCATCGGCGAACGCTTCATCGGCCGGGGCGACGTAGTCAAGGCGTCCAGGCGCCAGATCACCTGCCGCGCCGATGTCTTCGCGGTGCAGGCGGGCGAGGAGAAGCTGATCGCCATCGCCAACGCGGTGATCATGCCGCTCAAGGAGTGACGGGCCGGACCGGCCGGCCCTATCACAGGTTGGTTCGCCCCGCCCCGCCCCGCGCTATTCCCTGGTCCCAGACCACGGCATCACGGGAGTAAGCACATGTCCGACAACGTCTATCGCGTCATCGAAGTCGTCGGCACCTCGCCGGACGGGCTGGACCCGGCCATTCGCAACGGCATCGACCGGGCGGGCAAGACCATGCGCAACCTCGACTGGTTCAAGGTCACCGAGATTCGCGGTCACCTGAACGACGACGGCATCCAGCACTATCAGGTCGGCCTGAAGGTCGGCTTCCGCCTCGACGACTGACGGGTCGGGCGGCCCGGACGGCGCCCGATTCATCGATATCCGGGCGTCCCGGGATAAGATAGGTTGGCGCACATCGAATGCGCGGTTCCGAGGAGTTTTGGGACGCCGTCCGGTCCCGAACTCGATCAAGGAACCTCAGACGATGACCAAGACAGTGACCTGGTTCATCGCGGCGCTGGTCGCCGTTTCGCTCGCCAGCGCGGTCGGCAACGCGGCACAGCGCCCGGCCGCGGCGCCGGACGGGACACCCAGCCCCGGCCTGCACCTGGTCGCGACCCAGGATGTCGCCAAGTGCCTCGATTCGGCCTACGACACCTGCAAGAACCGGGAATGCAACCAGCGCAGCCGCTACTGCACCGGCGGTCCCGCCGACATCAAGCGGAGCCCCTGCTACACCCGGGTCGCCGCGCAATGCGCGCCGCCGGTATCGCCCCAGAAAGCGGCCCGGTGCCGCGATTCGGCGTATGACACCTGCAAGAACCGGGAATGCAACCGGCGCAGCCGTTACTGCACAGGGCAACCGGCCGACATCACGAGAAGCCCGTGCTACGGGCAATCCTACGGTCGGTGCATCGCCAACTGAGGATCGCGCCGCGTGGCGCGGCAAGCGCGAGGGCGGCCCTCATGCCGCCGGCAAACCCCGGCCACCCGGGTTCGGGGGCCGGGCTGAAGCTGCCGTTTATCGCTAGCCCTTGTCCGGGCGGCTGCAGCGCTTGTAGCAATTGGCCGAGACGTCGGCGCAGACCTGGCGTACCGGATCCCGGTTCTGGTCGTAGGCCAGCTTGTCCTCGGCCTTCTCCCGGGCGGTCGTGTGGCAGTGAGCGGCGCGGAGCCGGCACTGCCTCTCGCACACCGTCTCGGGACGGCCTTCGGCGAACTTCAGCAGGGTGTCGCTCCATACGGCCTGCGGGGCACGGGCACTCGGATCGGCGGCCGACGCCGGCCCGGCGGCAAGGGCGACGCCGGCAAGGGCAGCCAGCACCGCGACGGTGGTCAGTATTTTCATGTGAAAGGCCTTTCCATGGGGTTCAGGCCTCCAGGCCGGGCGGCGCGGGGTGCGCCACGCCCGATAGTGCGGAGCTTTGTGCCGGTTCGTCGACCGAATTCACCCGTCCGCCCGCCCCCGCCGCCACTGGATCGCGCGGCGGCCGAACCTAGATTCCCCGGCAGACCGATCTCCAGATACGGGAGTTCCCCATGACCGACCGCTGGCGTCCCATTGCCCGCCTCGTCCCGGCCGAGCCGGCGAGCGACGGCGCGGGCGTGCGCCTCAACCGCTCGATCGCGACCGCCAACCTGCCCGCCCTCGATCCGTTCCTGCTGCTCGACGAGTTCAACTCCGAGGACAAGGACGACTATATCGCCGGCTTCCCGGAGCATCCGCACCGCGGCTTCGAGACCGTCACCTACATGATCGAGGGGCGGATGCGGCACCAGGACAATGCCGGCAATTCGGGCCTGTTGCGCTCGGGCGGCGTCCAGTGGATGACCGCCGGGCGCGGCATCCTCCACTCGGAAATGCCCGAGCAGGAAGACGGCCGGATGCAGGGCTTCCAGCTCTGGGTCAACCTGCCCGCGCGGCTCAAAATGAGCGACCCGCGCTATCAGGACATCGAGCCGGAGGACGTGCCCCGGGTCGAGGCCGGGGGCGGCGCCACCGTGCGCGTGATCGCGGGCGAGCATGGCGGCGCGATCGGGCCGGTCCAGGACGTCTTCGTGCGCCCGCTCTATCTCGACATCACCCTGCCCGCCGGCGCGGCGGTCAGCCAGCCGGTGCCCACGGGGCATACCGGCTTCGTCTATGTCTTCGGCGGCGAGGGGGTCACCGTCACCGAGGGCGACCCCATAGCCGATCCCGGCCAGGGCTTCCCGGTGCGCTACCGCACGCTTGCCGTGCTCGGCGACGGCGACCGGGTCGGCGTGCGCAACGACACCAGCGAGGACGCCCGGCTGCTGCTGGTCGCCGGCGCGCCCATCGGCGAGCCGATCGCCCGCTACGGCCCCTTCGTGATGAACACCGAGCAGGAAATCCACCAGGCCTTCAAGGATTTCCAGGAGGGCAGCTTCTGAGCGCCCCCGGCAGGACCGGCGAGACCGGACCGGCGCGACCCGACGCCGACGGGCGGACCGGCGCCGACGG
>CAMYMQ010000361.1 GCA_947259335.1 uncultured Alphaproteobacteria bacterium | reverse complement strand
GGTCGCCGATGGCGCGCACGGCGACGAAGGGCACGCCCGCCCGGTCCGCGACCTCGGCGACTGCGTGGCTTTCCATGTCGACCGCCAGCGCGCCGGTGCGCCGGTGCAGGCGGCGCTTGTCCTCGGGCGTCATCACGGGGCGGTCGGTGCCGAGGATCGGTCCGGAATCGTAGGCGCCGCCGGCGTGCATCAGCCGGTCGACCCAGTCCATGTCACAGGCGAAGTCGCGGCCGTCGCCGTCGAGCACCCGCTCGGCGATGACCAGCACGCCCGGCCCCAGCGACGGGTCGAGCCCGCCGGCGATGCCGAAGCTGACCAGCCCCGAGGCGCCCCGGTCGAGCATCTGCTCGGCAGCCTGGCTGGCGAACAGGGGCTGGCCCCCGGCCGCGAACACCATCGCGGGGCCGCTGCCCCGGCGGGCACGCAGACAATTGGCTTCCTTGATCAGCCCGGTGATGACGCCGACCCGGGTGGCCTGGGTGGTCGCGGTCATGATGGCAATGAGTGTAGCGCGGGCGGTCGAGGAATCACGTGAAATTCGTCTGTGGGATGTATCGACGGCGCGCAGGTCCGGACCCGTCATCCCGGGCGAAATCGAGGGATCTTGCGTCAGGTGTCTGGATCTCGCTGTGGCGGCAAGGTCCCTCCGCTCCGCATCCGACGCGTTGCGTCGGCTGCTCCGGTCGGGATGACGGACCGGAGGTTCGGGCGAGCGCCCCGGTTCACATTCCCCAGGCCACCTTCTTGTCGTTGGCGCGCTTGAGATTGCGGTAGCGGGCCAGCGCCCACAGCGGGAAGTAGGCGGCATAGCCGTGGTAGCGCAGGTAGAAGACCCGCGGGAAGCCGACCGCCGTGTAGAGATCCTCTTCCCAGCGGGCGCCGTCGCGGGGGGCCTTGTCGAGCCAGGCGACGCCGCGCGCGACCGCGGGTTCGTCGATGTCGCCGGCCGCCATCAGGCCGATCAGGGCCCAGGCGGTCTGCGACGGCGTGCTGCCCTGGTTCTCGCCGCGCCGTTCGGGCCAGTAGGTCGCGCCGTCCTCGCCCCAGCCGCCGTCCTCGTTCTGCTGCGCCTTCAGCCAGTCGGCGGCGCGGCGGATATAGGGCTGGCTCATGTCCTCGCCGGCCGCGTTCAGCGCGCTCAGGACCGACCAGGTGCCATAGATGTAATTGGTGCCCCAGCGGCCGAACCACGATCCATCGCCTTCCTGCTCGCTCTTGAGGAAATCGATGGCGCGAGCCACCGTCGGGTGATCGCGCCCGTGGCCGATCTGGCACAGGAAGGAGAGGCAGCGGGCGCTGACGTCGGCGGTCGGCGGGTCGAGCAGCGCGCCGTGGTCGGCGAAGGGGATGTGGTTCAGGTAGTGTTTGTCGTTGTCGATATCGAACGAGCCCCAGCCGCCGTTCTTCGACTGCATGCCGACGATCCAGTCGGCCGCGCGCTTGATGGCGGGCGCGTATTTGGGATCGTCCAGCCGGTGCAGGGCCATCCCGACCATGGCGGTGTCGTCGACGTCGGGATAATGGTCGTTGCGGTACTGGAAGGCCCAGCCGCCGGGCTTGAGCTTCGGGGCCTGCCAGGTCCAGTCGCCCTTCACCTCGGTGATCTCCAGGTCGAGCAGCCAGTCGGCGGCCGCCTTGATCCTCGGGTCGTCGCGGTCGACGCCGGCCTCGAGCAGGGCGTGGGCGGCAAGTCCGGTGTCCCAGACCGGCGAGACGCACGGCTGGCAGTAGGCCTCGTCCTCCTTGACCACCAGCAGCTTCTCGATTGCCCGTTTGGCGACCACCAGATCGGGGTCGTCCTCGGGCACGCCGCTGACGACCATCGCCTCGACGGCGTTGACCATGGCCGGAAAGATTCCGCCCAGCCCGTCCTCGCCATTGAGCCGCTCGCGGGTGAACGCCATCGCCCTGTCGATCGCCCGCTGGCGCGCGCGCCGGGGCAGGCGCGGTTCGATCACGCGCAGCAGCGTGTCGATCCGCAACAGCATCGCGCCCCAGATCGAACCGGTCGGGTTCGAATGATAGTGGCGGACCTTGTCGGGCGGCGTGGCGAACAGCTCGGCGATGCCGATGCCCTTCGGGTTCTTCGCCTGGGGCTTCTCGGTCATCAGCACCAGCAGCGGCGCGATCACCGTCCGCGACCAGTAGCTCACCTTGCTCATGTGGAAGGGGAACCAGCGCGGCAGCAGCATGATCTCGACCGGCATCACCGGCACCGCACGCCAGGGCACTTGGCCGAACAGGGCCAGCAGGATACGGGTGAAGACATTGGATTTCTCGGCGCCGCCATGGCCGAGGATGGCCGCGCGCGCCCGCGCCATGTGCTCGGCGTCGGTGTCGTCGCCGATCATCTTGAGTGCGTAATAGGCCTTCACGCTGGCGCTCATGTCGAAGTCGCCGCGGTGGAACAGGGGCCAGCCGCCGTCCGGGTTCTGGATGCGGCGCAGGTAGACGCCGATCTTGGCGGCCAGCGCGGGCTCGATGTCCTCGGCGAGGAAGGCCTTGTAGAGGATGTATTCGGCGGGGATCGTCGCGTCGGCTTCGAGCTCGAAGACCCAGTGGCCGTCAGCCTGCTGGCGCTCGCTCAGGCGCGCGCTGACGTCCTCCACGAGCGTGTCGATGGCGGCCACATCGGGCGGCCCCTCCGGGGTCGGCGCGCCTCCCGATAGGGCGGTGCGCTGACCGGCGGGCCGGACTGCTTGGGCAGGCTTCAACATCAAACGAAAAACCGACTTCCCCTCGAAGGTTGATCCGCCCACCCCCGGCGCGAAATCGAGCGTAACGTTGGGCGTGCGAGGCTCTCTGTCAACCCATGCCCGATCAGTGCCGCCGAGCGCCCGCCGCATGCGCCGCGATGGCGCCCGACCGGATCGCGCCCTCGATGGTCGCGGGCAGTCCGGTATCGGTCCAGTCGCCGGCCAGGAACAGGTTGCCGAGCGGCGTGCGCGTGGCCGGCCGGCGGGCGACCTGCGCCGGCGTCTGCGCGATGGTGGCTCGTTTCTCGGTGAGGATACGTGCCGGGGGGGGCGGTGTGTCCCCAAGGCTCAGTGCCGCGCGAATGTCGGCCCAGACCCGGGCGATCAACGCGTCGCCCGGCAGGTCCACCGCCCCGGCCGCGGCGCTGATCGTGACGGAGGCGATCTCGCCCCGGCGGAAGATCCATTGGGCGGTGCCGCCGATCAGGCCCAGAAGCGGAAAGTCCCCCGGCATCGGCAGCGGTTCCGGGCACCGGAAGTGGACGTTGACGATCGGGCGGTAGTCGTCGGGAACGGTCAGATCGGGCAACAGGCTCTTGGTGGCCGCCGGCGGCACCGCCAGGACGACCGTGTCGCCGCGCCCGACCGCCACCCTGTCGGTCCCGAAGTCCAGCGCGGCCACCCGTCCGTCCTCGATCGCGGCGGACCGGCAGCGGGTGTTGAAGCGAACCTCTCCGCCCCGCGCCGCCAGCCAGGCCAGCGCCGGGTCGACAAAGGCCTCGGACAGCCCGTCCCGGGCGATGCACGGCCGGAAGGCCGCCTCGCCGCGCAGGACGATCTCGGTCATCACCGGCCACAACAGGCCGGCGGCGGCTTCATCGGCGGCCGTGTTGAGCACGGCGACGGCCATCGGCTCCCAGAAGCGCCGGTAGGCGGGGCGTGCGGGGTCGAACAGGTCGGCCATCGTCTTGCCGGTCGCGCCGCGCAGCTTCAGCGCCCCGAGATAGTCGCCCGCGCGGGTGCCCGGCGCACGCCGGCCGGACGCGAAGACCCACCAGCCGACCG
>CAMYMQ010000360.1 GCA_947259335.1 uncultured Alphaproteobacteria bacterium | reverse complement strand
GCCACACCGCGAAGCGGCCGCGCGCGCGGTCGCGGCGGCGGTCGGCGGGCGCATCGTGCTCGGATCGATCGGTTGCCATGGCGCCCCGGAGTCTACCCGGTCCGCGGCGGCCTTGTCTTATCGGGTGTTAAGCGCGGCGATCGTTCGCTTCGGAACGGACCCGGGCCGACTCCGGGTGCGGCGGCGCTTGGCATTTGGCGCTTGGCTCTTGGCGCTAGACGGCGGTGTGGCTCATGCCGCCGTCGACCAGCAGCGCCTGGCCGGTGACGAAACCGCTGCCCTCCGAGGCGAGGAACATCACCGCCGGGACCAGGTCCTCGGGCACCTGCCGGCGCGGGATCGACTGGCGGCCGACGATATAGTCGTAGACCGTGTCGTCGATGCCGGCGGCCTCGATGCCGGTATCGGTCAGCCCGGGCAGCACGGCGTTCACCGTGATGCCGGTGCCGCCGAGCTCGCGGCCCATCGTGCGCGCCAGCGAGACCACCGCCATCTTGGACGTGGTGTAATGGGCGAAGTTGGGCCGGCCGGCGAGGATCGTGCCCGACGAGATCATGATGATCCGCCCGAAGCCCGCCGCCTCCATCGCCGGCAGGACCGCGCGGCTGCACAGGTAGGAGCCGGTGACGTTGACGTCGAGGACGCGGCGCCATTCGTCGACCGGCAGCGTGTCGAAGCGGCCTCGGCTGAGCTGGGTGAACAGGCCGGCGTTGTTGACCAGCACGGCGATCGAGCCGAAGGCGGCGAGCGTCCGGTCGACCATGGCGCCGACCGCGCCCTCGTCCGAGACGTCGACCCCGACCGCCAGGGCCGTGCCGCCGGCCGCCTCGATCTCGCGCGAGACCGCGTCGGCGTTGTCCCGGTTCAGGTCGGCGACCACGGTGTTGGCGCCGGCCGCGGCGAACGACCGCGCGTAGACCGCGCCGATCCCCTGTCCGGCCCCGGTGACGACGACGGTGCGGCCGGAGAAGTCGTAGGCGACGTCGGCCATGCGCTCAGGCGTCCGCGCCGTGGGCCTCGGCCTTCAGCCGCTCATCGAGCAGGCGGCGGGCGAGGACGATGCCGGTGTCGGCCTGTTTGTCGAACAGGCGCTGCTGCGGCCGGGCGGTCACCATCTCCTGCTGGCGGTCGAGCACGCGCTTGTCCTCGTTGAAGGTGACCTCGATCTTCTCCTTGATGAAGCTGGTCATGGCGGGGTCGTCCAGAGCGAAGTCGCGCGCGAACGCCCAGAAGTGGAACACGCTCTCGCCGGTCTCCGGGGTCAGGTAGTTGATGATCCGCGTGTCGATGCCGCGGCTCCGGTCATTGCTGCCGGCCGGCACGGCGCCGGCGTCGATGACAATGTTGCCGGGCGGCTCGTAGGCGATCTTCTGCCAGCGGTCGACGTTGCCCTCGAAGTTGCCGCAGGCCTGGTAGAGCTTCGACGGTGCCGCGTCCTTCATCTGCCGCTCGATGCGCACGGTGCCGTTCTCGCGGGTCGAGGTGACCGGGTTGGTGGCCGAGCTCTCCGTGCCGATGGTGCCCTTGTGGGTGAAGGTCGTGTGCGACAGGTCGAGCAGGTTGTCGACCAGCAGCACGTAGTTGCAGCCGTAGGTGACGGTGCCGTGGCTGAAGGCCCAGTCGGGCGAGTCGAGCCAGGGGCAGTGCGGGATCAGGTCGGGATCCGCCGCGTCCGGTTCGCCCATCCAGATCCAGGCGAGCCGCCACCGCTCGACCAGCGGGTAGCTGCGGACCTTCGCCCAGCGCGGGACGGTGGCCTGTCCGGGCACCTCGACGCAGGTCCCGGCGCAGTCGAACAGCAGGCCGTGATAGCCGCAGCGCAGCCGGTCGCCCTCGACCGTGCCCAGCGACAGGGGCGCCATCCGGTGCGGGCAGCAGTCGTCCAGCGCGGCGGCGGTCCCGCTCGCGCCGCGATACAGGACGACGGGCTGGTCGAGGATGCGCCGGGGCAGGGGCGCGGCTTCGATCTCCTCGCTCCAGCCGGCGGCGTACCAGGCGTTCTTCACGAACATGGTCGGCGTCCGGTTGACCGTCTGTGGTCCACCAGTGTGCCAGCCCCGGGACGTGCCTGTACACCGTTCTGGCGCCGGAGCAGCCATGCCCCGGGCGCCGCCGCCTACCGGAAGGCGAAGACCGGGCTGCTCCAGGCCTGGAAGCCGTCCTCGGTATAAACCGAGATCCACAGCGGGTTGTCGCCCTCGGCCTTGAGCGGAAGCCGCACGTCGGCTTTCATCTCGCGGGCGGGGAGGGTCTCCGGCAGGCGGAAGATCCTGACCCGGCGGTCGAGGCCGCCGGCCTCCATCACGGTGTCCTCGAGGCCGATCTCCGAGCGGCGCACCGTGAGCGTGCCGTGGTTGGTCTCGATCGTCACCGGACCGTCGGGATCGCCGCCGGGTTCCAGCCAGACGTCGAAGCCGCCGTAGTTGCCCGTGGTGATGGCGTCGAACTCGACCGTGTCGGCACCCGCCACGTCCAGCTTCCGTTCGTGGTTCCAGGCGTTGATCTTTTCCATCCGGGCGATCTTCGCGCCCTCGAAGCGGGCCTGACCGACCCAGTTCGTGTCCCGGCCGCGGCCGCGATACTCCGCGCCCGACCACAGCACGCGATAGCGCCCGCCCCCGTCCGCCGAGGAGAGGTCGGCCTCGTCGTAGGCGCGCAGGGTCTCGACCACCTCGATGCCGTTGCGCACCTCGATCCGTTCGATCGGCGCCTGGGCGATCACCTCCAGCGACAGGGTGGCCTCGACATCATCCGTTTGGATGATATCGCCCATCATCACCCGGTCGACCTGCCGGGTCGGCGTCTCGGGGAAGGCGTTGGGGTCCTGCTCGTACAGCGTGCCGCCGCTCTCGAAGGAAACGGTCACGTCCATGTGCAGCCGGGTGCCCGTGGTGCCGTAGTGGTGGCGCCGGCGCAGGCAGTCGAAGATCGCGTCGCGGGTCAGCTCGGGCGTCAGGAAGCAGGTCAGCCCGCCATAGGCGCCGAAGGTCGAGGCGCCGGGATAGCTCGCCCCCGGCCGGCCCTTGTGGCCGTCGCTGTTGCAGACCACGCCGCAGCGGTGGCCGAGCGGGAAGCCGTCGGTCAGCAGCCACTCGAAGGTGCCCCAGGCCGAGTGGATCTCCATCGCCGTCTCGATCCGGGGATCGTGGGCGAAGGCGATGTCGGCATAGCGGCCGCCGACATGGGCGAAGACGACGCAGTCCTCGTCCTGCAAGGCCTCGAACAACAGCCGCGCGTCGCGCGCGTCGGTGTCGAGGTCCGACCGGTCGAGCAGCAGCGCGTGGGACGACCGGCGGATCTGCCGGCCCTCGGTGCGGAAGAAGACGTTGCGGTCACCGCCGACCGCCGTGTTGCCCGACCATTCGTAGCCGGGGAAGGTCACGAACACGCCCGGTTCGTCGTGCTGGCCGGTCAGCGCGTTGATGTGCGCCCAGAAGGCGTTGTTGACCTGGAAGTCGTTGGCCTGGTGGCTGGTGACGTCGAGCACCGCCTTGTTGCGGGCGAAATCGAAATACTGGTCGGCGGTGGTGACGCCGACCGATTCGCCGCTTTGGCCGTGCAGGTCGCCCCAATAGCCGCCGTGCTCGCCGGCGCGGATCACCATCGGATGGGATTCGGCGACGACCTGGCCGGCCTCGTCGCGCACCGCGATCCGCAGCACACCCGGTTCGGCAACGCTCAGCCCGTCGAAGACGACCGACTTGTTGCCCCTCTCGTAGTGATACGTCCCGGGCAGGCCGTCGACCGGCAAGCTCGTCTCGAAGGTGAAGCGGCCCTCGGCCAGGGGCGTCGGATTGCCCCAGGCGTCCTCTGCCTTGAGGCCGAAGCGGAACGGCTCGCCCGGCCGGCGCAGGCTCGACAGAACGGCGCGCCACACCGCCGGCGGGCCGGGGACCACGGCGATGCTCGGCGTGTCGGGGATCGGGGTGAACTGACCGACCGCGCAGACGTCGGCCACCACCTTGAACTCGAACCCGCCCTCGACGAAGGTCTGCATTTGCATGCCCGGCGAGCCGCCCGAGGTGTCGCCGAAGACGAGGGTGATGGTGTCGCCCTCGCTGAGATAGCCGCCGGAGACCCGCGCGGTCACCGCCTTCCAGCGCGGCCGGGGCATGATGCCGTAGCGCGAATAGTCGAGCAGGATCGGCACGCCGTTGCTCGACCGGGCGGTGATGTAACCCGGCGCCTTGGGGTCGTCGGTCTGGAGCGCCCCCCAGTCGCCCAGCGCGCGGAATACCACCCGGATCGCCCCGGTGTCGTCGAGTCCGTACCGCCCGACGGTGTACGTGAGGGTGAAGGTCTGGTGGCTGCGTACGGCCACCGGTTCACGCGGGTCGAGGGTGACGTGGCCGTACATCACCGGGTCGTCGCCCGGCTGAACCGCCGCCCAGGCCTCGGCCACGAGATGATCCTGGACCGGGCCGTCGAGGGTGTTGCTGGTCATGATGCTTGCCGTCCGCGTCTTGGAAAGGTCGGGAAGGCCGCCCGCTTTCGCCGGCCGCCAGGCTCCTGAAAGGACTCGACACTAGTAGTAAAACTATATAGTTTTGGGAAGCATTTTTCGAGGTGGGATCGTCCGTCGCATTGGAGGGAATACGATGATGAACCTGGCACCAAATCGCGTCGCGGCGGCCGCCGCCGTTACCGCTCTCGCCTGCGGGCTGGCCGCGCCCGCCTTGGCGGAATACCCCGACAAGCCCGTCACCCTGATCATCCCGTACAAGGCCGGCGGCAGCACCGAGACGATGGGCCGGATCTATTCCAAGGCCCTGGGCACGGCGCTCGGCGCCCGCGTCATCGTGCGCACCCGCCCCGGCGCGGGCGGCGCGGTCGGTGCCACCGAGGTAGCCAAGAAGAAGCCCGACGGCTACACGCTGCTGTTTGCGGCGTCGGTGACCCTGCTGTGGCCGCCGCTGACCCAGAAGGTCGAGTACACGGCCGACAGCTTCACCTACATCGGCCAGGTGACCGACTATCAGATGGCGCTGATCGCCAAGGCCGACGCGCCCTTCAACACGATGAAGGAGCTCGTCGCCCACGCGAAGAAGAACAGCCTGAGCTATGCCGACCAGGGCGCCATGCAGCGCGCCTTCATCGACTATATCGGCGTGCGCGAGGGTGTTAAGTGGATCGGCATCCCGACCAAGGGCGGCGGCGAGATGGTGCCCTTCCTGCTGGGCGGCAAGGTGAACTTCGCCTGGAGCGGCGGCGTCCACCAGCGCTACGGCAACAAGATGAAGGTGCTGTTGTCCTTCAACAAGGGCCGGCTCGCGGCCTCGCCCAAGGCGCCGTCGATGCCGGAGCTCTATGGCGTCTCGATGCCGAGCCACGCCCTGATCGCCGGACCCAAGGGCATGGACCCGGCCGTGGTCGCCAAGATCTCCGCCGCGATGAAGACGGCGACCGCCGATCCGGCCTTCGTCGGCCTGATGAAGAACAAGCTGCGCTTCCCGATCAACTATGTCGGTTCCAAGGAACTGACGGCCGACATCGAGAAGACGACCGAAGGTCTCAAGCAGGTGGTCAAAGCGACCCAGAAATGACAGCGGGCCTGCCGGACCCCGGCCCACCGGCCGGAACAGGGCCGGCTGAGGACGACGGCGGCGAAGAACCCGCCGTCAGCCCGGTCCACGACATCGCCGCCGGCCTCGTGTTGGCGGCCTTGTCGCTGTTCGCGCTCCTGTGGCTGATCCCGACCCAGACCAAGGACGCGGCCGGCGCCTATGACGTCTCGCCCGGATTTTTTCCAAGGGTGGCGGCGTCGGCGGTGCTCATCCTCTCCGTGCTCTTTCTCGTCCATCGTTTCGCTCGCTTCCGGGCGCTGCGGCGGCATCCGTGGTCGAGCGACGCCGGCGCCATCCTGACCGAGATCGCGGTCTGGAGCGTGGCCTGCGCGGCGATCTGGATCGGCCTTTGGCAGATCGGCTTCCTCGTCGTCGCCCCCCTGATCATCGTCGGCGCCATGATCGCCGCCGGCGTGCGCCGCTGGTGGCTGATCGTCCTGCTGGCCGCGGCGACGACCGTGGCGACCTTCTGGGGCGCGGAGCTCCTGTTCGAGGTGGCGCTGCCGTGACGGTGGAGACCGCCGCCCAACCAGGTGAGGACACGCGCCTTGGCACTCTCTCCCCCCTCGAGGGGGAGCGACGGGGAGGGCGCGCACCTGCGGAACGGCGACGGTATCGACGATGTGCCATTTGTCGCCGCCAGGGCCGCCAGCGGTGGACGACCCCCCACCCTAACCCTCCCCCTCCAGGGGGGAGGGGATGTTTCAGACGCCGACAGGGGCACCCTGCGCCATGATCGACTCGCTGATCGCGGGCTTCGGCGAGGCGCTGACCCTGTGGAACCTGCTGTTCATCGCGGCGGGCATCACGCTCGGCATCGTGATCGGGGTGATCCCGGGCCTGGGCAGCGTCACCGCCCTCGCCGTGCTGATCCCGGTCACCTATTACATGTCGCCGCTGGCGGCGATCGCCTTCCTGGTCGGGGTCAACAAGGGCGGCACGTCGGGCGGCGCGGTGCCGGCGATCCTGCTCAACTCGCCGGGGACGCCCGAGGCCGCCGCGACGGCGTTGGACGGCTACCCCATGGCCAAGCGCGGCGAGTCGCTGCGCGCGCTCAAGTTCGCGCTCTATTCGTCGGTCACGGGCGACACGATCTCGGACGTGCTGCTGATCGTGCTCGTCGTGCCCTTTGCGGCGGTGGCGCTCCAGTTCGGGCCGCTCGAATACACCGCCGTGCTGCTGTTCGCCTTCGCGCTGCTCGCCGGCATCTCCGGGGACTCGCCGATCAAGGGGCTGCTGGCCATCGCGCTCGGCGTGTTCCTGTCGACGCTCGGCCTCGATCCGGTCGACGGCTCCCAGCGGATGGTCTTCAACGAGGTCAATCTCTACGACGGGCTGCCGCTGATCTCGATCGCGGTGGGCGCGCTGGCGATGGCGTCGGTGCTGGGCCAGATCTTCGACCTGTGGCGCGGCGGCGAGCGGCGCGGCTCGAAGGAGGAATATGCCCGGGTCAGGACCCGCCTGCCGGCCCGCGAATTCTTCGGCCACTGGAAGACCATCGGCCGCTCGGCGCTGATCGGCTCGGGCGTCGGCATGCTGCCGGGGCTGGGGGTGACGCTGGCGGCGTTTCTCAGCTATGGCGCCGCCCGGCGCGCCTCGAAGACGCCCGAGAGCTTCGGCAAGGGCAATCCCGAGGGCATCATCGCGACCGAGGCGGCCAACAGCGCGGTCGTGGGCGCGAACCTGGTGCCGACCATTGCGCTGGGCGTGCCCGGCAACATCGCCGCCGCGCTGCTGATCGGCGCCTTCATCATCCACGGCATCGTGCCCGGCCCGTTCATGCTCCAGCAGCATGGCGAGCTGATCTACGCGCTGTTCGCCTCGATGCTGATGGCCAACGGGGTGCATCTGCTGATCGGCCGGATCGGCATTCCGCTGTGGGCGACGATCGCGCGCACGCCGCGGGCCGTGATCCTGCCGCCGGTGCTGGTCCTGTGCATCGTCGGCGTCTATCTGCCCAACCAGTCGCTGTTCGGGGTCGGGGTGATGCTGGTCTTCGCCGGCCTCGGGCTGGTGATGCAGCGGCTCGGCTTCTCGGTGGTGTGCCTGGTGATCGGCTTCCTGCTCGGCGGCATGCTCGAGAATTCGCTGCGCCAGTCGCTGCGCCTGTACCGGGCCGATATCACCGCCGTGTTCGACAGCCCCATCGCCATCGCCTTCCTGGCGCTCACCGTCATCATACTGGTGCGCGCCATTCGCCGGGTTTAGGGTCGGGTCCTCCCCGACACGCCGACCGAAAGCCATGGCCGCCAAGCGCCACAATCAGGATGCGATCGAAGCCGCGCTGATCCGCAACATGCGCAAGGTTTCCGGCGGCGTGGGGCGGACCAAGCGCAGCGCCGTCCGGCTCGCCATCGCCCAGGCGATGCGCGACGGCGACCTCCGCCACGACGACTTCCTGCCGCCCGAGAAGCGGCTGGCGGAAATCCTCGGCGTCAGCCTCGGCACGGTGCAGGCGGCGCTGCTGCAGCTCCAGCAACGCGGCGACATCGTCCGCCGCAGCGGATACGGCAGCCGCATCGTCTCGGGCGAGCGCTTCGCCAGTTCGATCTGGCATTTCCGGTTCGTCGACCGGGCCGACGGCAAGCGCCTCGCCTTCACCGACGAGGACATCGCCATCGATCCGGTCGCCGAGGACGGGCCCTGGACCGACTTCCTGGGACCGGGCGGGCGCGGCGGCTACGTGCGGATCACCCGGCGCATGCGGATGTCGAACGGCGCGCCCTGCGCCGCCCAGATGTTCCTGCGCGACGCGGCGGCGCCCCGGCTCAAGCGGATCGATCCGGGCGAGCTGAACTCGGTCAACATCCGCTACTACCTCCAGGATGCGTTCGGCCTGGTGACGGCAAGCGCCAGCACCGTCGTCCAGGCGACGAGCCTGGGCAAGACGATGGCCGGCCTGCTCGGCCTCCCGCCCGGAACGCAGGCCCTGGAGCTTCAGGCCCGGGCGGTGGCCCATGACGAGACGCCGGTCTATTTCCAGCGCATCCTGGTCCCCTCCGAGACCTGCGCCCTCGCCTTCTGACGGGCGGCCCGCCCACACGCAAATGTGAGCGGGAGGCCGGCACGGCCGCCCAAAATTGACCTCAATCGGGACGTGCACTGGCCGGGTCAGATCCAGAGCGACAATCGGCCGTGCCGGGGCACGGCGGGCAAGGGGTCCAGCCATGGTTTCATTCACGGTCAACGGACGGGCGGTGGACGTCGCCGCCGAGCCGGACACGCCACTTCTGTGGGCGATCCGCGACCATCTCCGGCTCACCGGCACCAAGTTCGGCTGCGGCGTCGGTCTGTGCGGCGCCTGCACGGTCCATGTGAACGGCAAGGCCGAGCGGTCCTGCCAGGTCGCGCTGGAGGACGTGAAGGGCGCGGCGGTCACGACCATCGAGGGCCTGGCGCCCGACGCGGGCCACCCGCTGCAGAAGGCCTGGATCGCCGAGCAGGTGCCCCAGTGCGGCTACTGCCAGTCGGGACAGATCATGAAGGCGGCCGAGCTGCTGGCGAGGACCAGGGCGCCGACCCGCGAACAGATCGTGACCCATATGGACGGCAATCTCTGCCGCTGCGGCACCTATGTCCGGATCGTCGCCGCCATCCAGCGCGCCGCGAAGGAGGGCTGAGCCATGACATCGGACACCCATGACACCCATGACAGCCCGACCCGCGGGCCCGCCCTGCCGCTGTCGCGTCGCGGCTTCCTCGCGCTCGGCGGGGGCCTGAGCG
>CAMYMQ010000359.1 GCA_947259335.1 uncultured Alphaproteobacteria bacterium | reverse complement strand
CGGCCCGCAGGGTGGCGACCGCGCTCGACGGCACTCCGCGCGTGCGCCTGCCCGGCTCCCGCGCCAGCCTGCGTCCGCCACCGGAACATCCCGCGTGCCGGGGATGGCAGTCCCCGGCAGCGCTATAGAGGGACGACGCGCGCCAGGTCGCGGTTGGCGCGACACCGGGGTGTTGGGCCACCATCGATTCGGCGAAAAACAAGGGTTTCTTGGGGTTGCTTCCCTCACGATCCCTCCGCCGGCACCCCTCGCCTTTACCATGAAATGCCTCGGCGGAGGGGCCGGTTCGGACCGACGAAAGCTCTTTGGCCCCAGGACGAAGCGGGTCAGAATCGGGCCACCGTCACACTCGCGCCCATTGACCGCCGGGCAGCTACCGTCCCGGAGCGCCCCTCCCCAGGGGCCTGCCGGACGGTCCGGACCAAGCCGGCCGAACCCGACGCACACCGGGCCCGAGGCGCCTTCGCGATCGAGAACCACCCTGAGAGACGGCTGTTGCGGGACCGCGAGAGCTATTGGAGGTAACTAATTGAATTATAATTGGAATAGGCCCCTGAGTGATCGATCTGATCCAGAGCCCCCATGTCCGGCGACCTGACTCTCACTCCAGCCACTAAGTCTTTGAAAACACGAAATTAGGTATACGTTTTTCCGGCGTCAGCCGCTATGGCCTCAGCCAGGCCACGCCTTTCCGGAATTCGGCATTCCCGTCCGTCTCGACCAGCCGGCCGTGGGCCAGGACGATCCGCTCGAAGTCCCAGCCGAGGATGCGCCGGACCGTCCCGCGCAGCTTCACCCGGCGCCGGAAGGTCAGCCGCTGGTCGTAGGTCGTGGTCGCGCGCTTCCACGTCCCAGCGGCCCGGGCGAAGAGCCGATAGTGCCAGCCGTCCTCCGGCCAGGCCGATTCGAGGAAATCGACGACGATCAGCGTCTTCGACGCGCGATGGCAAAAGACCGCCTCGTCCTGGAACCACGAAGACAGGATAGCCTGGTCGATCGCCCCGGCCCATCCGGGTTCCGACGCGTCCCCCAGGACCCCCGTCCAGCGCAGATCCGCCCGCTTCTTCATCAGATCGCGCACGCCCCACTGTTCCGCCTCGGGAAAGGCCGCCGCCCAGTCGCCGACGAACAGATGATGCAGCCGGTTGGGCGCGATCAGGAATCGCACAGTTCCCAGCGATTCGACCGCGCTTCGCGTCTCGGGCGTCAGTTTCACGGGCGAATGAACGAACAGCGCGTCGCCGGGCAGGCGGATCACCGTCATCCGCGCGCCCATCGGGAAGGTGAAGAAACGCAACGGCACCCGCTTGACCCAGATATCGGGCCCGAACGGCGCGAGCGGGGTCTCGGCCACGGTCATGCCGGGCTCACGCCTTGTCGCGGCGGCGCTTCAGCAGAACATAGAGCGCGCCCGAGCCCCCATGCTGGGGCTGGGCAAAGGAGAAGGACAGCACGATCCCGCGCAGAGGCGCCGCGTTCAGCCAGCCGGGCACGGCCTCGCGCAACACGCCGGGCGTCCAGCTTTCGCCCTTGAGGCCCTTGCCGGTGATGACCAGCACGCAGCGCCGGCCGCTGGCCTGCTGGGTTTCGAGGAAGCTGGTCAGCGCCGACCGGCCGCTTTCCCGCGTGTAGCCGTGCAGGTCGAGGGTCGCCTCGATGGGCATGAGGCCCCGCCGGAAGCGCGTAGCCGTGCGCTTGTCGACCCCCGGCGAATCGCCATGGTGCAGCCCCGCGGCGGATGGGCTGAAAACCGTGACCGGTGTTTCAGCAGCCCGGTTCCCGCCGATGACGGGTGGATCGAGCCGCGCCTTCGGCTGCGGCTCGGCGGAGGCAGCCTTTCGCGCCGTCGTCCCGGCCCGGTCGGCAGCCGGGGATGCCGAGGCGGGTTTCGCCGGCGCGCGGCCACCGTCCTTCTTGAGCGGAGTGACCGACCGGGCAAGCTCCGCCCACAGCCGGGCGTCGTCGTCGGGCCGGTCGGGGCGCTGGTCAGCGGGCGGTTTCGGGCGGCGGCTCATCGACGATGATCACATGGAGCCGGCGTGGGCCGTGGGCGCCGAGCTGGAGCGTCTGCTCGATATCGGCGCTGCGCGACGGGCCGGTGATGAAGTTAACGGTGCGCGGCATCTTGCCTTCACCGTGGGAAGAACGCAACGCATCCCATTGAGATTCAAAGTTTCCGGTGATCTGGTCGGCCCACAGAACGACGACATGGGTCTCCGGCAGGAAATTGAGCGTGGTCGGGCCGTCGGGCCCTGAGGTGAGCATCAGGGTGCCGGTCTCGGCGATCGCCCCGAAGGCGCCCGTGACCGAGACTTCGTCCACCGGCTCGGCCTTGCCGGTGTGCAGGTCGAGCTGCGGCTGGTCGGCCCAGGGGATTGCGTCGAGACGCGGATCGGGCGCGCGGACCGCCCGGGCCGGCAGGTTCTGGTCCCGGAGGAAGACGGCCACCGCGCCGGGCACGTCGGTGTTCGCGGCCACCCGGTCGACCGTGGCGTCGACCTGGGCGATCAGATCCGCGAACAGGTCGATCCGGCCGGCCCGGTCGAGGTCGCCGCGGGCGGGGATCAGGCTGCGGGCGTGGCGCGACAGCCGCTCGGCAACGGCCTTCTCGCCCGCCCCGCCGTAGCT